>CAYIHX010000035.1:0-40255 GCA_964363305.1 uncultured Bacteriovoracaceae bacterium | reverse complement strand
TAGCGGGACGGCCGTTCGCCAGGCGGTCGATGCCTGCCGCGTCGCTGAATCGCAGGCGATAGCTCGCGACGCGCGTGAAAATTTGAATGGCCAGACGCCGGACGAGATTCTTGCGGCGATGGACGTGCTGGGGGCGGCTCACCCCTTTCTCGCTGATGGCGCTTGGCGACTTTCCTCGCGACAGGTTGAGTTGGTGCAGATTCTCAACCGGGCGCTCATGCCAGGGACGGAAGAGGGTTTTTTGGCCAGCATGGCGCGTGATCGGAGGAGAATGAGTGTCGACGAGCGCCTGATGTTGATGCAGGTGGTGCTGGGCGAGGGGGACGCGAATTATGAGGATTCGCGCGCCTCGGGCTTTCCGGGTGGAGTACGGACCGGTACGGACATTCTCTCGGTGATGAACCATAATTTCGGCCTCGGCCCGGCGATGCCGGAGATCGGGACGGCGGGCGGGATCAGTCCGGTCGATGCGGCCACCCTGCAGGCGGGAATCTGCCGCGACATCCACTCGTTTGGCGCGAAAATGGCCACTGCGCTGGGCTTCCGAGATGCGATGGCCGTGACGTTTGGGGCGGTGGGCACGATACACTCCATTACGATGGCTCGCGATCCCACCGATGATCGAAAAGTTTACCTGCTCAACTATGGTAGCCTGAGGGTACGAACGGCATCAGGGCCTGAGGCGCTCTTTGCCGGAGAACTGGACGCAGGGCCTCAGTACCGCCTCAACCGGGCGGACGGTCGCACGATCGATACGGTTCCGAGCGCCATGGGATTATTTCTCGCTGAAGCGGCGGGTTGGACTTCGAGGGATATCGAGCCGCTTTCTCAGACCGGAAGCACCTCCTTTGCCGCCGCCGATAGCCAGGTAGGTGACGGCGCCGTTCATATTCGAGCTGGCGGGGGGGAAGATCGGAACGGTGCCCAGTATCTATTTCTTTCGGCCGGAACGAGGTGGGGAATGAGTACGAATTTTCCAGGCGCGGTTTCTCAGGTGGTGGCAGTTCAGAATCGGCCCGGCGAAGTCTACGACACGCCGACCGATGAACAATTGTTTTTGACCTATTTTCGGCTTCAGCAGGGCGCGGTTTCGAATGAGCTCCGGCTGGGCCAGCACGCGGGATTGCGGGCGGAGAGTTCTTCGACCCTGATGGGGTTTTTCGGTGTGAATCCGGCGCCGGTGACAGGTGAAATTTTAACTGCATTTGACGGGGATCTCACGCTCGACATCGGTGCGCGTCTACGCTTGGGCGACGATACAGACTCGACCCGCGCCACTGTGCGAGCCACGGCGCGCGGAGGGCTCGGTCTCATGGACGTGCGCGATGTGACCTCGGTCGGGCCGGCTCTGCATCATGTGGCGGTACGGGCCGATCTTCTTTCGCAGATCGCCTCGACGTCGGCCGGCGCGCTCTACTTCATTGCCGGCAGTACGGTGGTTTTCGACGAGCTTGGCGTGCGGGCGCGCGGAGAAGTCGGTGTGGGTTCAGCGGTCGTGCAAGCGCTGGTCGATCTCGAAGGGCGTCTCAATGAGGAGATGCTGCAAGTTCAAGACGGTTCCGAGCGTCGCGTGGGCGCGACCTTGGTCGTCCAGCCGCGCCCCGAAGTCCGCTTCAGGCTGCGCGCCAGCTCTTCTCTCGATGATCCGGACGCCACGACCTTCATGGGAAGCGTTGAGCTCATCGATCCGACTCGTTAACGAACCGCGAGTTCGAGCAGCTCCGCCGCGTTATCCAGGCTCTTCTTCGTCAATTGATCTCCGCCGAGCATTCGGGCGAGCTCTTTTCTTCTTTCGGGGATATCGAGCGCGACCACCTCGGTCACGGTTCGCTTGCCCGACTGGGTCTTTCGAACGCTGAGGTGGTGATCCGCGAAGGAGGCGACCTGTGGAAGGTGCGTGATGCAGATCACCTGATTGTACTTCGCGACCGAGCGAAGCTTTTTGCCGACTTGGAAGGCGGTTTGTCCTCCGATTCCAGCATCGATCTCGTCAAAGAGATAAACCCCGATTCCGCCGTGGTCCGCGATGACCCGCCGAATGGCAAGCATCAGACGGGAAAGCTCCCCGCCGGAGGCCACTCGGCCGAGCGGTTTGAAATCCTCGCCGCGGTTCGTCTGCACAACGAACTGGATCAGGTCCGCGCCGGATGCGGTCCACTCCTCGAGCTCAGGTCGAGCCGTGAGCTCGATTTTGAACTGTGCGCCTCCCATTTTCAGCTCGCTCAGCTCATCGGTCACGGTCTTGGAGAAAAGTTCAGCTGATTTTTTTCGGAGCTTAGAAAGTTTACTGCCGAGTTGCTCAAGTTCCGTTCGTGTTTTTGCGAGGGTGGCTTCGAGTTCTTGAAGACGGTCGCCAAACGAGAAGGCGTGTTCGGCCTCTCGGCTCAGCCGGTTCATCGCGGCGAGCATCTCCTCGATCGTGGCTCCATATTTGCGTCTCAGATCAGAAATGAGCGCGAGGCGGTCTTGCACCTGCGTGAGGCGAGAAGGATCCAGGTCGATCGACGTCACGTACCTCGCGAGCGACAGCGAAGCGTCTTCTGCTTCGGCGACGGCTCTCTCGAGCGCCTCGCGAATCGGAAGAAGCTTGTCATCGAGATTCGAGCCGACCCGAAGTTTCTGAAGCGCGCCCTTGAGGGCGGTCAGGGCACCCTGTTCGTCGTCATCGAGCGAGATGCGGACCGTTTCGCCAAGCTGTAGCCGGCTTTCGGATGATTGAAGAAGCTGTTTTTCGAGAGTAAGAGTTTCATCCTCGCCGATGGAGAGGTTCGCTTCGCGCAACTCATGGAGTTGAAAAGCGACGAAATCGGCTTTTTGCCGAGTTTCTTGTTCGGCGGAGGCCAGGTCATCGCGTTCTCGTTTGAGGGCTTTGAAGTGTGCTTGGGTCTGGGCGAAGTTCAAGCGTTGCTGAGTCAGGCCACCGTAGCGATCGAGAAGCTCGACTTGGGTTTGGGTCTTGAGCAGTGACTGGTGTTCGTTTTGCCCGCAGAGATCGACGAGGCCATCGCAGAGGCCCTGAAGCATGGCCAGGGTGGCCAGCTCACCGTTGATGTAGATGCGGTGGCGGCCGCTGCGGGCCACCGTGCGTTTGATGAGAAGCTCGGAGCTTTCGGCGGGAAGTCCAAGTTTTCTCATCCGGTCGCGCAACCAGTCGAGCTGGCTGACATTGAAAAGCGCCTCGACGACCGCTTCATCCGAACCTGCCCGCAGCAGATCGATATTCGCGCGCGAGCCGAGAATGAGCGAGATCGCCTCGAGGACGATCGACTTTCCCGCGCCGGTCTCGCCGGAGAGGATATTAAGCCCGGGGGCGAACGGAATTTCCGCGTCGTCGATGACGGCGATGTTTTTGATGTGAAGTGATTCCAACATAGCTTGAGTCCCTTAATCCCTAAGGCCGAATTTGAGCTTCTCGCGCAGCAGGCTGTAGTAGTCCCGAGTTGGCGAAGTAATCAGTTTCAACGCGTGTTTTTTGAAGCGTCGAATACTCACGACATCATCTTCTTTCATATCGACGACGTCTTGACCATCGAGCGTGAGAACAACATGGCCGGGCCGCTGTCTGAGGCAAACTTGAATTTCACGGTCGTCTGGGACCACGAGTGGGCGTTGCGTGAGCGTGTGGGGGCAGATGGGCGTGATAATCAGGGCGCGAAGGGAGGGCTCGACGATCGGTCCACCCGCAGCCAGTGAATAGGCCGTCGACCCGGTCGGCGTGCTAATGATGATCCCATCGGCGCGAACTTCGTTCACGATCTGATGGTCGACGCGGATTTCCATCCCGATAATGCGGGCAATCGCGCCTTTGGAGATGACGACGTCGTTGACCACGGGGCCGCTGAAGACCACTTTATCGTTTCTGCAAAGCGTCACTTCGAGAAGGACTCGTTCACTGATGATCGGCTTTTCCCCCGAAAGGAGTTGGTCCACGCGCTCGAAGGCCTCGCTGCGCTTGGTTTCAGTGAGAAAGCCCAATTGACCCATATTGATCCCGAGCACCGGCACGCTCCGGTTTTTCATCAGGCGGGCAATGCTGAGCAGGGTGCCGTCTCCCCCGAGGACGATAATCAGGTCAGAAACCTCGACGAGGCGCGGCTTCGGAACGACCTGGATGCGGCTCCGCATCGGACCCCCGCTGTATTGCTTCATCATCGCGCCCACTTCTCGGGCGACTTCGCTGCTTTCACGCGCAAAAGCGATGTCCAGACCGCGAGCCAAAATGTACTGGGAGAGTTCAGCCGCGAGGCTCGCGGCCTCCGGTTGGTGGTGTTTGATGACGAAGCCGACTTTTCGAATGCGCAGCGGAGGGTGCAGCTTTCGGGTAGTCAGACGGGGCATTCGGCTTCCTTTGCGAGTAGAGGGCATAAAGTGTAATCGAGAGAATAGACGGATCTCGTGAGACTGCAAAGGTGGTTCCCACGGATCCCTCTAGAAAGGCGAGGAGTGGTTTGAATTTCGAATCAGGCGATCTTTTTTCGGACTCCTCGGTCCGCCAGGCGAGCACTCCATTGGCGCACCGCATGCGTCCTCTGGAGCTTGCAAATTATTTTGGCCATGAGCGTGTTTTGGGGGAAGGTAAGCCACTCCGGCAGTGGATTCTTTCGGATCGAGTCCCCTCGTTGATTCTGTGGGGTCCGCCGGGCTGCGGCAAAACGACTCTGGCCTCGATTATCGCGGAACAGACTCAGGCTCGGTTCGAGTCGTCGAGTGCGGTGCTCTCGGGTGTGAAAGATATCAAGGAGGCAGTGGAGCGGGCCCGGGAGACTCAACGGGTGATGGGACGGAGAACCATTCTTTTCGTCGACGAAATTCATCGCTTCAATAAATCGCAGCAGGACGCCCTGCTGCCCCATGTTGAAAACGGCACGTTGACGCTTATTGGCGCAACCACCGAGAATCCGTCGTTCGAACTCAACTCGGCGCTGCTTTCGCGCACGAGAGTGATCCGGCTCGAGGCTTTAACGGCGGAGGATCTCGCCCAGGTGCTTCGAAGAGCCTTGGAAGACGCGCAAAATGGGATCGGCAAGTTTGTTCGCTTGAGCGCGGAAGCCATTCAATGGCTGGCTGAAACGTCGGAAGGGGATGCTCGACGTGCTCTCACCGCGCTCGAGAATATCGCCTTGACGGCCCGAGGGGCTGATCAGGAGCTCTCTCGGGAGGATGCGATTCGGGCTCTCGAGTCGTCGCTTCAGCGTCAGCCGATTCCCTACGATAAGAATGGCGAACACCATCACACGGTCGTTTCAGCTTTCATCAAGAGTATTCGCGCCAGCAATCCGCATGCCGGTCTCTACTATCTGGCGCGTATGATCGAAGGGGGAGAGGATCCGATTTTCATCGCCCGCCGCCTGGTGATTCTCGCGTCCGAGGATGTCGGCAACGCCGACCCTCGGGCCCTTCAGCTCGCGATCGCGGCGAAGGAGGCAGTGGAGTTTATCGGCATGCCGGAAGGCCGCATCAACCTCGCGCAGGCGGTGACGTACCTCGCGCTCGCGCCTAAGAGCCGAGCGGTCTATGAAGGCATCGACGCCGCATTGGCCTGCGTTCGGGAGACCGGGGCGTTACCGGTTCCGATGCAGATGCGGAATGTCCCGAACCGAATGAATGAAGGCACACGAGAGAAGCCGACGCACTTGCCTGCTGTGCTCGCTGGGAAGCGGTTCTATCACCCCAAGAACGTCGGGCTCGAGATTCAGCTCAAGGAGAAGCTCGATCGGATCAACCCAGAGTTCGAGCCGGGCACAGTTTCTTTACCGCGTTGAACCGGCTCCCCCGGGCGCTGGAATCGGTGCGGCTGGAGTCGTCCTTCCATGGCCAGCTGCATAGGCGGCTATTGAGCGCTCCAGGAGCGTGCGACTCGTTTCGACCATCCGGCGGGCCGCTGCGTCCTTGATTCTTTCACAGACGGTTAGGGCGTTACGGTACGGAGTCGGATTCAGGCACTCCTCTGTGGTCGGCAGCCGAGTAAAGCGAGTTCCACCTGTCGGACGAGAGAGTGGTTCGGTCGGCGAACTGGGATAAGTCGGAATGGCGATCCGAGGGCTTGGGTCCAAGCGTCGGTGAAAGTCGTACCTTGGGTCGCCACATTCCTCGGTGTAATCATATTCGCACAGGGTTCGTGTCCCGGACTCGCCGGGGCGACCACGTATCCAGCTCAGCAGAATTTCGCGGCTTTCTGCGCCGAGAGCCTCGCTACCGCGGACGGGCACGTAACTGGATTCGGGCACATTCAGGCTTCGGACGGCTCCATGTTGCACGGACGTTGAGACCTGTCGACGAGGCGAAGGTCGAAGCACTTCGGCGCCCCCCGAAAGAGTTCCGTTACCACTCCCCGTCACTACGGTCCCGGCCTCAAAGATTCGATCGCGCGTCTCAACATAAAACGTGCGGGCGGGGGCACCTCCGCTCACTGGAAGAGTGACCCGGTGAAACATCCAGACTCCGTCGCTAGGTTGCAAGGGCAAAGGTAAGAAGTACGCCATGGAATCGGTGAACGCGTAAAAGCCGCGGCGACCAGCTCGACTTCCCTCCAGCATGACGACGCCCGTTTCTTCGCGTGGCCAAGTTCGCGGAGCGATCGAAGTAGACTGCGCGCGAAAGCAATCCAGGAGGGTGTGCAAGTCGTCATCAGCTAGCGCCGGCGAGGCGAGAGTTAAAGAGAGGATGAGGCTGAGTAAAATGCGCTGCATGATCACTTTCACTGATTGAGAATATCCTACCCAATGAAAGATATAAATCGAGAATGGAGCCCCCATTGTCAGCTGACTGACGGGATATCGGACCGAGATCCGCAGTTTTCATTGAAAAGCTAGAGCGCCATCCAACCGAGCATCAATGGCATGTACAGCAGGGCGAACAACGTGCTGAGGAGAACAGTCACACTCATCTTCTCGGGATGTGCTCGAAGCTCCGCGGCCAGCGCCACGCTGTTGATCGGAAGCGGTACGATGGCGAGGAGCCAGAGAATTTTCACGGTTTCGGCGTCATAAAAGTGCAAGAAGTGCTGATTGAGGAGAATGACTCCGGCCATCAGAGCGGGCCAGGCGCCAAATTTTGCGAGGAAGGCGATGCTTGTAAAACGCAGATCAATCGTTGGCCTTTTCAGCTGCGCGAAGCCGAGCCCGAGCATCATCATGCCCAGAACTGTATAGGCACCTCGAAAACTCGGGTATAGATGAGAGAGGGGGCCCTCGATGGTGATACCGAGGAGCTGACAAAGCAGGCCGACTAGGAAGGCATAAAGCGAGGGGAGGCGGACGACCTTTCGGATGCTTTCGCGGGCGGAGAAATTGCCCCGAGCGGTGAGGTAGAACCCGAGCGTATTTTCAAAGATCAAAAACCCTTGAATAGCGATGATTTGAATCGGAATGGCCGATTCTCCGTAAAGAAAGAGGGCGACGGGAATGCCAAAGTACCCGGTGTTGCCCGAGCCGACCGCGAAGGCCAGGATGTTTCGCTCGGTTCCCGATTTGTATATTCGGTGCGTTAAAAAATGAGTAGACAGGGCGACTGAGGAACAGATCGCGAAAAGAAGCAGGGGTAAGCTGAGGGTGGCTCCGGAGAGGGGGGCCTGTAGGGTACCGAAAAAGATGACCGCCGGCGATACGACGTAAATGAGGAGGCGAGCCGTCGCTTCGCGATTCACGGACAGGTAGCGCCCCGCGAGAAATCCGACAACGATCAGTAGGTAGAGCGGAAGGGTTTGCGAGAAGAGTTCATTGAATAGGGTCATGGGCTAAACATAGAATGAGACGAGCGAAATTTTCGCTCCATTGTTTTCTGTTTTCTATTTTCGATTGAAAATGACGACCCATGCGAGCACCCAACTCGTTGGGTCAAATGTCCTTGTGGCAGATAGCATTATGTTCAAGTCAACGCTGACCAAGGAGCGACGATCAGCCCGGAATCCTCGCCGGGCTGATGGGTACCCAAGCAGGGCGCAGCAAGAAGCACGGGAATCGGGGGATGTTTTTTACGGAACGCTTCCGCAGCTCGCAGGAGGTAGGTTCCCGGTGCCTCATCATGCACGAGTTTGATCGCATACCGGGTGTCCTTGGCCTGAACGACGAAGTCCACCTGAGAGCCGCGGTTGGTTTCGTAGCGAAAGACGTCCGGACGCATTTGCGCGGAACAGGCGAATTGAGAAAAACACTCATTCAGAAACCAAATTTGCAGGCGCCGTTCCACCGAGGCACCTGCAAATCCGGCAAGGCCTGCATCGAAACAGAAGAAGTAAGGCTTTCCCACGCTGGTCTTGTAGGGTTCGACCTCATAAAAAACGAAGAGCGCCTTGAAGGCTTCGAAGTAGGCTTCAATTTGGCGAGGAAGTTTCCCCAGACTTTTTGCGATCTCCGACCGATGAGGGGTTTGGGCCTGTGCTGTCTCGAAAAAAATTCGGCGCGCGAGCTCGGGATTGAAGCGCGGGATCTGGAATTGAGCCAGATCCCGAGAGCAGGTCGTCTCAATCCAATTTTCAAAAAGCGCGGCACGATTGGTTGCATCTCGAACAGCGAACATTCCAGGCATCCCTCCTTGATCGAGCCAGGTTTGAGTCTCTTCAATGGGAGGTGCCAACTTGTTTTTCAGGGACTTCATCGGATCGAGAAGTGGGAAAGTCGGCTTCCGCTGGTCGATTTCAGCCTGATTGAGTGGAAAGAGCCGTAATAAGGAAATTCGTCCGGTGAGAGAATCTTGGATTCCCGTTTTCTTGGAGAACTCGGTGGATCCGGAAACCACGAACCGCCCCGGGTGCCTTCGTTCATCGACCTCGGCTTTGAGGGTGTCAAAGAGGACGGGTTCCTTTTGGATCTCATCAATGCAGACCGTCTGGATATCGGAGGATTCCAAGTTCCTTACAAACAGAGAGGGCTGCCGATGCGCCTGCGCTTTCACTTCTCCGCGATCCAGCGTGACATATCGGATAGATCGCCTGTCGGGCAGGAGGTTGCGAAGGAGGGTGCTTTTCCCTGTTTGTCTCGCACCTAAGACCCCGACGATCGGGAAAAGTCGGAGTCGCTTCTCAAGGAGATCGAGCAACTGTCTGGGGCGCTGGTGTGGCATCGCCCCGTAAGGATATCAAGTATGTCGAGTTTATGCAAAAAGTTGAAATAACCCGACCTACTTAACGAGCGACATAGACCGAGGGCGACGGGAAGGCGAGGATGATGTGCTCGGTTCCTGATTTATATATGCGATGCGTCAAAAATCGAGTAACGAGGGCTACCGTCGAACAGAGGGCAAAAAGGAGCAGGGGTAAGCTGAAGGTGGCTCTGGTGAGGGGGGCCTGTAGGGTACCGAAAAAGATGACAGCCGGTGACACCACATAGATGAGGAGGCGAGCCGACGCTTCGCGATTCACAGACAGGTAGCGCCCTGCAAGAAGAGCTCATTGAATAGGGTCATGGGTTGAACATAGAATGCGGGTTCCCTTATGAAATTTCGAGTCAATTTGCCAGAGCGGTAGGAATGCAACAACGAATGAAATTTTTTATTACATTATTTTCAATCGGAATTTATTTTTCATCCACGGGAAGCGCCCAGGCTACGCCCGCCGACTTCTCGAAGATTCACGCCGCCCATACCGTCGAGGAATCCGAGCGCTACCTTCAAGAGCGTCGGGACCTCCTCATCGATGTTTTCTTGAATTGGGACTTGCATCCATTTGAGACGGGCAAGCCGTTGGAGTTTTATCCGCAGGCGTTGGCTCGTCTGATTCGGAATCAAAAAGTAGATGAGGTCTTAGACGCGCTTTTGAGCCCGGACGCGCGTCCCTATGCCCTGCTCGGATCCTCTTTTGAGGATATTGGCTGGGTCTGCCGAAGAAAAGGCGACTACGATTTCATGCTCACCGGGCTCGTACCTATCGCAAATTATCTGAAGCTCCGAACCGACTCGAAATCGAAGCAGGCTTACACGAAGGTGCTGGATCAGCTGCTGATCGCCCGAGGAAACCAGGTCAGAACCCAGGTCTCGTTCGGGATTTGCGGAACGCGACCGGAGACCGAAAATCACGTCCTGATGACGGAGTCGAGCCGGTATCTGACCAACGAGCTCTTGCATGAGCGCGCTCTCAGGGAAGGCGGGAATCCGTTGCCCTGGGATAATGCCGCGAATGGAATGACCGCGTGGCTTTTGAATCATCTCGGTCAGTTTGTTAGGACGGACTTTTCGGAACTCCACTCGAAGCCGTACCAAAATTACGCGCTTTTCGCGATTGGCAACTTGGCGACGTACGCGCAAGATCAACGAGTTCGGGACGCGGCCGCGATCGTGCTGGATTATCTGGCAGCCAAGTATTCCGTGCAAGCCATCGATCTGAGACGAAGCGTGCCGTTTCGGCGCAAACGAAAGTATTGGTACGAGCAAAATTTTTGGACGGCCGACGCCGAGTCCGCGCGATATACGATGTTAACGGGCAATTTTGATATTTTTTCGAAATTGCCAGCCGGTACGACACCTGCCTTAGGGCACCATGTGATGTTCATGGCCGCGATTCAGTCCTATCTCCCTTCCGCGGATCTCCTGGGCTTGCAGCTGGATCGAGACCGTCCGGCTGTTTTGCAGCGGTTTCATACGCAGAGCCCGGAAATTTATTTTTCATCGAAAAATTTCGTGCTCAGCGCCGGCGGGCGTTACGACAATCGTTGGGATCTCGGTACGGGCGAAAACGATGTTTGGGCGGTTCCGACCACGGTGATGCCCGCCGGTGAAAGCTTCCGTCGGGACGAGCTCATTCGATTTGATGGTCATAGCTCGTATTCGAGCCGATCGAACCTCTGCGTGGGCCGAGGTTTTGTATGCGGCTTGAACCCGGTGATTCCTACGTCGATACCCGCGAGTGAGAAGATCGTTCATCGGGAATTCGTTTTCGTCCGCTTTCCGGAGTTCTACGTAGCAGCGAGAAAGCTTCCTTGCCTGGGAACCGGATGTGCTGAGGCAGGCACGGAATTCGGTTGGATGGAGGTTCGGGAGCGAAGCGAGATCTCCTTCGATCTATTCGTGGCCCGGATTCTTCGTCGAAATGAGGGTCGGCCGATGAGAGCGGATCGAGACTCCGTGGCGTGGCTTTCTGACGGGACCAAGGTTGTTTTTAGAGCCCTCCCCGAGAACCGCGACTTGACCGGAATCCGCACCTTTGGTGGTGAGGTGTGGCCAAACGACACCCGAAGCTGGCCGCTGGCGACCGGAGACCTCATGGAGGCATCGGGTGATGGCTTGGTGACCGTGCGCTTTCCCGGAAAACCGCAGGTTTTACGTCTGGATATGCGAGACCCTCAACACCCCATTCGGCAGTGAAATCTGATCGAGTGCAATAGGTGGTGAGAGCTGAAATCAAAAGATGACACGCTACGTTAAGTTCGGTAGCCCCCTTCATCAGGGGCTATGGAAAAGATTTTAACTTTCTTTATTTCTGCGGGCTTGAGCTTCAGCTTTTTCATGCTGGGCATTGCCCATGCTGGCACCGTCTTGGTGCCAACGGCGCCCCTCGCCAAGCGACCAGCGGCTGATCTCGTGTATCAGGGACGCCCCATCGACGTGACCGAGGCGACTCGCCTGATCCGGGAGGGATTTCCAGTCGATACCCTCTCGCCCGGAGAGAGCATCCTGTTCACTCGGCAGGAGCTGCCTCGGGTCGATCCAGAGCTGGACAGTTTCCCGGCCGAGGATGCCCAGGTATCTTTTGATTCACAGCTTGCAAGCCCTCGGGGCCTTTTTCGCGTCTCCGTGGATGCACCCGCCCAGGATGGCACTCTTCGCTCCTTCACGTTGACGGCAGCCTTGAACGCGCCATCGGCCTTGATGAGAGCCTCGATCCTTCGTCGCATGGGCTATCGGGTTTCGAATCCCAAGGCTTACCGTCGCTTGAAAATCAGCTTCGGTTCGATTGCTGATCGCGATCAATTTCTTGAGAAGCTAGCGGATCGCACCCTCACCTCCCGTGCTCGGTGGATTGTTGAAAACCCGACGGATCGCCCAGAGGTCGTGCTTCAGGGAGTGGTCCTGGAAAAGGGCAGAATTCAGACCCAGACCGTGCATTGGGGGCTTACCACTCCGAGCGTTCAGCGCGATCGCCGGGTCTTTCGCGCTCTTCTCATTCCGTTTGTGCTCGCCGATTTACCCGAAAAGGTGAATCAGTATGCCTGGTCAACCGGGCGTCTTTTCAGCGAGGGAATCTGGCTGGAGTATCTCTTCTCGGACGCGTTTCCGGACGTCACGTTCTCTGATCTGAAGTGGGCGGTTCGACGGCTCGCTCGCCTTACGGCTGCTGAACTCGCTGCCTCGGTGGGGGATGCAAAACTTCCTTCGGATGTCTCAGTATTGGTGACGGAGCGGCTCAAGTCTCGGCGCAATGGCCTCGTGGAACTGTTCGGATTGCAGTCGGAGTTCTCTTCTCTTCCGGTGGATCCTCATCTCGATCTTGGAAACGTCGTTAACGGACAGCTGACCGCGCATGACTACAGCGGCTATCCGCAGAATTTTTTCGAAAAACCGTCGTTACCGCCTCTCCGCTTTTCCCAGATGTGGCGCTATTTTTTGGTTGAGGGAATTTCGACTGCGCTGGGAGAAGGGCTCAAGCAGATCAACTCAAATTTGCTGACCCTGGAAAACGAAAGCTCAGCGGTGTCGCGGCACCAGCAGGAGGTGCATGACGGTGTTGCTAGCTACTTGGTTCGGACAGGGGGATTAGATGGCTTTCAACAGACGACAGGCGTTTGGGCAAAGCCGCTTTTCGGGCTGAGCGTCAATGCGAGCCGGTCGGTGGTGGCCGGAACCCTGCTCGGAAGCGACTCGCAGGTGCAATTGGTGGACACGCTCAGTGCGGATGCCAATGCCGGAGTGTATCTCGGTTTCGATGGCATTCAGAACGTCGTGCCGGGAATGACCGCGAACGTTCAGATCGGGAGATCCTACACTCATCTTCGCCCGATCAGTGATGTCTCGACTGCCTTGACTACGAACTGGGGCCGTTTGGCGGTCAGTAGTTTCATGGCCAACCTCGCCTCGGCGCTGAATCCCGACATTGAGTGTGAGATACCGGAAGCAGCCCACGCCGTGGAATTCGAGATCGATGGGGTGAAGTATACCCGCATCAAGTATGACGCCAAACGGGCGAATGGGGAGGCCGAAGCCCAAGCCCTTCGGCGAGAGTTGATTCGGGGCGGGCTCGCGGCGGAAAAGGTTCTGCTGTTTTCATTTGATCGAGAGGCTGACTGTAAAACAGAAGTCGATACCTCGGTGAAAGGGAATCTCGAGAAATTCATGGAAGACCTCGCGGTGGGCGAGAGCTTTATCATCACCGATTACATCAAGTTCGGTGCCGGAGTTTCCGCGAATTTTACGATTCCAATCGCGGAGGTCATCGGACTCAGCATCGGCACCAAGGCGAACAAAGACTATCGAATTACCCGAAGCACGATTGTCAGGAAGACGGCTTCCGGTTTTCAGATCTATCTGCAGGACCGTCGGGTCGATGATTACTCTTTTGGCATCGATATCAACCTGTACATTCAGGTCGTCAGTTTCACGCGGACGCAACGGCATGGTCAGGGAACGACGGAGTTTTTTCAACTGGAGACCGAGAACGCGGACACCGACACCCGCAGGCAAGTCATGCGCGCCTTGCGCGCGCTCCTGCAGGGAAATTCAGCGGAGGTTCTCACTGACCACTTCCGGCCCTATACCGTCACTCAAGACACTCGTGCCAATATCTCGCGTTTTAAGTTTCTTGCCTGGTCGCGCGATCTCATGGCGCAGAAGCATGAGGTCGATATCTATCCACCGGCCGATCCCCAGGGTGGCTATGATCGAGAAGCGAACAAACGAACACTGCACATGCGGCGTTCCGTTACCCGCGATGGCAAGGACCTATTCGGTCTAGGCGTTGACGTCGTGAGCACTCTGACCGGTGGCATCGGAGGCTCGATCGGGAGTGCAGGCTCAGCGGATTCCGGGAATGCCGTCGGTGGAAGCTCGACGATGATGGCGATTTCCGCGCAGGGTGAGGTGACGCCCGGGCGCCCCCTTCAGGCCGTCGGGATGATCGAGCAGGTGTACCGGGGCTGGCGGACGACTCATGCTCGGCTTTTTGACATCTTCTCGACGATCGAACGTGCGCTGGCGCCGATCCGCGAGGGGCGAACGCTTTTTCGGCGTGAGCTCTTCGAGCACGCGTCGACGCTTCAACTCTATCAGCTCGAGACTACGGTCGTCCTTTATCCAAAGGGCCTTGACGAGGTGGTCAAGAAACTCATGACGCCCAGGACGCATCGTGAGGCTTTTATTTGGCTGGTCGATTTATATGGATGGGAGCGTCTTCGTTTCGTTTGTAATATGCGGAGCCAGCTTTCTCACCGGCCTCCCAATATCTGGTACCGTGATTGGACCGGAAGGGTTTGTTCCCCTCCGTGGATCACCGAATTGATGCATCTTCGTCAGCGTGGATTGAGTTCGGATGCTCGCGAACGCCTGGGAGATTACCAGAAAATTTTCAGCATTCTCGTGGGCAATCTCGGTGCAGGTCGTGTCCTCGAGAACGTCGATCCGAATGAGTATTTTTTTCTCACTCGGGTATCGGGGTTTCGGAACGGTGATTTTTCGGAGAGTGGCGAGTATGTCTCGGACACTGTGGGTCACTACGACAACGAGATCGGCATGGGAATCTATCGGGATATCGTCGCCCGAATGGGAATTTCTTCGTTTGAGATCTACGGAAGATTCTTCACGGACGGATTATGAAGCGACTGAGGCATTTCAGTTTGATTTCGTTGTTCGGCCTGAGCTTGAGTAGGATCGCCGAGGCCAGTGTCATTCTGTTTCCTCATGAACGGGTTACAGCAGCGCAGTTGACTGCGGTGAGGGGGGTGAAAAGCGTTGCGCCGGTGTTTGATGGAGGAGAGGCGGCTTACCTCGGGCAGGCGATTGGACAGGATTTCTCCCGGGCGCTGAAACTTGAGGTAGAGGGTCACCCCGACCTTCGTGCTTACGGCCGCGTTGAGGTCAATCCTTTCGCCGAGACCCAGACGAACTCGGAGCAATGGGCGTTGGATAACAACGGTTTTTCGCAAGAGATCGAACTCAGCGACATTGAGGTACTGGGAGTGCGGGGGCGAGCCGGCGAGGACATCGGCCTCAAAGGCTTGCCGACGGAGAATCCAGAGCGAAAGATCAAGGTAGCGGTCGTGGATACCGGGATCGATCTCGGGCATCCGGCTTTTTCACGAACCCTCCGAACCAGTGGCCCGGAGTGCGAGGCCGAAGCTCGTTACCATGCCTGCATGAACACAATTCCAGACAAGGAGGCGTGCCATCGCCAATTCGCGAAGATCGATGCGGACGGCAATGGTTATCCCAGAGACTGTCACGGTTGGAGCGTTCTCGGTGCGAAGGATGTTCGCACGGGCGTAGCCGGACGCCCCGATCCGTCAGATGAGGTGGGTCATGGTACTCACGTGAGCGGCATCATTGCCGCTCAGGGGTTTGTTCAGGGGGCGATCGAGAACGTGGAGCTCATTCCCGTCAAGGTGATCGGGAGCGACCGAGGATCGGCATCGACTGAGCTTCCCGTGCCGAGTGGCGATGAATTTACAAAGATCACGGCTGAAGCGGACCATTTCGCCCGTGGAGTGCTCTATGCGTTGCGTGCCGGCGCCCAGGTGATTAATCTTTCGCTCGGCTACTCGATCCGAGACGATTCAACCCTCATGCGTCGGATGGTCGAACTCGCCCTGTCGCGAGGTGTGGTCGTCGTCGCGGCAGCCGGGAATCAGTCCTCTCGGACCCCCGTATATCCCTGCACCTATGCGGGCGTCCTTTGCGTTGCCTCGCATTCGTCGGATGGCTCCATTTCTTATTTTTCTAATTATGGGGATGCGGTCGACATCGCGGCGCCGGGACACGGTATCCTCAGCACCTGGTTGAGAACGCTTTACCCATCGGTTTTTACGGAGCGGAAAGGGTACGATTTCAAAAACGGAACGTCGATGTCTGCCCCGTACGTGACGGCCGGCATAACCCGCTTGTTGAATCTTGGTTATTCCGCTCGGGAAGCGAAGGCACGTGTGCTGGCTGGGGCACGTCCCCATCGTCTTCCAACGGGGATGAGTGATCCGTTTCCGAAGACTACTTTGGGGGGAAATCTGGACCTCGCGAGTGCTGTGGCGCTTCCGATCCGGCCCCTCATTCGACCTACTCAGAAGGGCCCTCTTTTCTTGAGCTGGGATGCCCTGAGATCGAATGTGCTCCCGAGGTCGACGCTTCGGATGGCCCTCAAAAACGAATGGGGAGCAGCGCCGGGCCCTGTAGTGGTGAACCTGGGCGAACCGAAGGCCCGTGATGGCGTTGCCAGCGTGCTTCGAATTTTTCCTCGGGCATTTCAGTTTGATGGCTGGGGCGAGAACGAAGAACGAGTTTTAGAGGTTGAGGTGACCTGGTCTGACGGCGAGGAGCCATCGGCGGAGTATCAGCTTCCGGTGGAAATTTCCGGTCCGGGATTCGCGACTAGCCGCTTTGAGAAGTCGGTTGAGTTTGTGGTCCCTGTGGGGCCAATCGAGAGGGCCTCGTCATTGCGTCCCGGTGTGCGAGTCCTTTCGAGTGGTATTCTGGATCCTGCCGCTCTGCCCGCCACCTCTTTTAAGCCCATTGCCTGCGCTGACGGTGGCTATCTGGGGATTCATCAGGAGGCGGGAACGCTCGTTCTCTCGGTTTTGAACCGCGAGAAGGAGGGGGGGCTCAAGCCAGGTAGCTCGATCATCAAATTGGATACGCAGTCGGAACGCCTCATTTCGTTCGATTGCCTGGATACCGATGGAGATTCCCTCATGGAGTACATCGTCGCCGTTGCTGATCCCGCGACGAAGAGATTTTCAGTTCGATACTTTGATCGGGACCTTCGGGAAAATTCAGAGCGAAGAAGCGGGTTTTCGACAGAGGTAGCCGTTCCCAGTCGGGAACTTGTTTGGTCGACCTATCGAGGACGCAAGGTCCCGCATTTTATCGCGCGTGGAAAGGTGCCGGAGGCTGATCTTCCTCCTGTGAACCCATGGGAGAGTGCAGCCGATCGGATGCGGTCGGCCGAGAATTCGCGGCTGTATCGCGTCCTTCCGGGGGATTTGGTTTCGACCTCGGGCTGCCTGCGGCTCGTCATTCCAGTGAGGGAGGAGGAAAAATATCTTCTGCGCCAATTTCTCGGCCGAGGTGAGTCGATTTTACTTTTTCGAGGCGAGGGATTTCTCGGAGATTTTTCCGTCATTCCGTTTGTGGATGGAACTCTTCTACCGTTTCGGGAGAGTCGGCTTGCGATGGCGGATTACCAATATTTGGGGCTGCTCCCTTCGGTTCGAACTTCAAACTCCTGGAGCGTATTTTGGGAGGCCAGCACTGCCGGGCGCCTGCGCATCTTCGCTTTGTTCTTTGATGGGATCGTTCGAAGCTATACCCAGCCCACCCTTCGGCCAGGCGATGGTGCACGCGAGCTGATCTCAGTCGATGCCGATTCGGGCGGGACAGTCTCAGGTTTCTATCGGTCTCGATACTACCTGCACGCATTTGATCAAGGGACGGGAGCAGTTCGTGCCGCGGACACGAGAATGCATGAAGCGCGTACGGTGCATGTTCCTGGCGTTCAAGGAACGTTGATTCTTCCGGAGCAAGCAGGAGCCTCTTTGACTACCGAGGTGCTCCAAGGCGTCGCCACCGAGGCCTTGAGTGCGGAGAGTCCGGGTGAACTTCGGAAGTTGGCGCGGCATAAGACTGCCGGAGTCGGTGGCTGCGAGATCATCGACCTCGTGCCAACCGATGGTTCTCGTGCCACGGCCCTTCGCTATTTCTGCGGCGGACAATTTATTGAGATCGATTTGTAGAAATAGAAAGGGACCTGGGTTTCCCCAGGCCCCTTCGTTTTTTTCAGGCTGAGCTCGGCTGGCTTAGAACCGCACGCCTTGTTCTTCGAGAGCCTTGCCGTGAAGGTTCTTCACGATTTCTTTCATGGTCTCAGGAGTCGTGTTGAAGTTTTTGGCGGCTTCCGTAACCAGTCCATTGAGCTTCGTGCTATCACCGGCCTGGGCCGAGCTGACCGCTGAGACGATCTCCGCAGGGTTTACACCGTAGAGGCGCTGAGCGAAGTCAGCCAAGTCCTGGTCGCTGCGAGACTGCAGGGCCTGATAGTCGACGATCGTGCGGGCAAGTTTCAGGCCTTGCTCATCAGACAGGTTGAACTTCTGAGCATAGTGTTGAGCGGCATTAGAAATGCGAGCCTCATCGGAGTTCGCCACGTCAGTGACGATGTCGCGGCTCGTGTCGGTCGTGCCGTCGGCGTTGTAATAGTAGTAATCGCAGACGTAGTAACCGTAGTAGTCGTAGTAGCAGTTGTAGTCGTAGTAGCCGTAGTTACTGACGTAACAACCGGAGGCTGCGAATGCCATCGGAGCCAAGATTCCAAGTAGTGTCAATTTTTTCAGGTTCATACTGCTCTCCTTTAGTTAAACAATCTTAGAGAAGATTAATTCTCCCACATCATGGCGGTGATACGGCTCACCTCACGGACTGTCAAACTTTGAAGAGGAGAGGTCTCACGACATGAGCATTTCCCCGGGAAATCGCAATAGCTCGTTGCGTTATATTCAAAAGGAACGGTCAAAAGCGGCGATGCCGTGAACGCGAAGTTCTTCGAGGTACTCGGGGACGGCGCTTCGCAGGAGGGAGACTCGATGCCGGATATCTTGTCGCTTCGAAAAGACGTCGAGATCTTGCACGACGGAGAGAAGATCGATGACGTAGGGTCTCAACTCAGACTGTTGTTTCTGTGGAAATGCCGAACCCCACGCCTGAAAAAGCTCGTTCAGGGTTTCAAGGCCGTTGATCAGTTGTTCATAAGCCAACGAGTGGGCGCTCGCTTCGAGTTCGTCGGCCGCGGTCAGACAGAGTTCGGAGAGTACCGGAAGAAACTGATCGAGAGACCGGAGGGTCTCTTTTCCCTCGTGGGCGGGTTTCACAGTGAGGGACCTTCTCGATGCGGTGATCGGAGTTCAATCACTTTCGCGGGCATGATCGCGATCGGCTTGACCAACTTAAGAGTGAACTGAATCCAGTCCTTCAAGACGGATACGCCCTGTTGGAGCTGTTGATAGGAGGTCGCGCTGTCTTTGCCTAGCGCCGAGAGACGATCGCCCTTCAGATTATGCATCAAAACACGGGTCATTCGGGAAAATGCGGAAAGGACAGGATCGGATCCCGCAAGGCGGTCGATGAGGTCTTCGAGTTCAATCAGTTTCTTGCCCAGTCCCCTGAGATCTTCTTGGTCAGAAAGGCGCATGATTTTGTCAGAGACGAGTTTGGAGCTTTTGGTTTCCAGTAAGCCGGAGGTTCTTCGGGCTTCTTCGCAAATCTTTCCGAGAACATCAGCCGCTTCGGAGAGTCGGCGGAGGTTTTGAATGAGGTGTGGCCCGATAGCGAGTCGATCGAGTTCCCCGCCGACTTTCGGTACCCAGCCACAATACCACGCTCGGGCCATGTGACCGATCACCTGCGAGCCCCAGTCGTTCAGTTCAAGCGGCTGACGGTTCATGGGTTCGAAGTGAACGCCGCCGCCGTCTTGTGAGTTTCGAATTTTTGATCGGAAGATGCAGAGCTTGGTTAGCTCTTCATCCATTTTTTTGAGCTTGAAGTGCTCTACGAGGTTCATTTGCTTTCGTAGGGCCCACTCGCCGCTGGCATAGGTCCAGGCGATAAAGGCTGATTCCGGATCGATGCATTTGGAGCTTGAGGTCGGAGCGAGCACATAGTGCCCGTTGCCGTACGGCCCCGTTTCCGCCCAGTTGGGGGAGTTCATGGCTAGGTGAAGGACTCGGGTGCCGAGCACGCTGGCCAGATGGATGACGGCAGTATCTCCGGCCACTACCCATTGGCAGCGGCTCACCACGTTGGCCCATTGATCAAAGCCGGCTCGGCCGACGATTGAGTGGAGGTTCTTCGATTTTTTCTGCGATTCGGGAAGAAGGGCGAGGATCTCCTGTTCCTTGTCGATATCGTCCGGTCCCCCCATCAGTACAACACTGCAGTCGGGGCTATATGAAATAAGCCTTGACGAGAACGCTGCCCAAGCCGCCGCGCTCCAGGATCGATCCGGGGTACTTGCGCCGATCTGGAGCCCGATCCAGCGGCGGGACGGGTCGCGCCAACTTGGCCCAAAGGTGGGTCCATCAGTTTCTAGAGTGAAGAAGCTTTTCGAAGTGACCGGTGCATTGCCTTCGTCGGCAGGGTCTCCGATGTGAATCTGGAGTGCCGTAAGGAGCTGAGTGGTGAGGATGTCCGTCAGATGAATATTCTGGCGTACGCCGCCTTGAACGATGGCCTGCACAAAGTGAGTCCAGCCATCGGTGGCAACGAAGCTGAGGTCATTGCTCCGTGAAAATCCCAATTTAACTCGGGCGGGAAGGAGCCCCGTTAAAAAACTGCTCGCGTCGGAGAATGACCAATTGAAGAGAAGATCCCAGGGGCGAGTGGCAAGCGGTGCGATCCAGCGAGCTAACTTCTTTAGGCTATCGTTCTCGCCGCACTTTCCGGCAAGCTGTGCGCCGATGAGATCTTCGGTCGGTAGGATATGAACTTGGTCGATCCATGGTACTCGTTGCGCCGCGACCGCGAAGCTGGTGCGGGCAAGGAAATGAATTTCGAGCTGCGGGTAGAGCTGCTTGGCAGCTCGCAGGGCCATGAGGCTCTGCAGGGTATCACCTAGACGGGCGAGTTGAATAACCAGCACCGAGACTTTTTTGGGTTCCAGGGGGATTGGATTTTCGGTCATTTAGTTTGCCTGACTTTGTATATAAGCTTCTTCGCGAGAGTCGATCTGGTGAGAAATCGCGTGCACGCCGCTCGCCTCATGTACGAGTGCCCTTAAAAACCCACGGAGCAAACCCTCGACATTTTTTTCTTCGAGAGCCGGATCCCTGATGATCTGTCCTTGTAATAGTCCGCTATCTGCCGCCATCTGTCCTCCATGACAGTGTCGATGGCGAGAACCTCTCCCTAGGGAGAAGCACCCGCGTATTTTCCGATGAGCTCGTGAAGATCAGCCGCGCCCCGATGGTCTGGCTGAATTTCATGAAGCTTTCGGATCGTTCTTGAGGCGTCTTCCATGCGCCCAAGATGAAACTGTAAACCTGCAAGGCTGTAGAGAAGATGGGCGTTGATCGGCGCGACGTCCGCATACCGCTCGACGATTCGTGCAGCGGTAGCATAGCTCTTCAGCTCGTAGGCGCACTTGATGAGTTGGTAGAGCGCCGCCGCATTGTGGATCTCGATATCGAGGGACCGAGCGAAGGCGTCATGGGCGGCCCTCTTGTCTCCCAGGTCCAAGAGGCAGAGCCCGATCCCGTTCAAGGCTTGCGGGTTCTTAGGGTTGAGTGTCAGAGCTGAATTCAGCGCCTGAACGGCCTCTCCCGGCTGTTTGAGTTGATGAAGCGCGAGACCGAGGCGGCAGAGAATCCATGCGGAGTTTGGATCCAGTTGGAGCGCTTGCCGATAGAAGTCGACCGACTTTTCCGGTCGCTCCGCGCGGAACCAGGAATTCGCGATCGCCTTGAGAACCTCACAACGCACGGAAACGCTCAGATCTTTGAGGAGGAGGGCCCGCTCAAGCGTCTCGGCCGCATTTTGGTCCTTTTGGGCCCGCATCTGAAGGGCGGCTGTTTTCTGATAGGCCTCGATCGTGGGTTGGAAGGTGAGGGACTGTTCGTAGATCTTGAGGGCCTCGTCAAGCTTTCCCTCTGCCTCATAGGTCTTTGCAATGAGGAAGAGCGAATAAGCGGGGCGTTCGTGCGCCTTGAGGATCGTCGTGAGAATTTTCCGTGAAAGTTGATATTCCTTCGCATCAAAAAGGATTTCGGCGTTCTTAAACAAGTAATCAGAATTTAGCTTACCGTCGGGTTGATAAAGCGGCTCTGACGCGACCATGCGAGTATTTCGAGCATGGAGAGGCTCCACGGCATCTTGTGGAAACGTTTCCCGCATCATTTTGTCGATCAGGCCGTGCTCGGTCTGGGCGAAGGTGGGCGTGCCTACCTGGTCGGACATTGCGCTGCGTGGACGCAGTTGAACGAGGTAGGTTCTGGTCTGATCGTTCTCGAAGCGGTCAAAGTCGGCGAGAGCTTCCTCGATTACCTGGGTCCGCGCCATCCTATCCCCTTTTGACGGGATGGGAATGGAGTCAATGACTTCAAAATCCCGCGCTTCAGGCATCGCTTCTCTGACGGTATTTTCGATTTCCGTGGTGATCATGCTTTTTCGTCTACCTCGTGGCCGTTAATCTCGTCGGCTCCACTTTTGAATCGTCCGATTCGATTTTTTGCGACCCTCGACTGGCTTAGGTTCGAAAAAATAGAATCTCTGATGCGCTCGATGCGCCCAATAATCTGTAGATCGACATCCAAAATTTTGTGCACAAGATCATCTCTTTTAAAGAGCATGATTTTCAGCTCCTGAAGTGCCGGCGAGCCGAGCGAGTCGCGCCGAAGGATTTTTCCTTCCTCCTTCAGTTTTCTGTCGAAGAGGTCGAGGGCCCGCAAAATCGAGTCGCGGGTTCGTTCGAAATTCAGGAGCCGCTGGTCGAGATCCTCTTGGTCGGCCGCGGAAAGGTACCGAAAAAACTCCTCCGAAAGGCTGAGAAATCTCTCAAGGCACCTGTTGCGACTGCGTGCGAAGGTTAGAATCTTCACTTAGTGGCTCCGCCGCCTTTCTGCACTTGTTCGACCGCGCCTTTCCAGCCGGAGAGAAGATTTTCTAAAAGCTTCTGGACGCTTTTGATGGTTTCGCTCGAGCTGTCGACGTTCGCTTTGATGAGTTGGGAGGACATGAAGTTGTATAGACCCTCGAGGTCTTGCGCGATCTTCCCACCCACTTCGAAATTGAGGCTCGATTGCAGCTCGAGAATGATGTCATGCACCTTGCCGATGTGCTTGCATTTATCGGCGATTTTCTTGCCTTCAATCGCTTCGACTGTTTTTTTGCAATTCTGAATCGCCGCCTCGTAGAGCATGATGAGAATCTGCCCTCGGGAGGCCGTTTTGATGTGCATCTGCTTGTATTGATTTATCCCACCGGCCATTTAGTTATCCCCCGAGAAGTTGCTGTACTGGGTTGCCGCCGCCGCCACCCATGGTGGCGCTTAGGTATTGTTGTTGTCTTTGCATGGACGCAAGCGAGCCCTGTAGTCTCGAGAATTTGTCAGTGAGGGCCTGAGACTTTTGCTCAACCCGTCGCTCTTTTTGGGCGATATCGTCGTCGATCTTTTTGATGCGCTGCCGGATGGAGTTCTCACGGGTGTGGAGCATGCCGGTTCCCGTGCGCGTGAAATCAGCTACGATGCTCTTCATCTGGTTTCCGAAGCCGTTTTCTCCGGTGATCGATTCGGCCACGCCTTTGTAGTCGTCCTGCAGGGTCTTCTCGAATTTTTCTTCATTAAATTCGATGGTACCGGTCTTATTGAACGAGATCCCGATCTGGTTGAGGAACTTGTAGCGATAGCCGTTGTCGGCGCTGGGGTCATCAACGGGAAAGCCCTCGTGGAGGATGTTCCTGATGCGATACTCGATGCTCTGAAGGCTCGAGTCACCTGTGAACATTGTTTTCGTGTCGGTTTTGTCGTCAACCTGGTTTTGCTTGTTGATGAAGTCAAGAATGCCGTTTACCTGATCAACCAATCCCTTCACCTTGCCAGCGATTTTTTTGTAGTCTTCTGAAATGGTGAACGTAACCGGCTGGCCGGGGCGCGCTTGCTTGAGTTGAACGTTGACGCCCGTGAGAAATTCTTTGAGTTCGTTCGTAGGAGCTTCGATCTCGAAACCGTCAAGGGTGAGAATGGCATTGTCAGCTTCCCGGTCGTCCTCGAAATAGAAGTCGGTATTTCCGTCGAGGAAGTAAAATTCAGGAATATTTAGCTGGTTGTTCGCCCCGGCTGTTTTTCCGCCGATAATGAGGCGCCATGGGGCGTCGGGATCCGTTTGATCCTGCACCACCGAGGCTTGGACGAGTGATTTCGCGTCTTTGTTGAGCGCGTCCGCGATCCCGCGGAGGCTCGCATTTTTCGCATCGACGTAAATCTCCATGCTTCCTTCGGGTCCATCGACGACAATGAAGCCGCTTCCCAAGACGGGCTCATCCGGGTTTTTGAAGCTATTCGAGATGACCGAAGTTCGGGTGGCGAGCTGTTCAATTGCCAAAGTGTAGGTACCGGGCTCCGCTCGTTCCTTATCGACGGTTACAGCGATGGCGTTTTCGCCGTCCCCCAGGTCGACTTTCAATTCGCGAAATTTTCTGAAATCTGAGAACTCATTCAGGGTTTTTTCGAAGCCAGTGAATTTGGTTTTAAATTCCTGAAACAGCGTCATTTTTGCGTTTTCATTCTTTTTGCGGGCTTCGAGTTGCTTGATAGGTTGGCGCTCAGCTTCAATAAGCTGCTGAACCACCTGTTTGAATTGACCCCCGCCTACGGGGTCGAACCTCAGACCCATTCGTCCTCCTTGACGAAATCGGGTAGAACCGATTTAAGAAAGCTATTTCACCGATCGGCCCATCCGGGGCCCTCGACTTATCTTAGAGTATGCGGGACGGTTTCGCGGTTTCCAAGTCGGCAGAAACAGCCGGGTCACTTCGCGGGGACGAAATGGCTTCCTTTGACCGCAAGGATCGTCAGGTTTCTGACGAAGGAGCCATTTTTGAAGGATATCGCGCCGGTGATGCCGTGGAAATTTGTTACTGCGGCGAGCGCATCTCTGAGGTCAGGGCGAGACACTGGCGTCGTGGAGTCGAGCACTTGGGCGAGCAGGCTGCCGATATCGAAAGCATTCGCTTCAATTTGACCAGGCTCGTGATCAAAGGTGTTCCGAAAGCGCGCCACGAAATTCTGGACTGCCGGTGTTTCAGATTTTGCGTTGAATGCATCGGCGAAGCGCGCGCCTTCCGCATGTCCTTGCGCCCTGGAGAGAAGCTCGGGGGAGTGCCAGGTGGATATTCCGAGATACTGCATTCGATCGACGTCTCGATAGGCGAAGGTTGGCAGAATCTGTCCCACGACCTTGGGTTGGTCAGGAATAAAAACTGCCTCGAAATCGATGATAGGTTTCAGGGCAAAAAATTGCTCAGTTTTCCGGCTTCTCTTGGTGATGCTGTTGGTTTCTCGGTCCTGCGCCATGGCGTCGAGTTCCCGCTGGCGTGCCTCGGGGTAGTAAGTTCCCACCAGGCGATCGATCACCTGCCTGAAATCGGTCTCGCCAGGGCGATAGGATTCAATCCCGACGACTTGGCCACCCAGGGAGGCTAAAGCGTCCCAATAGGCCTGGCTATACTCTTCTCCGAAACGATCTTTCGGATAGATAATTGCGAATTTGTGGAGGCCCAACTTCTCGATTGCATGGCGGGCAATTTCCTCGGCCTGTACTTGGGGGGTGATTCCACCGGAGAAGATGTATTCGCCTTTGGTGCCGGTTTGCTGCGTGAGGGTGAGGAGCGGAATCCCGAGTTCTTGCGCCTTTTGGGTGACCTGTTCAACCCCTTTAGAAAGGAGGGGGCCGATGATTCCCACTACGTGGTGTTTGAAGAAGAGGTTGTTCAGACCCTGGACTGCTGATTCGGTGTCCTCGCCGGAGTCCTGGATGATCAGCGTAACTTTTGATTCCGGTTCTTCCGGGTTAAATATTTTGAATGCCAATTGAATAGCTTGGAGGGCTTGTTGGCCAAATTTGGCATATCTGCCCTTGAGGGGAAGAAGGACGCCAACTGCGAGGGGATCGATTTCATTCTGACTTTGGCTCGCCTGAAGGAGTTGCTTCGAGTCCCTAAATCGGGGGCTGTCTGGATAGTTTTCCATGAGGCGGCGAAGGCGACTTTCTCCCGCTCCCATTTTCCCTTGGCCGATTTCGAGCGCTCCGAGTCGATAGAGCACGCCATCCGCGATCGGAGTGTCTTCGTAGTCGTGATAGAGGCTTTCAAGTCGAGGAAGGTCGCTCACACCTTGCAGCGCCTGGTCCAGTTGGGTTCCGTATGCAGTTCGGGCAATTGCAGGGTCGACTAGTCGTGCTGCTGACAGGGTTTCGCGTGCGGCCTCAAGATTTCGGCCTTGCTTCAAAAAAATCCGCCCCTGTAAGGTGTGGAACTTCACTCGGGTATCACGGTCGAAATTTTCCTGATGAATCTGACTGAGCGTCAGCGCGCAGTCATCGTTGAGTCCGGCTTCAAACTGTGCCGCCGCTAGGTTGTAGAGAACGTATTCCTTGAAGACGGGGTGAGGTGCGCGTTCGATCGAGCGCTTGAAGTACTGAATGGCTTCGACTGGCCGGCGCGTAAGCAAATAGGCCAGTCCATGAAAATTGGCGACGTGTGAGATCTGCGCCCCCTGGGGGTACTTACGGGTGTATGCCGTCACCTTCGGGAGGAGGGCTTCGTATGAGCCTCGATTAAAGAGGGTTTGAATCTCTTTGTAGTCCGCCGCCTCCCTGCCCTTGAGCAGATGCGAGCGGTCACCTGGGAAAACGCCTCGACGGCTCGAATCCCGGGTCGGGGAGGTCGAGCAGGCGCTGAGCGCTTGGGCAATGGAAAGGCATAGTGTGAGGCGAAGAAAAAGTCTCATCGATTCTCCAGATCCGTTGAGACTATCGGATTAATTCCGCGCGGGAAAGAGGGCTTAGCCGAACAGGTTTCTCACTTTTTCAAAGAAATGATGGTGGAGGGGGTGGCTACCTTCCGATTCCACGGCCGCGAAGCGTTTGAGGAGATCCCTTTGTTCGGAATTGAGTTTAGAAGGAACCTCAACCATGACCCGGATGAGCTGATCACCGCGACCGTACCCACCGAGTCGAGCGAGCCCCTTATGTTTCAGTCTGAAGATCTTGTGGGATTGAGTGCCTGAGGGGATCTTCATTTTTACTTTTCCCTCCAAGGTCGGGACCTCAAGCTCTGTACCGAGCGCGGCTTGAGTGAAAGTAATTGGAACCTCGCAGATCACATCAAATTCGTCTCGGGTGAAAAATTCGTGAGGAAGAATATTAATCACGACATAGAGATCGCCCGAAGGTCCCCCACGCTCTCCCGCTTCGCCCTCATCAGTCAGTTTGAGACGCTGACCCGTATCGACACCGGCCGGCACTTTGATGGAAATTTGGGTACGTTTCTTGGTCTGACCCGTGCCGTTGCAGGTGGTGCAAGGGTTCGGAATGGTTTGCCCTGCGCCGTTGCAGCGGGGGCAGGGGCGCGTGATCGCAAAAAATCCTTGCTGAAAATTGACTTCTCCCCGACCGCTGCAATGCGCGCAAGTCTCGGCCTTTGTTCCGGCCTTGGCACCGCTGCCAGAGCAGGTTTCGCAGTGAACGGATTTTGGTACGGTGATGATTTTCTCAGCACCGAAGGCGGCCTCTTCAAATGTGATGTCGACCGTGGTTTTCAGGTCCGCACCAGGGCGACCGACGGAACGTCGGCGCCCGCTGCGTGCCCCGTTTCCACCACCGCCAAAGATGTCGCCGAAGATATCTCCGAAAATGTCGTTGATGGATGCGCCGCCGCCGCCAAAGCCCTGCGAGAACTCGAAGCCGCCCGCGCCCCCTGTCTGTGCCCCGGTGTGGCCAAACTGATCGTACATTTGCTTTTTCTGGGGATCAGCCAGGATTTCGTACGACTCGGAGAGTTCTTTGAAGAGCTCCTCAGCTTTTTTGTCGCCAGGGTTCCTGTCAGGATGGCACTCGATCGCCTTCTTCCGATAAGATTTTTTGATCTCATCAGGCGAAGACGACCGACTCACTCCTAGAACTTCATAGGGATCGCGTTTTGCAGCCATGAATCAGGCCTCAGCAATGAAAGGTGGCTTAAACTTCCTTGTAGTCAGCATCGATGACATCGTCATCCTTGCCGCCACCCGTTGCCTTGGCAGAATCACCGCCCGGGGCTGCCGAGTCATGTGCCTCGGCACCCGCTGGCCCGGTCTGCGTACCCGAATTCTTATACATCTGTTCAGCCATCTTATTCGAGACTTGCGTGAGTTGCTCCGTAGCCTTTTGGAGATCAGCAAGGTCTTTGCTGTCGAGATGCTTACGCGCTTCGAGCAAGGCCTCCTCGACCTGCTTTTTCGAATCTGCCTGAACTTTGTCCCCGTTTTCTTTCAGGAGCTTTTCGATCGAGTAGATCAAACCATCGAGCGTATTCCGAGCGTTGACCATTTCTTTTCTTTGCTCGTCCTCAGCTTTGTGCTCGTCCGCTTCTTTCTGCATTCGCTTGATCTCTTCCTCGGACAAACCGCCCGACGCCGTAATCTTGATCGACTGCTCCTTCCCGGTTCCGAGATCCTTCGCGGCAACCGAGACGATGCCATTGGCGTCGATATCAAAAGAGACCTCGATCTGCGGCACGCCTCGAGGCGCTGGCGGGAGACCAACGAGATCGAACCTTCCGAGTGATTTATTATGCTCGGCGAACTCGCGCTCACCCTGCAGAGCGTGAATCGTAACCGAGGCCTGCTGATCCGCTGCAGTTGAAAAGACCTGCGATTTCCGCGTCGGGATCGTCGTGTTCTTCTCAATGAGCTTGGTAAACACACCGCCGAGGGTTTCAATCCCCAGCGATAGCGGGGTCACATCCAGGAGGAGGACATCCTTCACGTCGCCGCGGAGCACGCCACCTTGAACCGCCGCGCCGATGGCGACCACCTCGTCCGGATTCACGCCCTTATGGGGCTCCTTCCCGAAGATTTCTTTCACCTTGGCCTGAACACGAGGCATTCGAGTCATGCCACCCACGAGAATGACCTCGTTGATCTGAGACTTCGAGAGGCCCGAATCCTTGATGCAGGTCTCGCATGGGCCTGTCAGCTTATCGATCAGATCGCCGACCAGCGATTCAAGTTTCGACCGTGAAAGAGTCATGTTTAAATGCTTCGGGCCCGAGGCGTCGGCTGTGATGAATGGCAAATTAATATCCGTTGAGGTCGTGGATGAAAGCTCATGCTTCGCCTTCTCAGCAGCCTCCTTCAAGCGCTGGAGGGCCATCTTATCCGAGCGAAGATCGACGCCGGACTCCTTTTTGAACTCATCGGCCATCCAGTTGATGATGCGTTGGTCAAAATTGGCACCTCCGAGAAAGGTGTCACCGTTTGTGGCTTTCACTTCGAATACGCCATCGCCCATTTCAAGAATCGAGACATCGAAGGTGCCGCCGCCGAGGTCGAATACCGCCACCGTTGATTCCTTGTTGCCCTTGTCTAAGCCATAGGCCAAAGCCGCCGAGGTAGGCTCGTTGATGATTCTTTTGACGTCGAGACCCGCGATCCGACCCGCATCTTTGGTTGCTTGGCGCTGGGCGTCGTTAAAATAGGCCGGTACGGTGATCACAGCCTCGGTCACCGGTTCGCCAAGATAATCCTCGGCCGTCTGTTTCATTTTTTGGAGCACCATCGCCGAAATTTCCTGGGGCGCATACTCACGGTCGCCGACCTTGATCCAGGCATCTCCATTCTTCGCTTCCACGATTTTGAAAGGTGCCACCTTCAGAAACTCTTGGACTTCGCGAGAAGAGAACTTACGCCCAATGAGACGCTTGGCCTCGAAAAGGGTCCTCTCGGGATTGGTCACCGCTTGGCGTTTCGCAGTCTGACCGACCAACTTCTCACTCGACGTGGCGTTAAAGCTGACAATCGAAGGCGTTGTATTTGCGCCCTCCGAATTGGGAATCACCTTCGGCTCGCTGCCTTCCAAAACCGCCACACAAGAGTTCGTCGTCCCTAAGTCAATCCCGATAATTTTTCCCATAATTCCTCCGTCAATATTACCTAACTATAAGTTGGGTTCGAATTCTGCTTCGTCAACTGGAGCGGCTATTTTGCCACTGCAACCCGCGCAGGTCGCAAGAGACGACCGTGCAGCGTATAGCCCGACGTATGTTCCTTGATGATCGACCCCGAGGGCTGATCGGACGCGATGGTCTCGACCGCCTCGTGAACCAAGGGGTCGAACGGTCGCCCGATGGACTCGATCCGTCTGATTCCTTGCTTTTCAAGGGTTTTTTCCAATTGGCTAAGCACCATTTTCAAGCCGGCCACGAAATTTTCATCCGTATCTTCAGGGATGTGTTGGAGCGCTCGTTCGAGATTCTCGACAACCCCCAGCACCTCGCGGGCGGCGTTCTCCCAGCCGAATTTGAGCAGGTCAGAGCGTTCTTTGATGACCCGCTTCTTGTAATTTTCAAACTCGGCGTAGAGGTAAAGATATTTATTCTCTTTCTCTTTCACGAGCGCCTCGAGCGCGGCCATGGGGGTAACTTCCTCAGCATCCTCTTCGGGCAGATCTCTTGTTGTATCGGCGGTACTCTCGACTTCAGAAGATGACATGAGCAAACTCCTCCATATTAAAAATGGGTACGAACCGGCATGAGTCAATGCCGTGACTAACTTAAAATTGCAATTACTTGATCCGAAACAGCAAAGCCTCGTGCGCTGAGTCGCAAGTGACCTCGTCGGGTGGGGTGCCCCTCCATCAGTCCTTTTCGAACCAGTTCTTCGACTCTTCTTCTCCGGGTATCCGTGTCCAGCCAATCTTCAGGAATGCCGTCATCCAGACGGAGGGCCAGCATCCATCTCTCGAGTCCGATCTGTCGGTCAGTGAGGTGCTCTTCCCACTCCACGGCCTTGCCTCCGGTAAGGAGTTGCTCAGCATATCGGTGTAGGTTGGAGATATTCTTCCAGCGCATTCGTTTTTCCGCGTCAAAGGAGTGGGCGGATGGCCCGAGGCCCAAGTATGAAGCTCCGGTCCAATAGTTCAGGTTGTGCCTCGCTCGGTGCCCTGGCCGAGCATAGTTGGAGATCTCATAGTGCTCGAAGCCGAGGGAGGTCATGCGGTCGTGAAGGTGGAGGAGGTGTTCGAGTTGCTGTTCTTCGTCGGGCAAATCTTTGAACATTCGGTGACTTTTCGGCAGCGTGAGAAGGTAGCAGCTCAGGTGGGTGATGGGGAATGCGCTGAGAGCGTCGATTGCTTCATCGAGGTCGGTGAGGCTCTGATTGGGAACGCCGCAGAGAAGATCGACTGAAACATTGTCAAACCCGGCTTCGAATAGGGTTTCGAGGGCTCGCAAGGCTTGTTGCCGAGAATGAACTCGTCCGAGACTTTTGAGGAGGTCTTCTCGTAAGGATTGAGTTCCCATGCTGACACGGTTGACGCCGATGCGACGATACCCCTCTAGGTTGGCGCGGTCGACCGAGGAGGGATTGGCCTCCATCGTCCATTCCGTAGTGGGCGAGATCCGTGACTCAAGCCTCAGTGGGGCAAGCGCCTTGAGCATCGACTCCGGAGGGGTCATGCTTGGGGTTCCTCCACCTAGAAACAGGGTATCAAAGGTAGCTGGAAGATGGTTTTCCCAGAACTGTCCCTCGCAGGTGAGTGCTCGTTCGAAAAGGAGTGGGTCTTGAGCCCGGGTTTTCTCGCGGCCGATGGAGTAGAAATCACAATAGTGACACTTTGCTTCACAGAACGGAAAATGGACGTAGAGAGAGCGAAACATAAACTCGGACAACCTCTAAGGGGGGTTAGGGGCCTCATATCGGGGTCTGGGCGAAGTTGGAAGAAGATTGGTCTTCAAGCGCGGACGAAAAACGCCTAACCTGTGGCCATGCCCCAATCTCCGCTGCGTCCCATTGAATTACAGCTTTCGAACGGAATTCCTGTGGTGCTGCAGGAACTTGAGGGAGGTGTGGCCGCCACCTACTGGTGGAACCAAGTCGGGAGCGCGGATGAGCTTCCTCCTGAGGCGGGGTTTTCCCATTTTTTGGAGCATATGCTTTTCAAGGACGCGGCCGCGAAGGAGACGGGCAAGACCTCCACCGGCCAGATTGCGACGGCCATCGAGAGCCTCGGCGGCGACATCAACGCTTATACGTCTTTTGATCAGACGGTCTATCATGTGACCTGCGCTGCCCAGCACTGGCTCAAAGTGATTGATGCATTCGGGCCGATGGCTAAGCCGCAGAGGTTTCTGAAGGCGGATTTCGAGAGGGAGCGCGAGGTGATTCTGGAGGAGCTTCGCAAAAACGAGGATTCCCCGGGTCGTATGATGTTTCAAGAGTTGTTCACACAGACTTATCGGAAGCATCCGTATGGAAGGCCAGTCATCGGTTATGTAAAAACGCTGAAAGACGCGCGAGTCACTGATCTCGACGCTTATTACCGGAAGCATTATGTTTCTTCTCGAATGGGGCTGATTCTGGTCGGCCCTGTGCTTGATGAGCGGCGGGAGGTCCGACGGGATCTTCTGCAGAGGCTGGAGAGGTACTTTGGAAAAAAAGTCATTCCCCAGAGAAAAGTGGCGGGACGGGCCCCCCGGAGCCTGGAGCCCGCCCTGCGGCCGAGCGGACCCAGGCCTTGTCTGTTGCCCTTCGATGTGAAGGGCGTCAGCTTGGCGCTGTCCTTTCGGGTGCCGGATCTCCGGCACGACGATGTACCCGCTCTCGACGTATTTTCCGGGATAGTCGGAATGGGGGAGAGTTCTCGTTTGTATCAGCATTTGTTTTATAAGAAGGGCTTGGTGACCGAAGTTTCGGCTGGTTTGTATGTCCCCTCTGATCCAGGCATGTTGTACGCGCAGGCCGATTTCGAAAAAATTGAACAGATTGAGGAGGTCACGCGCGAGTTGGTAGCGGAGCTAAAAAGCGTCGTCGACCATCTGCCGACCCACGAAGAGTTGGCGCGCGTGATTACGAACGCTGAGAGCGAGCGACTGTATGCGGGGCAGACAGCGGACGGCATGGCCTCCCGCCTTGGTTTTTTAAGATTCGTGATGGGGGACCTCCACCACGACCGCGAGTACCTTGAGCATCTAAAGTCGGTATCGGCAGATGATGTGGCGGATGTAGCGCGAAAATACCTGGTACGTGAGCGTCTGTCCGCGGTTTTGATGCATAACCGATCGGAAAAGCTGGAGGGTTGGACGGGGTTCGGCAGGGCGGTTGAGTTGCTTGGAACGGACCTCGGTGTTTCAGCGAAGGGGAAGACTGGGAAAAAGCTTCCTCCGGTGAGCAGCAAGGATTCCATCGAATCGTTTGTTACTTCGGAGGGCCTCAGGGTTTTGGTACACGAGAATCGTGTTTCTCCTGTTTTTAGCGCGCATGTCAGTGCGCTCGGTGGTCTGCGGGGCGAAATGCTTTGGCCGGTGCGTTCGGCGGAAAAAGATTGGGGAGCGAGTTACCTCTTTGCATTGACTGCCACTAAGGGGACATCGAACAGGAATGCCCGCGAGATCGCCGCGATCGTTGAAGGGAGCGCTGCCGGTTTGGAGGCGTTCAGCGGGAGAAATACTTTGGGATTTCAAGCGACCGGACTCCTTCGGGATTGGTCGCTGCTATCAAAACTTTTTTCCGAATCGATCGCGGACGCGGTATTTCCGGATGAGGAAGTTGAGCATTCCAAGCGAGTGGCATTTGAGAGTATTCGAAGCATTGAGGACCATTCCTCGCAGCTGTGCTCGAAGCTATTTCTCGAACAGCTCTACGGGGATCATCCGTATTCGCGTTTGACGACGGGTTCGCTGGAGAGCATCGAGGGCATCGACTCCGCATTGCTCAATGCTTACCGAAAGCGGTGGATTCGTCCCGAGCGAATGGTGCTCGCGCTTTCGGGCGGAATTCGTCGTGGCGAGGTGGAGCGATTTGCGAACGAGTTAGGAAAGACGCTTCGGGAGGTCGTTGGAGATCCCGTTCTTGGGAAGGAGGCGGAGCGAGGAGTGAATCCCGCACTCAACGCCCCGCGTTGGGTGGAAAAAACGCTCGGTCGGGAGCAGGTTCACATCATGGTAGGTGGGGTCGGATTGCGGCTCGATTCGCCTGAGCGCCATGCGATGCGTCTGTTGCAGACTTTATTGGGGGGGCAGAGCGGGCGACTTTTTATCGAATTAAGAGAGAAGAAGAGCCTGGCCTACACGGTTTCTCCGATGAATTTTGAGGGGATGGAGGCCGGCTACGTCGGGACCTACATCGCATCGGCACCGGCTAAAAAGGATGAAGCGATTCAGGGTATTCAGCGGGTCCTTGAGAACTTCGCGAAAAAGGGCCCGACCGAGCAGGAAGTGAAACGGGCGAAAGAGTTTTTTCTTGGGCGTCGTGCAATGGATCTCCAGAGTGACGGAGCGGTGGCTTCGCACCTCAGCATCGAGGCCGTCTATGGACTGCCGAGAAGGACCGAGGATGAGATTGCCGAGGAGCTCAAGAAGGTGACGGGCAAGCAGTTGCAAGACGTTTGTCGCAAGTATCTCGTCGAGGCACCGATGGTGACGGTTGCCGTGGGATAATGTTGAATCGAGGACCGGATTGGTTGTAGGAGACAGCCATGCCGTTCGCGAAAGGTACGATCCCGTTCATTCTGAAGGTCGCGCGTCAAAAAAAGCCGGACTGGCTCGAGCGGAATAGAGAGGACTATGAAGCTCTTGTTTTGAACCCCTTGAAGGAACTAGCTGGTGAGCTCAGGCGTACGGCAGGGGAGAGCGCGCCGGGGTATCACTTTCCTCAAAAGGGAATCGGTCGCTTGAAGCGGTCGGCACCGAGCCGGGAAAATAGCGGTTCTATCTATAAAGGTTGGGTTTCCTATTCCGCGTCTCGTCCATCGGGCTCGCGCTTCGATCATAATCCGAGCCTGTTTTTCATGATCAATCCGGATGACAGTGAGGGCGACGAGGTTTTGTTGGCCGGTGGTCTTTACATGCCCTCCTCTCGGCAGTTGCGTGCGATTCGCGAAGCGATCGCTAGGAACGCGGCGCCGTTCGAGGAATTGTTTTCATCCAAATTATTCAATGCACGCTTTAGCGGTGGATTCTGTCTGGAAAGAATCTCGAAGCGTGTTCCTCGTGGCTTTGATCCGCAGCACGAGAGAATCGGGTGGCTCAAACTTCAGGGCTATTTTGTCTGGCGCTCTTACAAATTGAAGCAGTTTACGAGCCGGGGTTTTGCTCGGCTGGTGGCCGCAGATGCGCTCCAGCTTCTTCGGCTTAATGAACTCCTTGATCAGGCCATTTCTGGCCGATGGAGAGGACTTCCAGAGGAATGCGCCGTGCAGGTCGAAGGTTTGTCCACAAGGCTCGGGGAGATGGACTCTCCTCGACGACGGATGGATTTTTGATTTTTTATTCTTCTTCGTTGCCGGTAGGCGCTTCGTCGAAAGAGCAATTATAGCGAACCTTGAGTCGGTCGATACTTTGGTGGAACGCTTCTTCTGGATAAGGCTCAATTCCGAGTTCGAAGATGTTAGTGAGTTCTTCTAAATCAGTCTTCTTCCATTTTTTGGGCGGGGCTTTTGCAGCCATTTCTGCGAACTTGGTTTTGAACGGCGCCGCACCTGACGAAAGGTGCGGAGTCACTGCCTCTAAGAATGCATTCGCGTTTCCAGTTCGTTTCAGCACTACGTATTGCTCGAGGAAGGTGAATTGAGCCTCGAGTCTTCGAAGAAGGCGCGCGCGATAGGCGTCGAGTTGGCTCGGGACGCCTTTGGTTTGTTTTACATGAACGATCGTATTTTTCAGTGTCGCGAGATTTTGTTTTGCGGGCACCTGTTCCGGCGAAATGGCATGAATTTCCCTGAGCGTGGTGGCTAGAAATGGGCCCTCCATGATGCAGGGTTGGCCGAAGAGCGTGACTTTAATTTCCTGTTGCGCGGGGGGAACGTCTGCTTGGGTGACCGAGACGAAGAGAGGCAGAGCGAAGAAGATGATCATGGAAGTTTGGGAGGGCATTCTTTCCTAGTCTATTACCGCTTTGCGTCTGTGTCAGCTGAGACCTGCTGAGTTTGACAGGGGGGGGGAACGAGGTACCATTAAGAGTGAAGGGTGGGTTTTAGTTGATTTTATGTATCAACTTTTACCTGATTTGAGCCGACCCGGGGGATAGGGAGGTCATCTTTTGGGAAAGGACAGCAAGGAGCAGGGACTGAGTTGGGTGGTCCAGCCCCAGGAGTATTTTCGAGAGCTGGTGGTCGATGCCATGTCGCGCCAACGGGTGACCGCTCCCCCAGAGGTTGAATTCTACTTGGTGAACCTTCTCTATCAATTTATTTCGACTGACCGCCTTTTTCCTCAAGACGCGGACGGGGGCCATCGCCAGGAGCCCCTCGCACTGATGATCAAGGAAGCGATTGACTCGCCTGCGATCGAAGCCCAAAGGGCGCTGTTCAGGCAAGTGGGGGACGTTTCTTTGTATTTGGCGGGGTATTTTCAGGACAGTCTCAGCCGGAAGGTCGTGGACGTCGACTACTACATCGGTATGGGTGGGACGGCTTATCAACAAGTCGCGCACCGAGTGGAAGATTCGATGCGACAGTCGCTCTATGGGGAACTTTCCGAGAAGTTCGGAGCCTTGGTCGATGTTCTCGCGGAAGTGGGCGATCGAACGCAGACCAAGACCGAGCGAGATTTGCTTCGACTTTACGATCTTTGGGTCAGAACCCGCAGCGATCGGGCCGCCCGCGCCTTGCAGGAAGCTGGCATCGTTCCGAATCAAACGATCAAAAAGTCCATGCAGTGAAGCCTGGCATCGCGATCCGGCTTTATTCCAGGACTACGTTGATCATCTTGTCGCCCACCTGAAGTTTTCGCACGACGTCCATGCCCTCGGTGACTTGCCCGAAAACAGTATAGTTTCGATCGAGGTGCGGCTGTGCAGCTAAGGTGATGTAGAACTGAGAGTCGGCCGAGTCGGGGTCGTTCGCCCGGGCCATCGCCACCGCTCCCTCGACGTGGCGTCTCTCATTGAATTCGGCCTTGAGCCTTTGCCCGCTGCCGCCGGTTCCGTTTCCGTTTGGATCGCCGCCCTGCGCGACAAACCCGGGCATGACGCGGTGGAAGGTTAGACTGTTGTAAAACCCGGACTGAATGAGCGCTACCATTCGTTTCACCGTGTTTGGCGCGTCGTTCGAATAGAATCGGTATTTAATAATCCCGTAAACGGTGGTGATTTTTACCGTGGACTTGGAAAGTCCATTGGCATCTACGCTCAGGTCCGGAGCCCCGGTACTGGGGGGCGGCGGAGTTGCGTCCACTTGTGGCGGCACTTCACCAGACGGAGCGGGCGATACGACAATGGGTTCGCTCGAGTTTTGCGTCAGGAAGTAGTAGGTTGAAAACGAAGCAGCGAGGATGGCGAGAAGACTGATCAAGATCCAATGGGTGGATTTCATAATGTCTGTTTTACCGGGTGTACGAGATGGCTCAAGATAAAACTAAAAATTCAGAAGAAGAAGTTCGAATGGGCTTCTTCGAACACCTCGATGAGCTGCGCGCAAGGCTGATGAGGTGCCTCGTCGTTTTCTTTCTTGGTTTTATTGTCGGTTACTTCGCAGCCCCCTATGTCCTCGAGATATTGCGTGCCCCGCTGTTTGCGGCATTACCCCCGGATCAACAGAAGTTGTATTTTACGAGTCTGTTTGAAAACTTTCTGATCCATCTGAAGATCGCGGGCTATACGTCGTTATTCTTCTTTTCTCCCTACTTTTTTTATCAACTTTGGGCCTTTATCGCTCCCGGCCTCTATCCGCGAGAGAGAAAACTCTTCGTTCCGTTTGTTTCAGCGGCGACCCTATTCTTCCTGGGGGGGGCCTGTTTCGCTTATTTTGTGCTGTTTCCTGTCGGTTTTAAGTACTTCATCACCTACGCGGGGCCGACGGAGGTTCCTCTGTTGACGATAGATTCCTACTACACCACCTGCCTGAAACTGATGCTGATGTTCGGTTTGTCATTTGAGCTTCCTGTGTTGATCGCTTTACTCGGATACTTGGGAGTCGTTGATGCTCCCCTGCTTCGGGCGCAACGGCGCAATGCCATTCTAGGAATCACGATTGCCTCAGCTCTCTTTGCGCCCCCCGATGCCATGTCGATGGTCATGCTCGCGATTCCTCTCGTTTTGATGTACGAGGGGGCCATTGTAGTAGTGCAGTGGTTAGGGATCAGGAGGTCAGCGCGGCTGGCTCAGGAAGAGGGGGATACCTGGGAAGGGCGTTCTCGTTGACTTCGTATTAAGTTCTTTCCCGTTCTGGCGGGTCTATGCTATTCCGCCCCAAATCCTTGTTCGTCCATATTTAATTGACGGGCTTTCCGGGCCGAGAGCCCGATACCCATGAGGAGCTAGAAGTTCAATGCCGTCTACAGTTCGTTTGCCAGGTTATGAAACTACGATGATCACGCGTTCGGATCTTTCTGATGAAGGACTAAAAACGCTGGTCGACCGTGTGAATGGAATTATCGCTTCGTTCGGAGGAGAAATTGTCCTCGCGGAAGACTGGGGTAAAAAGCGTTTCGCTTACGCGATTGAGAAAGAGGCTCGCGGCCACTACTCATACGTCGCTTATACGGGCAAGCCCGGCATTGTTCATGAAATTGAGCGCAATTTGCGCATTCATGACCACGTTTTGCGGTTCCTGACGGTCAGCTTAGGCAAGGAATTGGAGCCGGCGGCCTTTTTAAAGCTTCGAGAAGAGATGAAAGAAGCGGCAAAGCGTCGTGACGAAGAACGCGCTGCACGCCGTGAAGAGCGGATGGCATCCCGGGGGGGGGATGATCGTGACCATCACCACAGCCGTCGACACGAGTCGTCTGACGATGGGCACTACGCAGGGTCCGACGAGTAAGTTGCGAGAGAGGTGAAAGTGCCACAAGAGCCAGATTCTTTGCTTCAAAGTAGACCTTCTACGGACGCAGGTTCTGGCTCTTCCGCTTATTCTGCTCAGAAAGGCGAACTGCCCCCTTTTTCTGCGCCGAATCGAAGGCGGCCAGCGTGGCTCAATATTGCGCCGTATTTTTTAAGCGCCGTCCTTTTTTTATCGGGATTTTTTGCACTATTCGCCGCTCTTCCCTTTCAGGCGTTGTGGCTGCAGAGGCGGTATCGGGTGTTCATGGTGGCACTCGTGCTCAATGCGCTTTGGGTTGCTTTGCTCGGCGGTCCCTTGAGCCTCGCGTTTTTTGCCGTGTTTGCGGTCGTGCCCGGAGCTGTATTAGGTTGGAGTCTGGCAAAGAAGAAGTCGATTACCGGAGCGATGGCTTTGACTCTTCTTGGCATGGCGGCGATGGCTATTGGGGTTTGGCTGGGATCCGCGATGTTTCATCGCGTGTCCCCGGTTCAGGAGATCCAGAATCAGGTCCAACAATTGACGGCTGTGCTGGAGACTTCCTTGACTCCAGAGGCTCAAGAGAGCCTCAAAGGAGCGTCGGATTGGTCTGATTGGCGGCAGGCGATTGTTCATGAGTTACCGTCGGCTTTTATTCTCTTTGGTGTGATCGAGATTTGGTTGAGTTCGATTGTTCTGATTCGCGCCAATCCCGCTGGGCGAATGAGTCAGCTGGGGCTGACCTTGGAGTCTATCAAGCGCTGGCGATTACCGGATTTTTTGGTTTGGCCCGCAATCGTTTGCGGATATTTCGTGGTATTTGAACAAGCCCAAGTTACACCGTGGGCTACAAATGTGTTTCGGGTTTTGATGGGCCTTTATGCAATTCAAGGGATCGCAATTCTCGGTGCGTTCTTTGATGCGTGGCGTATTCAGGGAGTGTTGCGCATGGGGGCATATTTTCTCGTCGTATTTTTGATGATGCCCGTCCTTTTAGGAATTGGCTTCTTTGACCAGTGGTTTGACTTTAGAAAAAATCTCAGGCAATCAACCTGAACTCTAGAAATCGAGGAGTTTTGAGATGTTAGTGATCTTGCGCGAAAACGTGGAAAATTTAGGCCGGGTGGGTGATGTAGTCCGTGTTTCTAACGGTTATGCCCGCAATTTTTTAGTTCCCCGTGGCCTAGTCACTTTGGCGGGCGAAGGAAATGTGCGCGCTGTCGAGCACGAAAAGAAGATGCTCGCGAAGCGGCGTGAACTTCTGGTAGCCGAAGCAAAGCTTCTTGCGGACAAGCTGGCTGGTTTGACCTGCACTATTTCTCGCAAAGTGGGCGAGAATGACAAACTTTTTGGTTCCGTGAGCACGGCCGATATCCAAGCTTCTTTGAAGACCCAGGGCTTCACGGTTGATCGTCGTTCCATTCATTTAGGTTTGCCAATCAAGGCTTTGGGCGTTCATCCAGTCGAGGTGAAGCTTGAGGCGGACGTTGTTGCTACCTTAAAAGTTTGGGTAGTGAAAGAGCAGTAATTTCGGCTCTTTTTAGTCCAATTTATTAGACTCTTTGGAGTACGCGGGGGGGGCGTCTATGCTCGGGGATGAGTCTTATCCTCCATCAGCGGCCTATTCACAGGGGCCGCAAGCACAGCGACGAATGCCA
>CAYIHX010000034.1:0-44622 GCA_964363305.1 uncultured Bacteriovoracaceae bacterium | reverse complement strand
TTCCCCACATTTCCCGAGCATTCAATCAACCCCCATTGAAAAAGCCCTTGCCCCCTACAACAGAAATTCCAACCAGTGATGAGAATAGCGCCGCAAGTAGGCGGAATCTTTGTGCGGCCACCGTCTCCACCACTTAATGCGACGCAAAATCGTCGGAATTTCGCCCGACCCGCTTGAATGAATTCAAGGGGCTGGGCGTTTTCGCAGGGTGGTTCGTCCGTCGTTTGTGGTTAAGGTAACCGCGCGCCACACCTGGCGATGGCGCACATGTTGGACCTGCTCCGAAATCGCTCAAGGATACTGACGAAGTGAAGAGTTCAGTGAAGTAGTAATCAGTTCCCTACTACTTCCGGAATTTCGGAACGGTCCGTAAAGTTTGAAAGCTTTTGCTTCATTTCTGGAGTCCTTCTTTTGAAAGCACCCCCTTGTTCAGCCTTGAACACGCGTTCATGAGATTCTGCTCGAACTGCTTGCACCCTTTCAGTGCTCTGAGTATCTAATGCCGATTTAGGGGACACCTCGTGATTCTCAATTGGGTACATTTCAGTCTTTTCGGGCTTGTTCTGGCGACTGGACTTTCGGCGAGTCGCTTCGCACGGCGAGACCAAGAAAATTGGCTAGTCGACGCCCTAAGCCTCACCAACCACTTCGCTCTGATTCCCGCACTCCAAGCACTCGCGGTTTATCCGCTTCTTTCGTTCCTATTACCTCAAGCGAAGGGATCCCTCGATTTCGGTTGGGTCGGCGCCCTCGGATTCAACCTTCTGATCGACTACGCCTGGTATTGGAATCACCGCATTCTGCATTCCAAAAATTGGCTTTGGAACCTGCACGCGGTTCATCATTCCGCAGAAGACCTCGACGTGTTGGCCAGCTCGAGGAACGCCCTGGTCACGCCACTATTCATGGTCTACTTCTGGCTGATTCCCGTCGCGATTTACCTCCTGAGAGATCCGGCCCCATTCCTGCTTGTTTCCGGAATCTCGCTGCTCATTAACTTTTGGGGCCACACCCGCCTCAACCTTCCACGTGGATCGGTGGCGCGACGTATTTTGTCCCTAGCCATCATTCAGCCGGAGGATCATTTCTGGCACCACAGTGCGGACCACCCGCACTGCAATTTTGGAACGGTCTTCAATTTCTGGGACCGTTTCCATAGTACGTGGCATCAACCTGGGTACGCTCCGACAAAGCTCGGTTTCCACGTAAACCGACCTCTTTGGTTGAAAACACTCCTACCTTTTTGAGTACCAATCATGGCCGACTTAGACGCAGAATATCGACAAGTCCTGAAGGCCGAGTACAGCGCGCGAGCGGCCAAGAATCCCCGCTATTCACATACGGCGTTCGCTAGGTTTCTTGGCCTTGACGCAACTTACTTTTCAAAGCTCAGCAGCGGCTCAATTCTTCTGTCTTTGCCGCTTGCCGACTCCATCACTAGAAAACTCAAACTAAGTTCGGATTGCAGAGCAAAATTTCTGCTGTCCGTAGCGGAAGAGCACCACTGTCATTCCCTGTACTTGATCGACCCGTCACTTACGGCGTGCATTCCTGACAAGAGCGCTACGAATGCGGCACCAAAATTCCGGGGAAGAAAAAAGACCTGAACCCGCGTTCAAGACTTTTGACCGTCTCTGCGAGTATCTGGTGTGCGTCTAGAATCTTTCGAGCTAATCCGACACTATGAAAAATCTAGTGATACTGTTCGCATCCACTTTTCTAACCCACAACGCACCAGCGTTCGCTTCAGACCTAAGTGGCGAGTTTCAGTGTGACGATGGAGGAACTCTCTCCTTGAGAAATCACGACATAGGAGCATACTACGCCTCACTGACTTATCCTGATCACTCATCCTCCACCCTGGCTGAAATCATTTACAGTGGAGAGTCGCTTCGCGGAAAGATGTTGAGGGATGACGAGGACGCTTTCATGGGCCATGTGATCAGCGCAGATTTCGGAAACCGATTAGTTCTACATTTCAGTGATTGCGAAAAAGTGACCTGCACCGTCATCCATGCAGAACCTTGAGCCTCGAAAGCACAACTGGGCTTGACCCGACCACGTAGACAGCTTGGTTCCGCTGCTCAAGACACCGTGCCTCGGGTGTTTTGTTCATAATCCGCCAGGTAAACTGTACCTGAATGGGGCGCTTGCCGCTTTTCGACTACGCAGACTATCCTTAGCCATTTTCAACGAGACAGAGCGCAAAAAAAGTTCAAATTCCCCAATGAAATTGATTCCAGCTAAAACCTAAGCCTTGACTTTTAAATGTAACCTAGTTACAAAAGAGATGTGAGTCGCCTTGAAAAAAAACCCGATCTCATGTCCGCGGTCCGAACCTGCATCGAGGAAGGGCATTACTTAGATACCCGGCACGCCGCCGAACGCCAAGGAGAACGACAGATCAATCGCCCCGAGATCCTATACGTTTTAAAGAATGGACACCAAGAGAAGAAAAAGGACAAGTTTGACGAGTTTTATAACGCATGGAGCTACGCCATACGCGGAAGAACAGTAGATCGGCGAGAGCTGAGAGTCATTGTTTCGTTTGATGCGAACGGGATGCTCATCATCACAGCCATCGAGCTGAAGAAATAGGGAGAAGTTTATGGAAACAAAAATTCTAAAAGAGTTCATCGATACGGGCTTTGGCTTTCCGATCCGCCTCGTGAACGTACCCATGATCAAGGCGCGCGGCGCCTGGACCCCAAAGCTCAATTACAACGAGCTTGCCCTAGTGGTTCTCCGTGCATTGGCCCACAAAGGGACTCGACTCACTGGGAATGAAATCAAGTTTATCCGCACGCACTTCGAGATGACCCTTCAGGAGTTCTCCAAGCGATTCTGTGTTACTCACGTTGCAGTAATGAAATGGGAAAAAACAAAGAGTCAGCAAACCGCGATGAATTGGACGACCGAAAAGGATATCCGCCTTTTCCTGCTGACCCGCCTTGCTGCGAAGGCGCAAGAGTTGGCGAATCTGTATGACGACCTCCAGGTGCTTCCAGCGGGCAAGCCTGAGCCGATCCACTTAGATGCGAAAAAGATCGCAGCCTGAAACTCGAAACAAAGACGCATTGACGTCGGACATCACATCCCCGAGGCTAACGAAGACCAAGTTTCTGAATATTTCCCGAGCATTCAATCAACATCCATTGAAAAACCCCTTGCCCACTCCAACAGAAATTCCAGTGAGGAGAATCACGCCGTAAGTAGGCGGAATCTTTGTGCGGCCACCGTCTCCACCAATTTTCAGAATTTGAGAACCCTCTTCGTCCCCCGAGGTTCTCAAACTCGATTTTTCGATTGTACTTTTTAGCTTGCATCCCGCAGGCTATATTTTACTTTCACTTCCACCCGCCTAGGAGGCTCCATGGCTCGTTATGTCGACTGTTTCATAATTCCCGTTCCAAAGAAAAATCTCAAAACCTATCGCGCCATGGCCAAAGTATCAGCCAAAGCCTGGATCAAAGCCGGCGCGCTCGAATACGTCGAGACATTCTCCGACGATGCCACGAAAGGCAAGGTCACGTCTTTTCCCCGAAGCGTGAAGCTCAAGGCAGGAGAAAAAATTGTTTTGGGTTACGCCGTTTATAAATCGCGCGCTCACCGCAACATCGTCATGGCAAAAGTTCATAAGGACGAAAGCTTGATGAAATTTTGGGAAAACATGCCTTTCGACGGAATGCGAATGATTTGGGGCGGATTTGAGAGCTTCGTTTCCTCCTCTAAATAAGGACCACACTGAACACACATTATGCTAAAAAAACTTTTGGCCACCCTGGGTGGTGTCGTCGTCCTTCTGCTCGTTATTCCCGTGCTTCTCTCGTCGAAGATGCATGTCATCCGTTCGATCGAGATTCAAAGCCCCGCCGCCACGGTGCATACTTATCTAGCAAACTTGAATGATTACCCCAAGTGGAACCCCTTCTCCGAGAATGATCCAACCGCGACGAATCAAATCAACGGCACCGGAGTCGGTTCATTCCTCGCTTGGAAGGGGAACCAGACCGGCGAGGGCAAGATGACCATCACTCAGATCCAGCCGAACGAACGCATTCAGCTGAAACTCGAGTTCCATACACCCATGGCCGGCGAAGCCCTCATTGAATGGACTACTGAGCCGGTCGACGCGAACAGGACCCGCATGATCTGGACTATGGATCAGGACCTCCCCTACTTTCAGCGCTACTTCGGCTTATTCATGAATGGTATGATCGGCAAAACTTTTGATAAGGGCCTCAACAGCCTCAAAAAGCAGCTTGAGAGATTCTAACTCTCAAGATTTTGTTACTTTCAATTATAGGTTCTGCCCACGGATCATCTATCCAAAAATGTCTGTATATTGCTCACCGTCGTCTGCAATATGCGTCCGACCGCTTCCCGCGTATTGAACGCGTTATGAGGAGTCACAACCACATTACGCATTCGAAGTAAGATATGGTCGGCAAGCAGACTTCCAAGATTGTGTTTATGCTGATAGATGGCACGCAATACCTCTGCCTCCTCGCGTACGACTGGTTCTTCGGGAAGAACGTCTAGTCCAGCCGCTCTTACTTTTCCCGTCGCAAGCGCTTTGACGAGAGCCTCGACATCGATTAAATCGCCGCGGGCAGTGTTGATAAGAACTACGCCGTCCTTCATCTGTTCAAACTCAGCCTCAGAAATAATATTCTTGGTCTCTGGCCTGCTGGGCACGTGAAGAGTGATAATGTCCGCCCGCCTGAGCAATGCTTCCTTGCTCACGTAACTGAAATTCGACAGCCCCATGAGGCTCTCATCCTCCCGCAGGTCGAACGCTATGATCTTCATCCCAAACCCCAAGCCGATACGAACTACATTTCTGCCGATGCTGCCCGTACCGATGATGCCCAACGTCTTCCCCTGAAGATCAAAGCCCTGAAGACCTTGGGCCGTGAAGTCGCCTTTCCGAGTGCGATCGATTGACTCAAAAAGATGATGCGAAATCGTCAGCAGAAGCCCAAACGCATGCTCGGCCACGGTGTTCTCCCCGTAGTCAGGCACATTTGAAACCTGAATCGACCGCTCTCGACAATAGTTGCCGTCGATGTTGTCAACTCCTGTTGCCCTTGCCGCGATCATTTTCAGCGAGGGGAGCCGGCTCACGAGGTCCCGCGTGAGCTCCGAATAGATAAAGGTCGAAACAACATCCAGATCAGCATACTCCGCCACGTTATCCAAAGTAAGCTTTTGATCGGTGTACCGCACTTCGTGGCTGCCCTCCAACGCCTTAAATGCACCTCGCTCCCAGGATTCAACCTCAAATACCCCGATCTTCACGCTACCTTCGACTTTCTAGATTCCGCTTCGTGCACACGCCTAATCACATCGATTACGCTGTCGGGATTGAGCGAGATTGAATCAATTCCCTGCTCCACCAAATATTCCGCGAACCCAGCATAATCGCTCGGAGCCTGTCCGCAGATCCCGACATGCCTTGAGTTTTCGTGCGCCTCAAGGATCAGCATCGAAATCGCTTTTTTAACCGCGGGATGTCGCTCATCGAAAACGTCCTTGAGAATCGCCGAGTCACGGTCCACACCCAAGACCAGTTGCGTAAGATCGTTGCTACCGATCGAGAAGCCGTCAAAGCGTTTGGAAAACTCAGAAACGAGCAGTACGTTCGACGGAATTTCAGCCATAGCGTACACCTTAAGTCCCTTGTCTCCTCGGCTGAGACCATGATCGGCCATCACCTTCAGAACCTGGTCCGCCTCTTCTGGTGTACGACAGAACGGTATCATCGGGATGATATTGCCCATCCCGAACTCCTCGCGGGCTTTCTTCAACGCCTGACATTCAAGAGCAAACGCCTCCCGATATCGTTCATTGTAGTATCGAGATGCTCCTCTGAATCCGAGCATCGGATTAGCTTCCTCCGGTTCGAAAGCCTTACCACCGAGAAGACCCGCGTATTCGTTCGTCTTGAAGTCGCTAAAACGAACAATCACCGGATTCGGAAACTGAGATGCCGCGATCTTGGCCACTCCCATCGCGAGCTGATCAACGAAAAATGTCGGCCTATCTTTGTATCCCACTGTCATCTCGTCGATCCTTCGAGCCGCCCCCTGATCCTCAACCATTTCTGGATGAATCAATGCCATGGGATGAACTTTAATCGTGTTTGCAATGATGAACTCGATTCGAGCAAGTCCGATTCCAGAAACGGGAAGCTTCCACCAACGAAAAGCCGCTCCTGGACTGGCGATATTGATCATGATCCGGGTATGGGTCCTTGGCAGTCCTTCCGCAGAAAGAGTCCGCTCAGTAAATTTCAATCGTCCCCGGTAAACAACGCCGACCTCGCCCTCCGCGCAGGAGACCGTGACGTCCTCTCCATCCCTGATCCTACCACTTGCGCCCTCCGCCCCAATGACGGCGGGAAGCCCGAGCTCTCGGCTCACGATGGCCGCATGGGATGTTCTTCCGCCTTGTTCGGTGACGATCGCGGCCGCTCTTTTCATCACAGGCACCCAGTCAGGATCCGTCCTCGGAGCAATCAGGACATCGCCTGGCTGCAGCTTGTCGATCTCTTCGGGACCGGAAAGGATCCTCGCCTTGCCGCTCGCGATTCGGGTACCAACGGCAACTCCCCTGACAATGACCGATCCGGCGTCTTGCAGAATGTAGCGTTTGAACGGCTCATCGGCCCTGCCCGCATAGACCGTCTCCGGTCTGGCTTGAACCAAATAGAGGTTTCCGTTCTCGCCGTCCTTTGCCCACTCCATATCCATGGGACGTCCGTAGAACTGCTCAATTTCCAAGGCCCAGAGGCCAAGTTGCCTCGCCTCTCCGTCTGAAAGCGTGAAAGAGCTCATCTCCGCCCCCTGAGTACCTACTGTCTTCGTCTGATCTTTACCCGAATAGACCACCTTGCTTTTTTTCGTTCCGAGAGTTTTCTCGATAACAGGATTAACACCCGGCGTTTTAAGATGGGGCTTGAATAGAATGTACTCGTCAGGATTCACGGCCCCCTGAACGACGGATTCACCCAATCCCCAAGAGCTGTTGATAATGACAACCTTCGGAAACCCAGTATCTGTATCGAGCGAAAACATGACTCCGGCACAGGCCTTGTCCGAGCGCACCATCTCCTGGACGCCAACTGACACAGCGATGTCCAGTCGATCAAATTTTTTTTCCTCGCGGTAGGCGATTGCCCGATCCGTGAACAACGACGCAAAACACTCCTTGCACGTTTCAACAAGACGCTCGGGCGTCGAAACATTGAGAAAGGAATCCAGCTGACCCGCAAAACTCGCGTCAGGAAGATCCTCAGCAGTAGCGCTGCTCCTCACCGCGACGCTGAATTCTTTACGACCTGAATCCTGCCTCAGCTTCTCAAACCCGTCTCTGAGCTCTTGGTCGAGCCGTGAAGGCATTTTCCCGTTTCTAATTTTTTCGCGGATCAAGCTACCGGCCTCATGTAGTTTCTTCCGACCCTCTCGATAGAGCCGAATATTTTCACGAATTTCCACATCTAGATCATTCCGATGCAGAAATTCGCGATAGGCATCCCCGGTCGTACCGAACCCATTAGGGACTCGAAGGCCTCGATCACTCAAGCCCCGGATCATCTTAGAAAGAGAAGAGTTCTTCCCACCCAGGCGTTTCAGATCCTCGCCACGTTCGTCTTTAAACCAACAGATCAGCTGCTCATTCATTTGATCCCCCCTTTTCTAACTTGACTCTTCTCAGCTCATTCCGCGACTTTCCGCCCCATCCCGTGATGACTCCTCGGCCGCAGCGCGCCTCAGCGACTGCCACGTGCCCTCATCTCATTTCTTTCAATAGCGCGTTGCAAAGCGTATGCCCAACTCAACAGTCTAGGCCGCTTTCCTGGTTTACCGCACTCCTCCTCTGCCCCGCTAGAAAAGAGAAGTACCCAACCAGGCGATGCAAATCCTCCCCTTCTTCTCGAACGCGGCCCTGCCAGGCGGCTTTGAAAAGCAGTTTCCGCTCTATACCATTCGGGTGTGGAACCAGACGGAAGTCGAAGATGACTTTCGGGACTGGGACGCAATCCCTTGGATGCCCCTGCGGCGGACTAGGCAGAGGCCGGAAAAGCGATAGAATGGTCGGTTCTATTTGGGCGTTCGCACGATCGGGATTGCCCTGTCCATGTTCAAACGACGACTGGCTTACTCTTTTTGAGCCATTCAACTGCCTCATTTTCGCGGGTAAAGATCTGTATCGGATAAGGCACTCTATTGAACCCCAAAAAAAAAGTAGCGATCATTTGGCTAATTTTTGATTCGATGAGGATCGCTGTCGCCGACACGATCTGGCAGGCTTCATGACCCGAAAAATAAACTCGACCATCACGAGAGACCCCCCCGGCTTTCCGAATATCCATCAGGACCGGCGCCTTGGTCCCGCCTCCCAAAACTCTACCCGCGTCGATCATCTCGATGACATCAATGAGTTCGTTTCTTATGTTCGGCTTTACCTCACACTGAATAATGCCTTCTTCGCGCAGCCAAAGTTTTGCTGTGCGTGTCTGAATGATTTTTTTTGTCATTTTTATTCGCCCCAGGAGTGCCATTAAAGCGAATTATCGAAACGAATGCAAACGAGCATGGAGCCCTCATATTGTAAATAACGATCGAGTAAGACACGCTAGGGGAATGGGCCTATCGAGCCTTTGGATCTGGCTTTCCTTTATCCTTCTGGTCGGCGTCCCTATGGCCACTGCGAAGGGTGGCAGTCGACCTCATCCTGTGTCGGCGGAGGATTTTCAGGCGCTGGCCCGGAAAAACGCACCGCTCATCTGGATTCACTCAGAAGAAACCGCGATGCCTACCGATCCCATGGAGTTTCTCAAGCAGAGTTCGATATGGCGGTACCACCCGTTCACCGCCGATGAAGAGATGCCTCCGGAACTGAATCTCTTTGAGCGCGCCCCCCCCGCTCAAAGAGATTCGCGGGCGATGTTCTTGCCAACCGTTTTTGCTCTAGGGGCTCGAGAAACCTACTACTTGAGGCATGAAGCGGGGCGAATTCAGGCGGCTGCTCACAGCTCGACCGTCTCCGCCCCTCTTTTGTGGCGCAGAGGGGCAACCACCTCCACTTCTGAGGGTAGAGAGATCAGCATGATTGAATATTGGCATCACTATGACGTGAGTGGAGCATACCCCTGGCCCGATACGCTAGGCCACCAAGGCGATTGGGAGAGCTTTGCGGCGCTGATCGACGAAACGGGCGCCAGCGTCGCTTACTACCTCCGCCAACATGAGACTGGCGAGTGGCTTTGCAGCTCGGATCTTGGACACCACAATGGCCGGATCGAGCTTTTTTCCGCCAGAAGCTCACATGCGACCTACCCAGCGGCTGGCAACCATTTGAAGCATGTCCCGATACTCGATCAGACCGATCGCGGCACTTCGTGGGAGACCTGGAAAAATATTCGGCCTCTCACGCGCGAAGCTTACTACAACTTGAATTTGTACTGGGGCGTGATTCGATCTCAGTTGTTTCGTTCCGGTCCTATCGCGCCCAATGCAAGCGAAAGGACGCTGCGTCTCCCTATGGGAACTCGAGAGGCGGGAACGATTGCGATGAACCGCGCCTATGAGCGCTGCCGGAGGCAAAAGGGCGCATCACATCTTCTTTGACACCGAAAACAAAAACAAGAAAGATTGAAGGTCTATGATTTCGCTCAAAGGAAAGACGATTTTGGTGGTCGACGACGAAAAAGGTTACCGCGAAGTTCTTTCCGACGAGTTTCGAATGGTCGACGCGACGGTCATAGCAGCGGAAAACGGTACGAAAGCGTTTGAGATTGCTCAGTTTCAAAAAATTGACGCCATCGTTTCTGACGTACGCATGGCCGGAGGAACCGGGGTTGATCTTCTCGATCAAATCAAGGCGCTCAATCCGGATACCCCAGTAGTCATGCTCATCACGGGATATTCTGATTTGTCGGCAGAAGATGCCTATGACAGGGGAGCCGAAGCGATCTTCAGTAAACCCTGCAACCTAGACCTCCTGGTTGAAGCCGTTTATCGCGCGATTCTGCCGGAACGAGACAGATGGGTGCACCAACTTGAATACCTGCCCTCCGACTTCACCGTTGAACTCGAGGCAGCGTCCCTCGGCGGCGCAATCACGGCGCGAATCCTGAGCCTCGGACGCGGCGGCATGTTTGTGGTTCTCGATGGTACTCCGCCTGCCATGGGAACGAGAGTGGGCTTCCAAATGAGCCCCCCCCATAGTCATCAACAGTCGTTCGAGGGTATCGGCATCTGCAGATGGAGTCGTATGAATTCCGAATCAGGCCTACCCAGTGGAATGGGCGTCGAATTTTGCAGTCTCACCGACGAATCGCTGGATGCCCTTTCAGAGATCCTGAAGATCTTGAGACCAAAAGCCTTCATTCCAAAAAAAATATGAAGAGACCGCCGAAGAAAGCAGGAAAGGCAAAGCGATCGGTCTCTTCCGGCGATCTCGACAGCGCTTTTAAGTGCATCGCCGATCTCTCCGAGTCGATGCTGAAAGAAAAGGTTCAATTCAAGGGGGCGAAGGATATCCCCGCTTTGAAAGCGGCCATGCAATCACTGGTAGAAAAGACCCGAGTCCAAAGCGAAGGAGTGGCGCGGGAACAGATCGCCGGTGTGCTGGACATCGTGACAGACCTTGCCCAACTCAACTTCAACCATCCTTTTGAGTTGGTGGGTGATGCGGGCCCGATCGATGGACTCATCACCGGCCTCAATATGCTCTCAGAAGAATTGCAGCACTCAGTCGTAGCAAGATCTGAACTGGAAAAGTCTGAACGTGAATTTCGCTCTATCTTTGAACAGACGACCTCAGGCGTCGCCTTGATCAACCTAGATGGGCGGATCATGAAATGTAATGAACGTTATGCTAGTTTCTACGGACAAACCGCCTCCAACCTCAAGGGGAAGCTCGTGACCGACATCATGAGAATGATCTCAGGCGAGGTCAAACATTTGGATGGACTTGAGCGAAGGTTTGTCCTCCCCGACGGCACCGCCGTCTGGGGACTCTTAAACGCCTCCAGAGTGGAGAACGATCAGGGCGAAGCCCTTTTTTTGGTCGCTATTCTCCATGACATCACGGAAATAAAATCGCTCCAAGCGGCCCTGATCACTTCCTCGAAAATGACCGCCCTCGGGGAAATGTCCAGCGGCATCGCCCATGAGATCAATAACCCTCTCGGGATTATTCAAGGAAAAACAAATCATCTCCTCAAGCTCATGCATGCCGAAAAGCTAACCCCAGAGAAAAGCGCTGCTGAGCTCGAGAAAATTTCATCAGAAACCGAGCGAATTGCGAAAATAATCAGAGGACTGCGCGCATTCTCCAGGAATGGAGAAAAAGATCCCTATGCTCCCGTTCCCATGGCAGACATCTTGAATAACGTCCTCGCGCTATGCCTGGAGCGCTTCAAGAATAACTCGATCACTCTAGAGATCGCGCCTATTCCTCAGGTCACGATCGAATGTCGCGACGTCCAGATCGCACAGGTGCTCACAAATTTACTGAACAACTCTTTCGACGCCGTGAATGCTCTTACCGAGAAATGGGTCCGAGTTGCCATCGAGAGCAAAGCTGACCAAGTCCGCATCACCGTCACAGACAGCGGAAAAGGCCTCCCTCCCGATGTCGCGGAGAAGTTGATGCAGCCCTTTTTCACGACGAAAGAGGTAGGCAAAGGCACCGGGCTGGGGCTCAGCATTTCAAAAGGAATTATCGAAGAACACGGGGGACATCTTTGGTTGGAGCGGTCCTCCCCCCACACCCAGTTCATTATCGAACTACCCATTAAGCAGAAATGACCCGTATTGTCCCCCCCTTTGGGCCAAGTCGCCCCGGACGATTCTGGCGCGAGACGCTCTAGTCTTCTAGCACCAAAAAAATCATCACATCCATGATCTCCATAATTGATATTTATGAATGAAGGAGTATAACGCGCCGCATGAAAAAAATTTCCCTCCTCAGACTCCTGGGTTCATCCTTTTTAGCACTCACGTTTTTTAGCCCGCTGGCCTTCGGACAGGTAGCCGAAACCGACTCCGACCCCCAAACTCCCCCGGACGCTATGCTCTTTCCCGTCTATAGCCGAGACGACGTCCCCGCCGCCGCCGGAGCGCCCGCACCTTATACGCCGCCATTACAGCTCCGCCCGATCATGGCCGGCAATGTACTTCGTATCGACTCCGCCCTGGCCACCTATAACGACCGCGACGGCGTTTCTGGCGGGATTGTCGATGCGACCGTCCTCACGGGCAGCTACCGAGTCGTGCCCGATCTGGCCGTACTTATCCGCGTCGGGGGCATCGCCAACCACCCCGCCAACGGAGATGCCACGACCTTTTCGTTCATGAACCCGGTCGTCGGCGGACTTTATTCCATCAAACTTCCCAGCGATCTCCGGATGGGCATTTTTCTGGGACTCTCCGTCCCCGTCGGCTCTGGAGGTGGCAACTCTCCTGACCCGGCCGTACAGCTCGCTAATAACACTGGCGCACTGGCCAGGTCTGGCATGGATGGAGCCATGGTTTCACCGAACTATTTCGCCGTCATCCCGGGCATCGATCTGGCCTATATTGGCCACGGCCTGACCGTTCAAGTCGAAGCAACTCTCATTCAACTTAATCGCGTCAGAGGAGAGGAAGTCGACCACGATCAAACACGCCTGAACCTGACCACCGGTTTGTCGGTGGGCTATGCCATCACTCCGGAACTCTCCGTCGTTGGAGAAGTGCGCTATCAACGCTGGCTGTATAACCCCACTGTTTTCGCCGCTGAAAACCCAGCCGTAGAAAACCTCTCTTTTGCAGTCGGCCCACGCCTGAACCTGAAGATCGGGAAAGTAGTAGTTCGCACCGGCATCTCGTACGCACAGGGGCTTCTCGGACCGATGGCTACGGGCGGATACACCTCGCCAACCAACACGGACCACATCCTGTTTGTGGATACGACGGTGGCGTTCTAAGCGCTATTTGGGCTGCTGGACCGTCGAATAGACGCAGCCGTCCTCCACCGGACTTCCGGCTACGATTTGCACCGCCTCCTGATACATCAGGGCATTCATGATCTCCTGAGCATCGGCGAACACCGCTCGACTCCCCGGAGACGCCATAGCCCGGTCATGGGCGTCCTTCGATGACCAATTGAGGTAGGCGACTTCGTAATTCTCGTGCGCCGTCACGATGTAACCGCGCAATCCCCGGGGAACCATCTGAGCGCGCGTCAGCTCAATATGCCCCCGGAGGTGCTTGAGAAACTCCGCTGGGGCAAGCCCTTCTTTTCTCACGCCGATGTAGACCAGGGTGAAGCCAGTAGACCAATCCAGGGGCTCGCCCACCACGTCGTACGCCACTCCCTCCGCGAGAGCCGAGGGGCGCGTCCTTTGATAGTCGATGAACTGAGGAGCGCTCCTCGAAGTCGCCCGGTCGAAGACATCCCAGTGCCGGGCGCTATAAGCCTGGCCTTCAGGGGTCTCCCGGATCTTGCGATAATCCGACTCAGCCGTGATGGCGACCAAAGCAAGCTCATCGGGAACAAAGGCCGGCTTGCTCGCGGGCGGCATCACCACGATGTAGTTGCTCAATCCCCGTCCACCGTACAGCCTCACCGTGTCAGCCATGAAGGACGGCAACTCTCGAACAAAGCTCTGCGCAGAAAGGTCAGGCCGCTTGAAACCTTCCCAGATCCTGAAGTACCGGGCCGGGGTCTCCGCCCGCGCACCTGATCCGACGAAGACCACGGCCAGAATCATGCTCGATTTAACAATAAAACTATTCATATACCCGCCCTTGCTTCTCGCATTCTTCTTTAACCACCTCGGTCACGCCCGACTTATGCTCGAGCTGAAACTCACAGGAAAACTGACCACGGACCCTATGCCCTCCATGAACCAAAAACTCGTAATTGCCCGCGCAAGATCCCAAGAATTTTCCCATGCTCACTTCGTGAATATCGCAGCCTGAGACGGAGTCCTCCCCATCCGACTGCGCTTCGCCATACTCTGCGGATGCCGTGCGGATGTATGAGGATTCATCACCCTGTTGGATCAGCCGACGAGTGGTTAGCCCAATCCTGGAGCCCTCAAAAGTCGCAAACGAGACCTCTTGACGAATGCGAAGCGGCACTCGTGTTTTTTCCGGTACCGGCGTCCACTTCCGATCTGAGTTGAATCGATACTCCGTATAATACGCCTCGACGTACAAGAAGCTCTTTGCGTAGAGTTCATCATTCGGGGCTCGCTCGCTCCACTTGATGACGACCTTATAACGGCTCGCATTTTCTGGGCTTTCGGCAATGACGAGCTGAACTTCAGGCTCAAGTTCACCCGACATATCGTCCCCCGTCAGTCTCACCTCGGCACTCTTGAGACTCCCTGTGCTTGCGAAGCTCCGAAGGAACTGCCGTCCCCCTACGACACTCGCACTCTCCAGCGCCTCACCGTTCACGCCTCTGCAGTGGAGCCTGACCTCAAGGGGATAGAACTGAGAATCTTTCCCCTGAATCACCAATGAAAGGCGAGAGGTTCCGCTCACCTCATAGCCAGCTCGTGCCTCCTCGCATTCCCCGGCATAAAGCTGATGAGAGAGAAGCAGCGTACCGACTAAAAATACCCATTTTTTCATAAGGATCTCCATTCAACGGTACATCTATGACTTGTGCCGTCATTAATAAAAGTATTTGTTTTTATAAGGTCAATCATGATTGATGATGGGTCATGAGGGACTTTGACCGACTCGATTCCGGGGCCTTTCGTGGATTTTACTACGCCGCCACGACCCTGAACTTCACCCTCGCGGCTCAGCAAGCCGGAATGACCCAATCGGGCGTCAGCCAACACGTCTCCAAGCTTGAGAATCAGCTCGGAGCGCAGCTCTTTCTTCGCATCGGTCGAAAGGTGATCCTGACCGATGCGGGGAAGACCCTGCAGCGCTACATCGAACAGTACTTAGATCAGCTCGACCAGCTCACCGAAAGCGTCAGCACGGAACACACCGCTCTGAAAGGGCGCGTGTCCTACGCGATGCCCGCGAGCTGCTTGATGACTCCCCACTTTCCGATCTTACTTCGTGAGCGACAGAAGAGGTTTCCCGAGCTCGAGCTGAGCGTGACCCTCTGCCCCTCTCATGACGTCATTGAGAAACTCCTCGAAGGCGAAATTGAATTCGGATTTGTGACCCATGAAATTCAACGCCCGGACCTTCTACTCACCCCCTTTTGCCCTGAGGAATACGTCTTGATCGACCACCGGGGCGATCGCCTGAAAGGTCTCACCGCCGATCTATTGAATGAGTCTCATTTCGTGGCTCATCCCGGGGCCGAGAATCTCTTCAGCATCTGGGTCAAACACCACTTTCCTCGTGCGAAGAACCTCCTTTGGAGCTCCATGAAAATTGCGGGCGAGATGAACAGCCTAGAGGGAGCGATCCAGATGGTGGAAGCAGGAATGGGGATGACCATCATCCCCAGGCATTGCGTCGAAGATCTGATCATGAAAAAAAGGCTCTTTGAGTACCGAGGTCCCGAGAAGAAACCGCTTCAGGCCACCGTGTACATCGTTACTCTCGCGAATGCCCTACTTCCACGGCGCGCTCGATCAGTCATCGACGTATTCCTATCCATAAAGAAAGGTACCAGCTCCCACTCCCCAAGCTAACCCCCCCGCACCGAGCGGACGGTAATATCGAAATTTCCGCTGAGCGAACCTGCCTCAAGCTCAGGCGACGAGGGTTGAAAGTCAACGACCACCCGGTCCCACCCCGAGGCGGGAATCTGCCGGAGAATCAGATCGCGCTCATTCAATGCATTCCCCTTGAAGTACATCTGAGTGACCAGTTCCACGTACCCTAAGCGAGAAATTTTGAAGTGGATATGGGGCGGGCGGGTCCAGTCGGCATCGGCCGGATAGGCGCCCGGAATAATGGTCTTGAAAATGTAGTCTCCGTTTTCATCCGTAAACGCCTCAGCCCAGTATTTGAAATGAGGATCAAGAGGGGCCGTGTTCGGGTCTTTCGGGTTGTTATACTTCCCGCTCGCGCAGGCCTGCCAGATCTCGACGTTGGCCCCCTGAACCGGTCTGCAGTGCTGATCGACGACCTTACCCTTGACGTAGACGACTTGCCCCAGCGCTCGCGCGGCATGGCCGGGTAGGGACGTCAGATCCGTATCCGCGCGAAACTGGCTCTGCCCAGGGTAAAACGGGCCCAGAGTCTGCGGCGGCGTGAGCCCGCAGCTCGCGGCGAGCGCCCGAGTGATTGGATTTGAAAAAGCGAATAGGCCCGCGGACCCCGCTCCCAGCTTCAAGAACCGTCGGCGACCTGAAGGAGACTTCATCTTATAACCTCTCATTTTTGAGTTGAATCAATTTCAAACGAGGATTATCGAACTCTTAATTATAAATATAATATGAGTTACAAATCGTAATAATAGGTGATTCCTATGATTCCATCGCCCAATGACCTTACATATTTTGTCGAAGTATCCTCGAGCCTGAATCTCTCGCGGGCGGCGGAACGCCTCGGAATCAGCCAACCCTCTCTGACTCTGGCGATTCAACGGCTAGAGCAGTCAGTCGGGACGCCGCTTTTGATCCGCAGTAAAAAGGGCGTGACCCTCACCCAGGGCGGCAGGCAACTCCTCGCCCATGCAAAAGAGCTGCTGCAAAAATGGGAAAGTGTGAAGGGCCATGCATTGGCCTCCACCCAAGAGGTTCAAGGCTGCTTCTCGATTGGCTGCCACGCCTCAGTGGCACTCTACTCTCTCGGTGGGTTCTTGCCTGACCTCGTCGAGAAATATCCAAGACTTGAGATCAAACTCCATCACGATCTCTCCAGAAAAATTACCGAGGCCGTGGTTCGGATGGAGATCGACATCGGGATCGTCGTCAATCCGACACGGCACCCGGACTTGGTAATCCGAAAACTTCGTGATGATGAGGTGACCTTCTGGGTCGGAGAAGGAAGACGCAAGGTTCAAGATTTTCGATCCGGCGACGCCGTGTTGATCTGCGATCCCGACCTCCTGCAATCTCAAGATCTGCTCAAGAAGCTGAACAGGAGCTGGGTTCGATACAGCAGAATCCTTCAGTCGTCGAGCTTAGAGGTGGTCGCCAAGCTCGTTGTCCAGGGTGCAGGAATCGGAATTCTGCCCTCCTGTGTGGCGGCATCTACCGGACCACGAACCCTCCGTCGCATTCCAAAGGCCCCCGTATTTCACGATGAAATCTGCCTCATATACAGGGTTGAAAACAGAGCGGTGCGATCGATTCAAGAGATAGGCGACCGCATGATCTCGTCATTTTCACAAAAATAGTGAAGCGCCCCTTCCAACCTTGTGTTCCAATTCTACTCAATGAGTCATGCAAGAAGCCTCCTGGCCGCGATGCTGTTTACCATCCTTTCTTTCCCTTCGGCGGGCATCGCCTCGCCGACGAGCACGGATGACTGGAAGACGGCGTCCCCGAAAGCACTCGGATTCAATGAAAGTCTATTGAATGAAGGACTAGAGAAGGCGGCCGCGCTCCCGTACTCGCACAGTCTCTTGGTGGTCCGGAATGGCAAGATCGCTGCCGAACGGTACTTCCACGGATATGGAGTCAAATCAGCGAACAACCTGAAATCGATTACGAAGAGCGTCACCTCCGCCCTGATCGGAATCGCCCTTGAAAAAAGGATTCTCAAGTCAATCGACGAACCCGTCAGAGCATTCTTTCCTGATCTATTCCGTGAGTTGAATGACCCGCGAAAAGATCGAATCACTCTCAGGAATCTTTTAAACATGTCCGTGGGGATTGATGCCAACGATGAGCTTCCTGGCTTCGATGCTTCCGAACAACTCGACCAACCTCGCTATGTGTTTACGAGGCCGCTAATTTTCGACCCGGGCGCGATGTTTTCATACACCTCCGCCTATACCACTATTCTTTCCCAGATTTTGACGGACGCCTCGAAAATATCCACTCGGAATTTTGCTCAAAAACACCTTTTCAGCCCCCTAGGGATTGAAATCATGGGCTGGTCGAAAAATGCGGCAGGATATTATCTCGGGCAGTCTTCGCTTTTTCTTACCACGCGTAACATGGCTAAATTTGGCCTTCTCTTTCTCAGTAAGGGCCGATTTCGGGGCAGGCAGGTTATTCCTGAAAAATGGGTCACCCACTCGACAGCCCCACTCATCAAGGCGTCCGAAGGCAATGGCCATTACGGATATGGTTGGTGGGTGAAAGCTGAAGCTCCGGTTCCCTTCTTTTACGCTTGGGGATATGGCGGTCAGTACATCTATATAGTCCCCTCCAAGAACCTCATTATCGTGATGACCAACGACTTCTCACAGCGGCGGCCCCAAATAGACATTCGTGCGATCCTAGAGCAAAACATTATTTCTGCTGCGGGGACGCTAGATTGAGACACGAAGGAACGATCTCCTTGACTTTAAATGTTGGGTACGCGGTGAATTCCCTTCTCCTCCTCTCGGTGGCATTCGTACCAACTCACCCCTTTGGTGCGACCATAAGCGACGTCCTGACGAAATCACATTCTCAGGGTAGTCTTGACTCATGAACCACCTACGCGCGTGGTTTAAAGCCATCGATTTACTCACGGTTGAATCTGTTCGGCGCCTCGGGTGGGTAGGCAGCGCGCTTCTATTTCTAGGTCTATTTCTAAAAGTGACTTGGGAGCTTCACGAGGATTCAGCGCTCAACTCGCTTGATCAACGCGTTCTCATTTTTATTTCAAAACATAGAATTCCGTCATTGAATGGCTCGGCGGTCGATGTCACGGCACTCGGTTCCGCCACGGTCATTACGCTATTGACCATCATCGGCGTCATTCTGCTCTCGGTAAACCGAGATCGGCGAGGAAGCGCGTATCTCGCGATAGGGAGCATCGGCGCAGGGGTCGGCACCTCTCTGATCAAGCACCTCTTCACGCGCCCACGCCCAGAGGTGGTGCCACGCCTGGTGGAAGTCGATGGTTTCTCGTATCCGAGCGGCCATTCCCTTGCGGCGACCTCCTTTTATCTCCTCCTGATGTTCCTGGCGTGGCGGCGCTATCAGGCCTGGCAAATGCGAGCCGCGACGTTCTTTTGCGCAACCACCCTCATCAGCGGGGTCTGCTTCTCCCGTCTTTACCTGGGAGTGCACTACCCGAGCGATGTCCTCAGTGGCCTCTTCCTCGGCACGGCATGGGCATGCCTGCTCACCGCATATTTTTATCGGACTCCAACCCCGTGACCCTCGCCAAGAACCCAGCCTGCAATCCTTCATGCGGAGCCTGCCACTACAAGGCATTCACCTACGGCGAACAATTGCGACGAAAGCAGCAATGGGCTCTCGAGCAGCTTGCCCCCTGGAAAGACCTGCTTCAACAGATTCAAGCCGCCCCCGCCGAGGAACGACTGGCCTATCGATCAAAGACCTGGCTGCGCAGCTCTTTCTCAAATGGCACCCTTTCGTTCGGAATGTACCGCGCGCAGAAGTTCGAAGGGTCATGGAGGCAGGAATTTGTCTCATGGGATACCTGCCCGATCCACGTGCTCCCGATCAAAAAAATGATCGAGCGACTACAGACTACGCTCGTTCGTCATGCTCGCGGCTTCTCGGAGAAGTCCCTGCTGGGAATTTGGCTGGGAAGCCCGCATGCCGTCGTCGTCGCGAAAGAGCGAACGGGCACGGCGATCACGACAGTCCCTTGGAACGAGATTCTCGAGCCGCCCTTTGACCGAGTCTGGCTTCACGAAACCAAACAGGTCGGGAGAAAGATATTTCAGCACCGAAAATTCGATCCCCTCTTCGGCCCCCCCGGCAACGACGAGGGCCCCATTCTCGCGTTCAGACAAGTCGCGCAAAGCCTGCTCGTTCAAGCTCGAGAACTAGCCATCTCCTCCCTTCTGGCCGCGCGCCCCGGCCTCGTCGTCGATCTCTATTGTGGTACCGGCGAACTCTCGCAACGCTTGCCTCCTTCCGTGGGTTGGCTCGGGATCGAGCGCTCGGTCAATGCGGCCACCTATGCCGGACGCATTCAACGCAACGGCGGGGCGATACACGAAGCCTTTACCGGAACCGTCGAACAAAGACTACTCGACCCGCGTGTCGAGAAAAAAATCAACGGAGTCTATTCCCTCTTCATCAACCCTCCGAGACCCGGCATGAGTCGCGACGCTCAAGACCGAGTGACCGCTCTCATCCGCGAGAAACCGCCCTCTCGAATCGCCTATCTCTCCTGCAGCGCCTCGAGCCTTGCACGGGATCTCCGCCTCATCGAGAACGAAGGCTTTCAAGTCACGCAGCTCCAGCCCTACGACTTCTTCCCTCAGACCGAACACTTCGAAACGCTGGCGCTCATGGAACGCGAGCAGAGTTGAGAAAAATATACACACCGACGAGACAATATCTCCCGTATTTTCGGCGACATCAAAGCCTCGACGCCAAGAAAGAAATCTTTTCTTTGCTAGTTTGCAGCCAGATCAAGACACTGCCCCTCCTATGCAATTCTCATCGCCTATCGACGGAAAAGTACTCCTCGTCAATTTTGCGGGCCACATCATCACCGGGGACACCTTCATCCCCGACAGCTCTTTAGCGGGGCTTGCGGCGGTTCTAAAACGCAAAGGCACCCCCGTTGAAGTACTCGACTTCCAAAGCCCAGCGGACATCGGATCCCTGCTCGATGGGGAAAGCGAGGTGGCGAACGCCGTGTGGAAAAACTGGGCAACGGGTGAAGCAGTCTCCCCGCCGCTCTATTCCCAGTATTCCCAGGCGCAACACCGCGGCCTTCGACGACTCGGTGATAAAATCCTGAGTCGTTTATCCGATCACTGCCTCCGCGAAGAGATTTCCGCCATCGGCTTCAAACTTTGGATCGGAAATGGCTTGGCGGAATGCCTTCGGGTCGCGGAGGCCCTACGCCACCGCTTTCCCAACCTCCTCCTTTTGGCAGGAGGCCCGGCCATTCGCTACGCTGAGGAATCCTTTTTCCGCCGATCCCGGGCCTTCGATTACCTGGTCTATGGCGAAGGCGAGCGAGCGCTTGTCGATATCCTCGAGGGCCGCGGTGAGACCGCCCCCGGTGTGATCTACCTGAAAGGCCAGCAGATCATCAAAACTCCGGGCACCGGAGAGTACAGCCTGGACTCGCTCCCGATCGGAACCTTTGACGAACAAACCTACCCCGGGGCCTCCACGTTTTTTAAGGTCCGAGTCATCGATGACTCTCGTGGATGTTTCAACAAATGCTCGTTCTGCTCGCATACCTATTTCAATGGCGTCACCCGTAAAAGAAGCCCCGCGTGCATCGCGGAAGCGATGGAAAGATTTCAGAGAGAAGAAGGGGTCAGCTATTTCAGGCTCGCGGGGTCGAACCCTCCGTGGAAATTTTTGATTTCGCTGGCCAAGGAAATCACGAAGCGCAGGCTCCAGATATCGTACTCAGCGTTCGCATCGATGAACAACATCACCACGGCCGAGCTGCCGCTCCTATCCGCATCCGGTCTGCGCGCGCTTTTTTTCGGCATCGAAAGCGGCGACCCCATCTTCCTCAAAAGAATCCACAACAAGAACAATATCAGTCCCACTCACATCGTCGAGGTGATTCAAGCCGCGATGAAGGCAAACATCTTCGCCTGCTTGTCTTTCATTATTCCCTCTCCCTTCGAAACGGATGCAACCCGAAACGCGTCCTTTGAGCTGATTCAACGGTCATTCGAGCAGGATCAGCTGGGTTCCGCGTTGATACTCCCCGCCTGCCTCGGCCCCGGGACCGACTGGTGGAATCGCATGGACCATTATGGCTTTAAACTCCGTGAAGATACCTGCAAAGAAACCTATTTCAGCGACCTTCTCGATTGGGACTCAAGCCTGCTCATGCCGCGCACGAATCTGAAGGATCTCGGCTTTACCCTGAATGGAAAATCATGCGCGCAGCTCTTTGAGGAATCGGGCGCGTTTATCCAAAGGCTGCACGATGCCCATCTTCCGACAAATTTAAACGATGCGGCCTACCTGGTCGCACTCATGGGCGGGATGGACGGCCCGACCTATCTGAGAGAGATCACTGGCACACTCGTTCAGTGCGGTTCAAGATCCACCAGCGATTTCGTCGACCGCGTGAATCGCCACCCCAGACTCTTTCAAGAAAATCCGACTCAGGGCAATCGTCTGTAAATCTCGGTCGCTCGTTGAATATCCTCTCGGGCCGGTCGAAACCGAACAGAGATGTACCCCGTGATTTCACCGGTGGCCCCTAGACAAGGGAACGCCGTAGCCTTCACCCAGTAAAATCCGTTAGTTTTCGTTCTGTTTTTCACAAACCCCTGCCACACCTTCTTGGCACGGAGCTCGTCCCAAAGGTCCTGAAACGCGGTTTTAGGCATATCCGGATGTCGCACGAGATTATGGGGCTTTCCCATCAACTCCTCAGGCAAAAAGCCCGCAATCCTGCAAAAGGTTTCATTCGCGAACTGGATGATCCCAAGGGGGTCGGTGATGGAGATCAGCACATCTCCTTCCTCAAGCAATACTTCGCCCTGCAACTGCGAAAAACGCTGGTTATCGGCAAACTTGCTGGCTTTAGCCAATGGGGCAATGCGATCCAGCGGATCGTTTAACTTTTCAAAAATCCCCTGGAACCGCAGAAGGTTCATGAGATTCTCAAACGTCGTCCCGATGACGGAGATCTCATTGACCTGTACCCCTGTATCGACCATGGAATGATCGATGTCCCGAAGCTCCTCTTTCGTCGCTCGGAAGCTAGTCTGCATCTCCGCTGAAGACACGACGATCGACTCAACACTCACCCCGGCCTGTTCCGAGGCCTTCTCCGACTCACTCATCAGGTCGTGAACGCTGGAAAGCCGTACCGAAAGAGCTGACACCGACTGCGACACCTGCGAAATCGTTTCTTGAATCGCGCCGTTCACTTTGCTCGTGCTTCGTGAGAGTTCTTTTACTTCCGATGCAACGACCGCGAAGCCCTTCCCCGCATCTCCAGCACGAGCCGCTTCGATCGTGGCGTTCAACGCAAGGAGATTCGTTTGCCGGGCAATCGCGTCAATCGTTCGAAGATGCTCTTGCACAGTCGTGAAATTCATCTCTAGATGTCGCATGGCGGCCGTCGCGTCGAGAACTTCGCCCGCGGATTTTTTGCTCTTCGAAAGGTTTTCACGGGTCACAGAATGAATCTGCCGAATTTTTCCCTCGATGATCTCTAAAACGCCCGCCAGCGTTTCAAAAGCCCCAGATACCTTCTTCACGCCCCCGATCTGGAATTCAAGGCTCTTTTTAACCCCTTTGATCGTGTGTCCCAGTTCGACACCCGCGTGCTGAATAAGTTCCCACCGTATGAGATCCGACATGTTGATGAACTCCTGTTCACTTTGAGCCTAAAGGTCTGATGGTCATGAGTCAATTTGATCCCGTAAATCGTTTGGGTTAAGGACGATCCCGGATGATGAATCGCTATTCGAGACAGATCGCTCTGCCCCAGTTGGGAAAAGAGGGGCAGGAACGCCTTTCACGTAGCAGCGTGCTGTGTATTGGCGTCGGGGGACTGGGCTCACCCGCTAGCCTGTATTTGGCCGCGGCAGGGGTAGGACGCCTGGGGCTGATCGACGCGGACTCGGTTGCGCTCTCCAATCTTCAGCGGCAAATCCTTTACCGCGAGACCGATGCGGGGGCCTCCAAAGTTTCTGCGGCGGCCCAGACCCTTCGAGCACTGAACCCCACCCTTCAAATTGATGCGATGCAAGAACGTTTCACCGATCGAAACGCGCTTTCGCTCGTAGGAGAATACGACGTTATCCTGGATGGAAGCGACAACTTCGAAACGAAGTTTCTGGTCAACGATGCCGCGTTTAAGGCGGGAAAGCCCCTCGTCTACGGTGCGGTCAACGGCTTTGAGGGCCAGGTCGCTTTGTTCGCCTCAGGTCGAGGGGCTTGCTATCGGTGCCTGCACCCGCACCGACCGGTGACTCGAATTCAAAACTGCGCGGAAGCCGGTGTTCTGGGTTCGGTGGTCGGAACCTTGGGCACCCTGCAAGCCACGCTCGCTCTTCAGCTCCTGATCTCCGGTGGGCAACCGGATCATCCGCTGTACCCCGAGCATGCGCTCCTCACCTTGCTTGATTTTGCAGGCGCGTGGCGATTCGATCGATTTAAAGTTCCCCAACGCGAGGATTGCCCGACCTGCAGCCGCCCGAAGAAGGAGATCGTCCTGAATTATGAAGATCCTGCATGCGCGATCAGCCCGGTTATTCAGCCCGACCGTCTGGCCCAACTGCTGGCAACCCTGCCGAGCTCGGTGCTGCTCTTGGACGTGCGAAATCCCGACGAATGGGCCGAAGAGGGCCATCTAGAAAACGCGCTCTTGTGGCCCCTGAGCCGCCTGGAAAACGGCGAACTGCCGCCGATTCCGCCGGAAGCTCAGGAAGTCGTGATCTACTGCCGCTCGGGTGTGAGATCGGCCCAGGGCGCGCGCATCTTGCTCGAGGCGGGAATCCGATCGTCGATGAGTCTAGCGGGCGGAATTCTGGCCTGGACCGGACCCCTCTCGAGATAACTTCACGCTGAACTGATCAATTTCGACACGTACCTGCGCGATCTGCCCCTGCACGCCCCAGTCGAATGACCACTCAAGGCTTCGCCGAGGGCTCGAGCTTTCTCGAGCCGCAGCAAGGAGAACCAAAAGCCGACTCCGTGGGAGCTGCAAAATCCACGAGGGTTCCTCGTCTTGCGATAGTCGAGCCTCGTCACCCTCCACGCAACGGACGACGAGCCTGACTCGACCTCCAGGGGTCAGCATCGATACCTCGTGGGTCCCTGATTTCTCCAGATCAAGCGCAGCCGGCAGACTGAGGCGAAACCGAATGGAATCCTCGCTCAAACGAATATTCATCTTGTCCCTCTCTCCGTCGCTCGACTCCATTCTTCCGGCGTATTTGCGTTCAAAAATTCCTCCACCCGCCGCCCCTCCGGATCAGCTGGATAACGAACCACTTCTAAGCCTTCACAAAAAGCTCGCACTGAACGGGCACTCGAAGGCTCTTTCTTCAAAATTTCTTCTAAAATGGCCAGCGTTCGCTGGCCGCCTAGGAAAGCGAAGGGAAACTCGGACTCCGTGAAGCCCACCGCCCGGATCCCCCTTCGTGCGCATTCAGAAGCACGGGCCATGAGAGCGATCAGAGGAGACGCCGACAGCAAAGGCATATCTACCGGCAGTACGACGAGCCACTGATCTGCGGTTTCCGCCCCACCCTGAAGTTTCGCGAGCGCAGTATGCACCCCCCCCAAAGGTCCCATTCCCGCCCTCTCATCGGGAATCCCCGGGCGATCCGGCACTTCCCCACAAAGAAGCACACGAGCCGGATCGGACCCCAGCGCCTGGGTGGCCAAAGCCATCGCGCGGTCCACTAACATTTCTCCGTCGAATACGAGGAATCGCTTATCGCTCCGCATGCGAGTCGAGCGCCCGCCCGCTAAAACTACCGCATAAAAACTTAGTGGGCGTGTTGGCATAGGGCGTGCCCCTTCAACCACTCTGTTTCTCCATTTTCATAGTGTTCTTTTTTCCAGATCGGCGCTCGCACCTTGATCTGCTCAATAATGTAGCGAGAAGCCAAGTAACTCTCATTGCGATGCATCGAGCTCACTCCGATCGCTACGCTCACCTCTCCGGGCTCTAGGCGGCCCGTTCGATGTTGAATAAAAATCCGAAGGTCCTCGCCCCACTGCTTGCAGGCCTCGTCCGCGATTTCCTTCAAAATCTGCTCAGCCAGCGGCACAAAAGCGTCATAGCTGACGGCCACTACTTTTTTTCCGACATTCTGAGGCCGAACCGCGCCAAAAAAAAAGTTTTGCGCGCCGTGCCCGGCACCCTGTAACGCGGCTACACCCACCTGGGGAAGAATCTGAGAATCCGAAACTCGAGCCATCACTTGAACACTCATGGGCTATCCCCCACAAACCGGCGGCAGAATAGCCAGGGTACAGGATCGCTCGATGACCGTGCTCGATTGCAGCACTTGCGTCTCATTCGCGATGGCCGAATCTTGAATCAACTGCTCATCTTTGAAAGGGGCATGGGCCGCTCTCAGCTGTGAAGCCAATCGCTCCTTCACGGCCGCGACGGTCACGCCAGCGGGGGCTTCAACCCGGACGGAGGGCTGACTCCCCTCGTATTTTCTCAATGCGCCAAAGAGCCTGACTTGAATTTCAATCATCGCAACATCCCTCCCTCAAAACCGTGATGAAGCGGAAAAATAGCGACCGCCTCCCCACTTGAAACAGACTCCGACCCCTCGGCCAGCACCACCCAGCAGTTCGCATCAAGCAACGCGCTCACGACATAAGAGGCCTGCCCCTTCAGCACCTCGACGCCAAGCCTGCCGTCCCGAAGACTGCTTCGCCCTTTGTAGAAACATCGGAAGGCCTTGGGTTTCGTGCTCGCACCGAACAGCGAAGCCGTCACCGGAATTTCTGTAGCCAGCCCCTGTAACGCCCGAAGATAAGGCTCGACCAAAAACCGCATCCCCACCGCCGTCGAAACGGGATTTCCGGGAAGACCGAAAATCGCGAGGGGCCCTTGGCGGCCCTTCGCTTCGGCGAACAAAATCGGCTTGCCCGGACGAATGGCTACCTTGTGAAACAAAGTCCGCGCGCCCCACTCGGCAAGCACCTCCGACACGAAATCGTGCTTCCCCATCGAAACGGCGCCTGTGCTTAAAACAACATCGATCCCCTCTGCGGCCGCTTGCTCCAGCCTTCGGCGATAAAGGGCCGGATCATCGCGGACAATCCCGAGATCAAGGGCCTCGATCCCGAGAAGGCGCAAAGCCGAGGATAAAAAGGGCCCGGTCGAATTTCGAATCATGCCGGGTGAGAGCCGCGCGGTGTCCGGCTCCATCAGCTCGCTCCCGGTGGAGAGCACGGCGACACGCGGAAGAGCGCGCACCTTCAGTTGAGCGATCCCGAGGCTCGCAAAAGCCATGATGTGTCCCGGCTCGATCCGCGTTCCCGGCTCCACGATTTTCTGGCCACGCCCGAAATCCGTACCGCTCCGCCGGACATTCTCGCCCTCTCGAACCGGCTTTTTCAATCGAATCGCGACGGCGACGCCCTCGTCCGTCCGCTCCACTTCGACATCCTCGATCCGCACGACGGCATCCAGACCCAGCCCAGGCATCGGAGCCCCAGTCATGATCTCGATCGATCCGCCCGCCGTGAAATTCTGCGGAGCACCGCCGGCCACGATCAGTCCATCCACCGGCACACGAAGAACCGTGGTTAACGAGGCCTTCGTCGTCTGCACGGACGCAACGGCGAAACCATCCATCGCAGAGTTGTCAAACGACGGAACCTCTTCCCGGCTTCGCAGCTCTTCGGCTACGATCCGTCCCAATGCGTGTTTCAACGAGACCGACTCGTCCGTCCTGACATTCGCCTGGGCGGTTCGAATGATGATTTCTTGAGCTTCAGAAAAAGTGATCATACCGCTCCCTTCGGATGCCGCTTCTCGAGCGCAAATTCAACAACCTCGAGCAACACAGCAAATGCGAGAACCCACAGGAGATTTCTAAAAACGAGCGCAAGTAAAAGCGCAGCGGTGAGTTTGATTCTCCCAAAATTCGTTTGAGCCGTCCGCTCCGCGAGCTGCATATGAAAAATCCCCGTCGCAACCAGAAGAGGAAAAATCAAGGGTTCCGGATACCGCAACACCTCGGAGCCGCTCGCCCACTGCGCAGCCCCAAGGGTCAGCAGAAAAGCCCCCATCAGGGCGGTTGACGCCGCCTGGGTAGCCCCCCCTCGAACATGGGCCGTGCGCCCCCCGGCTCCGTGGCAGAACGGCATCCCACCCAAAACGCCCACCAGAAGATTCCCCACTCCGATCGAGCTCAAAAGTCGGCGAATCGTGACACGAGAAGCCCGCGCGCCAAAATATTTTTCACAGGCGATTCGAGTCGCAAGCACCGAATTGGCCCAGGTCAACACCAATTGCGGCAGCAGTAAGCCCGCGATCATCTCAGGCCTCAGTCCCGCGCCCACCGAAACCACCGAGGGGGCAACCCCTGGGGAGTCCAGGCCTCGCGACACCCCCCAGACGATCCCGGCCGTAGCGAGTAAACCCAGAATCGGAATTCCGGCCACCTCAGGCCGCAAGATCATAACAGCGGCGACCGCGACGCCGACCCAGCTCCAATGCGTGGACGCGCCCTGCATGACGAGAAGCACTCCGAGGCCCACCTGCAGCTGATGCACGACTGCGATCGGCACCCGTCGAGCCAAGCGCTCTACGTCAAAAAAACAAAGAACGAGACATGCAGCCCCTAAAAGGAAGGCGCTCATACGCACCTCGAGGGCCGAGGCACCCAACACCACCGCCGCGACCGCGATCGACTTAAGCGGCTGAACCGACATCGGAACTCGGAAAACCAGCGCCGAGACGACATAGGTCAACCCCGCGGAAACCAGAAGCAGGGTTCCCGACATTCCTGCCGACGAAGAAAGAAGAGCCAGAAGCGGAAGCAGAACCGCGCCGTCGGAGAAAGCTCCGAGCCCATTGCGAAGCACGGCGCGCGCCATCATGGATGACCGCCGTCCGCCATGATGTGGATCGAATGTCGAATCAATGATCCGACCGAGCGAAGTCCCTGCTCGACCGCGCGGGGGCTTCCAGGGAGGCAAAGAATCAACGTGCGTCGAATCATGACTGCCGTCGAGCGACTCAACCAAGACATCTCCGTATGACGAGCGCCCTCACGTCGCAAAAGCTCACCAAAGCCGGGCACTTCACGACCACCCAGCTCTTGCGAGAGGGCCAGCACTGTTTCCGGAGTTATATCCCGCCGAGAGAGGCCCGTCCCCCCTGTGGTCAGGATCAGACCGGGAGCCGGATTCTCAAGCAGCGCGACGAGCCGCTCGCGAAGACGATGCGCATCGTCCGGCAACACGGCGAGAGAAAGCAACTGGCCGCCCTGGCTCTCCATCCACTTCGCCGCCATCGGACCCGATCGGTCCTCTGCTTCTCCCCGAGAACAACGATCGCTCAAAGTGATCACCGCGCAAACGGCGCCTTGCAAAAGCCCCTCCTCCTGAGCTTGCACCTCCTCAGGCCCAGGGTGAATCCAACAGCCCGACTTCCCGCCCTCTTTGATCTCCAGTTTGATCTCACCGATGCGCAGTACCGGGTCGATCCCCTTGGTCAGATCATAGATGCAGAGCAACGCGGCGTTGACGCCACACAAGGCCTCCATCTCAACGCCTGTCTTCCCTAGCGTCTTCGCCTCGCAGAAAACAGAAATCCGGTCGTCCAGACATTCCGTCCAGACTCTCACCGAGGTCAATGAAAGCGGATGACAAAGGGGCAAAAGGCTTGCGGTCAGCTTTGCGCCCTGAATTCCGGCGACTTCGGCCAGAACGAGAACATCTCCCTTCGGGAGAGTACGATCGCGAATTCTTCTTAAGGTCGACGCCGCCGCGAAAAAAGCCCCGGACGCCACCGCTCGGCGCTGGGTATCCTTCTTCTCCGCGATGTCGATCATCCGAAAATTAGCCGCCGATGCCGGCGAGGTTCCAGGTGTTTCCATATTTTCCTTCATGCAGTAAGTGGGAGGGCGCTTTCTCTCGCAGAAGCTCTCGGACTCGGGTCATCAACTCGCCTCGATCGCCATCATCCGCGAGATAAGGGCGCAGCGACTCGTCCTTTTCCCCGAAGAGACAAAGCCGTAACGCTCCACGTGCGGAGACCCGCAGGCGGTTGCAGCTCACGCAGAAATCCTGAGAATAAGGCGCGATCAGTCCAATCGACCCCCGATAAGAAGAATGCTCAAACACGACGGCCGGGCCATCCGTCAATGACCTCGCAGCCTGAGTCCATCCCGCTTTGAGGAGATCCAATCGAATCTTTCCGGCTGAAAGATGCCTCTGCCCGAAGAAATCCCCGTTTTTCCCCGTGCGCATCAGTTCGATGAACCGCACCGACACGGGCCGGTCACGCACCCACTCCATGAAGGAGCCGACCTCCACATCGTTGCAGTCCTTCAACAGGACCGCGTTCACTTTGACGTTTTCAAACCCGACCTCCAGCGCACGATCGATACCCCTCTTGATTTCTCCCAGTCGATCCGTGCCGGTGATTTTTCTGAATTTTTCGGCATCCAAGCTGTCGATACTGACGTTCACGGCCGTCACACCCGCCTCGCGCAAGGGAAGCGCCAGTTCCGCCAGCCGACCCCCGTTCGTCGTGATGGCGACCTTCTCGACTCCCCCGGTGCTTGCCACCGCCGACGCGATCTCAACAATATCGCGCCGAACCGTCGGCTCGCCCCCCGTCAACCGTACTTTGGTCACGCCCATCTGAGCGAACCCCGCAACCAGTCGACGAATCTCCTCGACGGAGAGTTCGGCCTCGGTGCGAGACTCCAGTGAGGGCTGATAGCCATTCGGGAGACAATAGACACAGCTGAAATTACAGCGGTCAGTCACCGAAAGACGCAGATAGGCAAACGCCCGCTGCTGTGAATCCATTAACCTCACGTACCTTCTCCTTTCCAAAGCCGGGAGGCGAGAAGGTTTCCTTTCTCACCTTGGCGCATATTTCTATGCACGGCCCTGGTCTCGCCTACCACGTCGCCGTGGGTTAGAAACCGAGGGCTCGGAGTTTAATCCTAGCGACTACTTCAAATGGACTGCTGCCACTGCACCGCAACTCATTTCTGGAGCCTCCGTCTGGCCAGAAATCCACTGTTGAACCTCGGGAACTACGTCCAGACGTTTACACTCCTGGCTGACCAAGTCTCGACAATATCGGAACACTGCCCCATAAAAAGCGCTCTCGGCCACGCCTGGACGGTCGCAGATTGCGCCAATGAACCTGCCCAAATGGCTCTGGAGGAACTTCCTCCGCGCATCCAGAACGATATCCATTCCTTCGGGATCTCCGGCCTCGCTCAAAAGCTGACTCTTCAGGACAAGAAGGGCGTAGAACTCAAACTCTACCGAAACATGATCAACCATCTCGGGAAGCGTCCCGGCTGCTCCGTTCTCGAGGCCAAAAGCCCGATAGAAGGCCGCGATATCGACCAGCTCCGTACCTTTGACCATCGCTCGCTCACGCCCGTATTCCGTCTCGTAAAGGGAGTTCACTTCCCGCCCGCGATCGAACAGGTCAATATACTCGGAGCGTAAATCATCCAAGGTCGCCGCCGTCCTCATCACCCCCTCCGCCCGGGCACAGACGTCACGGAGGCTCTCCGCCACCTCGTCCGGCCCGTCAGCCAAGGCCTCATCGCTCAGCAGAGTCCCCAAATACTCGGAAAACGCCTCGTCCGGATAACCGGTCAGAAGGGAAGCGAGAACAAACTGCGGTCCCCATGTCTCATTTCGAATTGCGATCATTCTGATCTCCTCATTGAGCGACCCACTGGACGGGCACCCAGGTCATCGTAACGCATTTGCGCGCGCCCACCTCTTGCTGACCTCCTTGCCACACTGCGAAGGCCACATGACCCAACTTTCCGGGCTCAAGCACTGAACCACTTTCTCGAACCAGCGGGCGAGCAATGACCACGGACCATTCTCCATTCGACCATTCGCCCTTGCCAATCGACATGCGATTCTCAATGACCGCACTGCTCCCAAAACCCTCAGCAAGAATCTCATCCACCGCGCTTCCCTTGACGTAGGATTGCGGATTTCCCGAAGCTTGCCCCGGCGCATAGACCTCGCGCTTCGCATCGGTCAACCCCTCGACCGAGCCGGAATCCTTGAACTCCATGGGATACATATCCGGATTCATATTCGGATAGAGCTGCTTCATCGTCGGCTTACCCTTCTCAAGGTCCCGCTGATACTGGGCCCGCCAATGAAAGATATGCACGGGGTTTCCCTTCGCCCCCATAAAAATCGGGGGAGGAGAGCCCGCCTTAACGGGAAACTGCAGGGCGACGGCATCGGAGAACTGACCCAAGCGACCAGCCTCATTCTTCGAGGCCGCCTTCCACTTCATCCGAAAAGCGATCCACTTTCCATCGTGAATCGCCTGAACGCGAATCATTGATGTCGTCGTCGTGCTCGGTCGCGGCAGCGCGATCGGTTGCGCCATCAACGAAATCGGCTCCTCGGCGACACCCTTCCAAACCTTCGAGCCCAAGTCTGGCGCCGAGAGATTCGCGGAAACCTTCGCCACCTTGATCTCGGCTGCGAAAACGCCCGCACTGAGCAACTGAAGCGCCAGTGCTCCGCCCATCATGATCTTACGATATTGAACCATACTCTTCTCCTTGCCGTCGGTGCTTAGGGCGTATTATTTCGTACCGTCTTATGCTTCGCGTCGAAAGCGACGCGTTCGATGAAGGGCTCAGTGACCGGAACACTCACAATTTCGTCACCCTTCTCGTCAAAACCAGCTGCAATCCCGTTCTTCACGCTGAATGAATGCATGATCCGATCCGTACTGCCCATCAAGACAAGTAAGCCCTGGGCCACGGGATCATCGCGAAGTTTTTTATAGCGCTCGATCGACTCATCGACGTTTGGGCCAAACATCTGCTGCAAATACTCGCGATTGGCGTGAATAGGCGGGATGTAATAGATGTTCGGCTCCAATCCAAGTTGAGGATAGTACGGAAGCGCCAGCCCCATCTTGTGAACCAGGTAGTCGACCGGATTGTCATCCCGGGACTTCCAGGGGGGGTTAATGAATCCCATGATTCGAATCTTTCCGATGCAATTTTGAACGCACATCGGCTGATAACCCTTCTCGACCGCAGGATAACAACCGACGCACTTCTCGCTGACGCGAGTGTGGGGGTTATACATCGACTTTTTGTAAGGGCAGGCACGTACGCATTCGCCATAGCCCTTGCAGCGCGATTGATCGATCAGGACGATGCCATCTTCCTCTCTCTTGTAAATCGCCTTACGGGGGCACGAAGCCAGACAGGCCGGATAGGTGCAGTGCGCGCAAGTACGCGGCAGGTAGAAGAACCACTTGTCGTGAGGGAGAGTGAGGTGATCCCCCTTCGAAACATTCCCCGCGCAGTCATCCTCACCATTGTTGGGATACATCCAATCTTCATCCGCGGGATTGAAGTGCGTCACCCGTTCAGAGGCGGGAGCCGCTTCAAAAATCGTTTTTCCATGGTAGGGCTCCTGCTTTTTCCACTGCTGCTGCCCGAGCTGTTCCAGCACGCGAACATCCCAGGCCAGTGGATAACTTCCGTAGGGCTTGGTCTCCACGTTATTCCAAAACATGTACTCCTGGCCTTTGCCGCTCGTCCAGGTGGTCTTACAGGCCAACGAGCAAGTCTGACAAGCGATGCACTTATTTAGATCGAAAACGATCGACCACTGCCTCTTGGGGCGGCTTTCCGCGAACGGATACTCCATCTCCCGATTCAAATGCCAATTCTTGACCTTCGCCATAAATCACACCCCTTTCTTCATGAAGCGACCCTTGAGGTACTCCTTCATGGCCTTGTTCTCGTAGGTCGGCCGGAAACCCAGAGATGCCGGGCGCCAGAGGCCTTTTCCGTTCATGCCGCCGTCTTCCGCCTTCGTGAGCTTCACGAAGGCTTCTCGTGGGGCGCCGACCGGACAATGAATATCGGGCTCAAAACCCTTGCCGATTCCCTGCCCGAACATGCCTTTGTGCACCAAGGTCTCTGTCATCAGAGTCGGGCGCAACCACGCGCGCGTGGCGCTCTGGTGACTTCCATACCGGTACATGGCCTGATAGTTCGTTTCAGCGCTCTTCGCCATTCCATCCTCACGAGACTCGTGCGCGCGAACACTCCCTGTCGTGGCTCCATACATATTATGCCAGGTTCGGGCGATACCCCGCGGTGTACCGGGGTAATACCGGGCTCGCAGCATCAGCCGCGCGACCTTGTACTCCTCGGTTCCCTTCTTCCAACCGCGGAACGGGCGATCCTCCGGATCCGCGTCGATGTAGACGTAATCGCCATCCTCCAGACCCAGCTCCTTGGCATCGAGCGGATTGATGTCGACGTAACCCTCGACGTTCGAAGGCATGCGCTTGTCGTGACGGTACACATCGCCGAACGGACCGAACCAGATCGCGGTGTAATCCGTATCGATCGGCGTCGAGTGGGCGCCATGACGGTACTTTGGCGTATGAAAGACATGGGTATAGAGCTTCAACCGAAGCGGATGCTTCGTGGCGACCAGCTCCTCCGGCGTCCGCGTCACATTCCTCACCTGGCGCGTCTCCGAGGAGACATCACTGGAAGAAATTCCGTAAGCCTCAGGCTTCATCGGGCGAATCGCCTCATGGGGATGAGCCACGAGAACATTCGGCTCGTAAGGCGTCGAGTCAACCGGCTCTCGATAGACCACCATGTTCTCGCCGCCCTCGATGAACTCCACTTCAGGCCGATAGAACTCCAGGCGCCCCGATTTCGTATGCCAGGGCTGTTCTGACCTCGCCTGCTCGAGCGAAGAAACGCGGGGATAGGTCCGGGTATTGACCAGAGCTGGAATTCCCTGGGCTGCCTTTTCCTCGAGGTCTTTCGAATCGTATCCCTTGAGATTGGCCGAATTGCTCACGATGCGCTGGAGGTACTCATGCACGTCGCCACCCTGGGAGAACTTCCACATATCCCGCATCCGGGGCTCGTTCAGCAAATCCCCGAGCTTCCCGGCTACTCCCGCAATCACCTCGATGTCCGTGCGCGTGTCGAAAATCCGGTTCAGAGGCGAACGAGGAAACATCTGCACAAACGGGTTCGTGCAAGAGCCCGTCATATCGGGCGCCTTGAACTCAGCCCAGCTATCGACGCCGAAAACCAAGTCCGCGTACTCGCATGAACCCGTCCACCACCAATCCGCGTAGGCGATGAACTCGATCTTCGGCAACGTATTATTGACGACATCGTAGTGCCACTTCACGTTTCCGATGACGGAATTCGAATTATTCAACCACATCGCTTTCGTGGGCGTCGGCATATGTCCCTCGCCCGTGAACATCTTCTTCCCGACCTTGAGGGGCCGATCTCCGTAGTTGAAGTAATGCAGAGATTCGTAATGCAGGTACTTCTTGATTTTCGGTTGCTCGCCTTTTCCCAAAGCAAGATTGAACGGGTCTTCGACCGCATACGACGGAATCCCGCCAAAGAGAGCGGAGCGATAGTTTCCGGCGTAGCTCCCCACATTCCCTCCGGGAAAGCCGACGTTCCGCGTGAGCGCCGCGACCAAGAAAATGGCCCGATCCTTGAGATCGGAATTGAAAAACTGATTGGGACCCATACCGCAGGCGAAAAGAGTCTTCTCTTTATTCGCCGCAATTTGCAGTGCAAGCGACAAGATCACTGATTTCGGAGCGCCCGTCACGCTCGCAGTCTGCGCGGGCGTGAAGTTTTTATTCAAATATTCAGTCGTCAAATGAAAGACCGTGCGAACGCGGACACTCGTTCCATCCAAGAGCTTCACCGTTAAAGAGGCGTTGAGCTTCGGTTGAATTTTCTTGTCCGCCATGTTCTTACCGAAGTCATCACGGGTCAGAACGGTCAATTTTCCCGTCTTCTCATCCAGCACCAGGTATGATCTGAACTGTTCGCGCATGCCATCGGGAGCGAACTGATTCGCGTTCTCGAGACCAGACGGATTTTTCGCCCCTTTCTTCATGAATCGAAGCGACTTTAATTCGGCCGGCTCCTTAAAACCTTCGATCACCTCTTCGGGCCGGAGCGGCTGCAAGGTATCCATGCGCACCAGGAAAGGGAGATCCGTGTTCTGAGACACGAAATCCTTGTCATACAACCCCTTGGAGATGATGACCTGAGCCAAACCTAACGCGAAGGCCGGATCGGTGCCGGGCCGAATCACGGCAACTTCGTCAACCTTCGAAGCCGTGGCGCTGTACTCGACCGTCACCGCGAAAGTTTTCGCCCCTTTGAGGCGCGCCTCGGTCAGCCAGTGCGAATCGGGCATCTTGGTCGTGATCCAATTCATACCCCATGCGATGATCAATTGGGCGTACTCGGTCGCGAAAAGGTCGAAATCATTCGTCTGAGAGCCGGTCACCATCGGGTGCCCGGGCGGAAGATCGGTATGCCAGCTATAGCTATCCCAGCCTCGTGCGCCGATGGCCTTATCCGCTCCCACCCCTCGCTGCTTGGCATCCATCAACGCCAGCATGTTCGCGAAGCGATAGAGCCCGAAGATTCGAGTCGCGCCCAAGAAGGCCATCCCCCCGCGCAACTTGATCGTCTGAGTGCCAGCGCCTTCGACCGCATGAACCATAGCGGGATCATAACCCTGCTGGGTGAGCCTCTTGGATCCCGTCTCGCCCGCATAGGTCTTTGAAATGTTTTCCAGGGCCTTGGCCGCGATGGAATAAGCATCATCCCAACTCAGGCGCAGCCATTTGTCTTTGCCTCGTTGGAAGTATTTCGGATCAGGCACACCCGTCGCCGGATCCCGGGGAAATCCCGCGTCTACCCAGTCCTTAAAGCCGCGTCGAATCATGGGCGCCTTCACTCGCCGATCGCCATAAAAGCGGCGAACGAGCGCAAGCCCTTTCTGACAAATGCGGGGATCCCAACGCGAGGAGGCCTTGTTGCCGTAAAGGTCGGTCGCCTTGCCATAGCCATAGCTGGGTCCGATTCTGGCCACGACACCATTCTTCACATAGGCCTTCAACAAGCAGTTGTGAGTGTCATTAGGAGCACATAAGAAAACGAACTGCGAGTCGTAGTCGAAGATATTTCGATAGGTCTTCTCCCAATCTCGATTGGGATATTGCGCCAACGGATTATCAACCTGAATCGGTTTGAAATATCGCAGCGGAGCCCCAAAAACCCTGGGCGCCGACAGCATCGCCCCCGCGGCGGCCATTCCAGTCACAAATTTTCTTCGGCCTAGGTCAGCAGGTCCATTTCCATCAATCATGATTCTCTCCCCTGTCGTTCAGTCGATTCATCTCTACTTCGATGGCTTCGCCCGTCATGTGCGAAAGCTCTCGGCTCGGTGGCCAACCCATCGCTGGATTCGCAAAAAGCCGTCCCCCGCTCCCCAAACGCAAAGCGATGTATTTCCCCGCTTCCGTTTCCGCGCGGATACCCGTGAAACTCGAAAAAAGGGTCAAATGCAGCTCTGCACGATCTACTTCACGAGGAACCCCAGGCGACAACTCCGCCGTGCGCGCAATAAAAATCCACTCATCGGGATCCCGATCAACGGTGACCGTGCGCCGCCCCCTGATGAACCCACCCAAAAAGGATCGACGAGAAAGGCCGGTCATTGTACCCCTCCGTAAACCGCGATCGGAGCGATATCCTTCGGCGTGAGCGCGGAATTGACCCTGGCAACGGCCCGAGCAAACGAATCATGAAGCAGCTTCCCCCCGGCACCACACAAAACTCCCTCTTCCGCTTCAAGTTGATAATAGAGAACCCCTTCGGACACGCCTTCCAGCCGTAACCGTATCTTCATCGACTCAAAACGCGTCCGGACCTCATGCAAGCCCTCGACAAGCCCGACCGGCAACGGCCCGAACCTCGCGCCCGAAGAAACCTCTGAAACGAAACTCGTCACGCGAGGAACCACAAAACCCTCTACGAACAAAACATCCAAACACCCGTCATCACCGTGCCCGGCGCTTTGATGACGGGAAAGCCGCTCGTTCTCGCCGACGCCCATCACCAAACCATCGAGCGCCTCACGCCAATAATCGCATCCCAAAGAGCCCAGCGCCTTCGGGAGATCGCAGCCATTTCGCTCAAGGACCCTTGCGCCGTTATGCTCACGCCAAGCCCCCCCTACGCAAGGAACCACCAGCCCCGACAAGACCTCGGCCAGGTCTGTGATTTCCCAACTTACGCCCAGAAACCGAGCCGCACTCAAACCCAACTTGCGACTCGCCTCGAAAACCGCGCGCAAAACCGCATCTCGCTGTTCTGGACTCACCAAACAAAGAAGCTCGCGCTCACCGACCCCAACGGAGCCCTAAACGGTGCTCGTAAAAACAGAACGAAGCGCGGCGAGCCGCGCCCGTTCCCAGCGTACACCAAAGTCCGTCAAAGAAAAGGCAGACTGCCCCAGCACTCGCAACCCGCCCACCCCCATATGATTCACGATGCCTTCTCCCCATGCCAGACACGTGCCAAATCGTTCCTCGCGTAAACGAAGACGGGAGCCAGTGAATTACACTTTTTGTCCCACGAAGGAGCACTATTGGCCCAGGTGATGTTCGGGCGTTTCGTCGATCAGGTGTGGCACTGATCCAGACTCTGCCTCAGGCACTGCACAAAAAGTTCCGCATAATCGACGCTCGACTCGATCGATTCAAAAAACGGATTCATCAAACAGAGCCGAATCAAAACAACCTGATCGACATCCCGTTTAGCGGACCAAGATTCTTCCCACTTCTCGAGATAGGCCCCATAGGATTCGTCCCGCAAAGTGGTCTTCGAGACGATAAAATCCCCGTTCTTCTTGTACGTAAAACTTTCGAAGACTTCGAGCGTCCTGCGATTCGAAACAGAAAGAGGCTCCCCATCCCGTCCACAGTGAAAACAAAGAATATTTGTGTCCGCCCCGGGCGCCACCTGCACGGGAAGTCTCTCGGTTTCAAAACGCAAAGCAAGATCACGCCGAATTCGAATCGTCCGCTCCAGCAGCAACCCATAACCAGAAGGCCCAAGACCAACGGTTTTCGCGGTCATCCAGGTAGCCACCGCCCCAGCCGCCGAACGCGACCCCTCCAGAGTATAAGGACCTCGATCTACCTTGCTGTCAAAATCAATATAAGGAGCATCCTCAAAGGTTCGAAAATAATAGTCCCTCCGGTCCCGACTTAAAAATGCGCCAGAAGAATAAGGGACGTAGCCCAACTTGTGCGGATCCAGCGTCACGGAGTTTGCCCGCCTAATAGCGCCTAAACTCCTGGCGGTCCCCTCGTTCATGACTCGAGATCGCTCAAGATCCAACGAGCAGAAGAATCCCCCGAAAGCAGCATCCACATGGTGCCAAATTTCAATCCCCTTCTCGCTGCACCACTCATCGAGGACATCCTGAATCCGATCCACCGGGTCGACCGTCCCCAACTCCGTCGTACCCACGACCGATACGACCAGCAGGACCGGCCGCCCAGCCTGCTCCGCTTCCGCCAGGAGTTTCCGCACGTGAGCAACCGAAGATCGGCCCCGTTCATCTAACTCAATCGACCAGAGGGCCGCCGACCCCAAACCCAGCAGATGCGCGCCCTTCTTCCAGGAGTAATGCATGTTCTCAGGAACCAACAACACCGGCCCCAAAAAGGAGCTCCCGCTGAGAGCCGAAAGTTTAGAATGAAGTTCTAGAGGATTTGCGAGTTCCATATTCCAAGCGGCAACGGCCGCATCAGGCACCTGAGCTTCTCGCAGCGCCTGCATCCGCGATTCAAACACCTTCCAGCCCATATGCGCAGCAGAGAATGGATCGAATTTTGGCAGCCGCCCCGCCGCAGTCAAGGCAGCAGCGGCCGACATCCAAAGGGCATAACGAGAACGCGCTCGTACCAGCGCCTCCAGATTCGCCACCGTCCCGCCCGAGGTAAAATGTCCCTCCGTCGAGTTCACCTCGAAGCCGATCATCTCACTCAAAAAGCCGATGGCTTCCCGTTCGATTTGTATTCCGACCCTCGACGACTCACCGGAGATGTTGTTCGGATTGTGCAACAGCGTGGCGATATGTCCCACGAGTGCCGGCAGCGAAATCTCAGAAAACATGTGTCCGATGTAGCGCGGTGAAAACTTCGGCACCTCCTTCTCAAAGCGCGTCATGAGCTCGTCGGTCGTCTCCTGAAACCGAGCGCGCCTTTCCACAAAACCTGGCTCCCGCTGATTTTGAATACTGACCGCCACGCCATCCTCAGGAAAAAGTGAGCGGCGCCAACGAATCCATTCTTCAAAAACACCATTCAGTATTTCTAACACCCAAGGTGCATTCTCCGCCTGAGGGCCCATGAATAGACTCTTCAGCGCGATTTCGCTGGGATCACAGGAGGTCATAATATTCGTCCTCTACAATAATAAGTGATATGTTTCCTCATGAAAGGACTACCGATGAAACCTCTATCTGCAAATGTACTAGCACTCTTCCTCTGCCTCGCGCCATGGACTTACTCGGCTGCGCGCGCCGCGGAGGAAACTCTTCAACCTGAGTCACCTCCGGTGGCGGCAAGCCCCGCGCCCTACACCTTGCCCTGGCAATTGCGGCCCATCATGGCGGTTAACGTTCTTCGGCTCGACTCGGCTATCGCGCAATACTCCGATCCAAGCGGAAACCGCGAGGGCCTCGCTGCCGCCAGCGTCATCACAGGGGCCTACCGAGTCATTCCAAACCTCGCCGTCCTAGCCCGATTCGGCATGCTGAGTAACGGCCCTCCTGCTGGAAACCCAAGTGCGCATGCGTTCCTCAACCCTTTGCTCGGAGCCGTCTACTCTCTGAAGCTCGACGAATCCTTTCGAATGGCGTTTTTCTTCGGCATGACGGTCCCCGTCGGTACCGGCGGCGGAAATTTTCCGAGTGCCGCCGCACGCCTCGCGCATTCGACTGGAATTCTTGCCCGCTCGGCCATGGACAACGCTCTTTTCGGCCCCAACTACCTGACTCTCATTCCAGGCGTGTCTCTCGCCTACATCGCGCACGACCTGACGCTTCAACTCGAAGCCACCGTACTTCAGCTGAATCGAGTTCGAGGGGAACGCGTCGATGCCGATGCATTTCGCACCAACTTCACCTCGGGCCTCGCCGCTGGCTATACCTTCACGCCCACCATCGCAGCAGTTGGCGAGTTGCGCTACCAGCGATGGATCAGCAACCCGAGCGTTTCAACCGCTGCCAGCCCGGCGGTGGACAACCTTTCCTTTGCCATCGGCCCGCGGATCACGATCAAAGCCGGCGGGATTACGCTGCGACCCGGGATTGCTTACGCCCAGGGACTCATCGGAGCGATCGCAAAAAGTGGATTCACTTCGCCAACCCACAGCGATCACATTCTCTTCCTCGATCTACCGATTTTTTTCTAATCTCATGAGCAAGACACTCGACAGAAGCGACGTCATCATCGTGGGCGCTGGCCTCGCCGGAATCACGACCGCACTCGAGTTGATTGCCCAAGGCAAAAGCGTCCTTCTGCTGGAGCGGGACCATTTAGACGCCATCGGAGGACTCGCCAAAGAATCCTTCGGTGGCATCACCATGATTGGAACTCCCCACCAGCGTCGAATGAACATCCCCGACAGTCCTGATCTCGCCTACCGGGACTGGGAGAGCTTTGCGGAGTTTGAACCCTCCGACGAATGGCCAAGAAAATGGGCGCGCTTCTACTGCGATCACTCGCTCGAACATATCTTTCACTACCTCAGTGGCCATGGAGTCCGCTTTCTCCCAGTCGTCAATTGGCCCGAACGCGGACTCTTTCAGCCGGGCAACTCCGTCCCCCGCTGGCACATCACCTGGGGCACGGGCTCTGAAATTATCGCGCGCCTTTTGGCCGCCGTCGATTCACATCCACGCAAAAGCCGACTCCGCATCCTTTGCCAACATGCGGTTTCAACTCTTGAAACCGACCAAGGCAAAGTCGTCGGCGTCAGTGGGACCGACCTCGCGGACGGTCACGAATTTCGCGCCCTGGCCGACCAGGTCGTCATCGCGGCCGGGGGGATTTGCGGGGGAGACCTCTCGAAGGTCCGTGAAAACTGGTACCCAGATTGGGGCCCCCCCCCGAAACACCTCCTCAACGGCTCTCACCGTTTCGCCGACGGACTCCTCCTTTCTCCCGTGCAAGCGGCTGGAGGCGTCGTCACGCACCTGGACAAGCAGTGGCACTATGCGGCCGGTATACACCACCCAGCCCAGCGCAAGGCGCACGACGGGCTGAGCCTGCTCCCTCCCCGATCAGCGCTCTGGCTCAATGCCCAGGGAAAAAGAATTGGCCCGATGCCACTCGTCGGCTACACCGACACGCGCCACCTCGTGGAATCCATTCTCCGCGAGCCGGGTCAGTACTCCTGGCTTGTCATGAATTGGAAGATCGCGATCAAAGAGCTTGCCGCGTCCGGCGGCGATTACATGACGGCATTCCGAGATAAAAGTAAGCTTCGGGTCTTAGGGCAACTTCTGTTTGGAAATCGAGAACTCGTGCACCGCCTGATCCGAGAATGCCCGGAAGATATCGTCGTCGCCCACTCGTTGCCGGAACTGACCGAAAAAATGAAATCAAAAAGCTTGGAAGGAATCTCCGTCTCTGCCAACGAAGTGAAAAACGCGATCGAAAGCTACGACTCCCAGATCGATCGAGGCCCCACCTTCGTCACGGACGACCAGCTGCGCCGGATCATGGCGTCGCGGCAGTATCGCGGCGACCGAATGCGCCTTTGTAAGTACCAAAAAATCGTCGACGCCAAGGCAATGCCCCTCATCGCCATTCGCAACTTCATCCTGTCGCGCAAAAGCCTAGGCGGGATACAGACCGACCTCAGCTGCCGAGTGCTGAATCGAACCGGCTCCCCCGTGCCAGGGCTCTTTGCCGTTGGCGAGGCCGCCGGCTTTGGCGGCGGCGGCATTCACGGGAAAAGATCTCTCGAAGGCACTTTTTTAGGCGCTTGCGTGCTGACTGGCCGGATTGCTGGTAAAGCCATCTCAGAAGGATGAAAAACAACCTATGAGTGACACAAGAAAAAGTGGAGCGTGGCTCGTTCGGCACGCTCTCGAGCAACTGCCCATCTCGTTCACCTTCGGAATTCCAGGGGTCCACGTCACGGAAATTTACGATGAGTTGGGCAAGTCTGAAAAAATTCGGCCCATTCTCGTCACTCACGAAGCCGGGGCAGCCTTCATGGCTGATGCGATCAGCCGAACCTCATCGGGGCAGATCGGGACTTTGGTCGTCGTTCCAGCCGCTGGAATCACCCACGCGATGAGTGGAATCGGCGAGGCCTTCCTCGACGGCATCCCTCTTCTCGTGATTTCAGGCGGGACCCGAACGGACGTCTCGCAAGGCTTTCAGCTCCACGAGCTCGATCAGATGAAACTCGTCGCGGGCCTAACCAAGAGGGCCTGGAAAGTCTCCTCCCACGACGAAATCGTATCGACACTATTTGAGGCCTATCACTGCGCGATTTCTGGCTTCCCCGGCCCCGTGCTGGTCGAGATACCCGCCAATCTTCAACTTTTTCTCGGCCCGGTAGGGCCACTTCCCGCGCTCTCGCCTCTCGAGCCCCCCACTTCTCCACTCAGTTCAAAAATTGAAGAAGCAGTAAGGCTCTTCCGTCACGCAAAATCACCTGGATTTTTCGTCGGCTGGGGCGCCGTCCACGCGACTGAGGAGATCCGCCTGCTGGCGGAGTGGCTCGGGGCTCCGGTCGCCACGACCTTGCAAGGCATGAGCACCTTTCCGGGGTCTCACCCTCTGCATACGGGCATGGGGTTCAGCTCGGCCTCTGTTCCAGCCTCGCAGCGAACCTTCGCGGACTGCGATTGCCTGATCGCCGTAGGCACGCGCTTCGGAGAAATCCCCACCGGGAGCTTCAGCTGCAAGGTGCCCGAAAATCTGATCCACATCGATATCGACCCCCGGGCGATCGATCGAAACTACAAGGCGAAGGTGGCCCTCATCGGGGATTCTCAATCGATTCTTCGGCAGCTTCTTGATGCTTTGAAAAATGAGAAGTCCCCTCACGAGGAGCGACGAGCGCGCGTGGCTCAAACGATCTTTGAACTCAAAGCGAAACACCGCGAAGAATGGAAAGCCCATAAGACGGACCGCGTGAACCCCGGCACTTTCTTCACCGAGCTCCGCAAGCAGCTCTCCGATCGGGCACTCATGGTCGTCGACGACGGCAATCATACCTTTCTTGCCGCCGAGCTCTTTGAAGTCCGAACGGAGCGCGGCTTCATCTCACCTACTGATTTCAACTGCATGGGGTACTGCGTGCCCGCTGCCATCGGGGCAAAACTCGCGAATCCCGAAAAAGAAGTCGTTGGAATCGTCGGCGACGGCGCCTTCCTGATGACAGGACTTGAAATTCTCACCGCGACGACTGAAAACCTGGGGATCGCCTACTTCGTCTTCCACGATGGAGAGCTGTCTCAGATCTCGCAGGGCCAGCAGATCCCTTATAACCGAAAGACCTGTACGATTCTCGGGAACATCCAGTTGGAGGGAATCGCGCTTGCGACGGGCGCGAAGTACCTTTCCATGACGAACGATTCCGAGGTCGCTCCGACCATTACGGATGCGCTAAGCACCTCTCGACGCGGACAGCCAGTCATCGTCGACGTCCGGATCGATTACTCGAAGAAGACCTATTTTACCCAGGGGGTCGTCCAAAGCGTGTTCAAACGCTTCCCGCTGGGGGAGAAGTTCCGGTTTGTCGGGCGCTCCTTGGCCCGTAAAATCCTGGGCTAGGGCTTGCGGGAATCCTCTCTCCAGGGCTATAAAGGCCTCCTCAACCATCACTGAAGTCGGTGACATTTGTACTGAGCACGGCGACCGGGTAGCTCAGATGGTTAGAGCGGTGCATTCATAACCCGCAGGTCGGCAGTTCGATCCTGCCCTCGGTCACCCAAAATAAAGAGGCGCCGGGGGTTTGCTCCGGCGCCGCGTGATTTTT
>CAYIHX010000033.1:0-45169 GCA_964363305.1 uncultured Bacteriovoracaceae bacterium | reverse complement strand
GGGCAAGTGGCGGAACGGGAGCGACCGGAATAACAGGAACAACCGGACGTACCGGTTACACGGGCTACACCGGATTCACGGGCTTTACCGGGTACACAGGGTATACCGGCTACACTGGATTCACGGGGTTCACCGGATTTACCGGGTACACAGGTTACACCGGGTTCACTGGATTTACCGGATTCACCGGGTATACGGGATTCACAGGCTATACCGGCACCACAGGCCCAACCTGCTTCGGCTCCAACTGCGACGGCGACACGACATTGCGCGGTCGCATCGGCGTGACCGGCGTACCGGCCGGTAATATCGCGGCGAGTGGTTCGTTCTGGGTCAACCCGGCCTCTTCGACCGCCAACTATCTCTTGCTCGGTGCCGCCCTCAACGGATCCAGTCGGTTCTCCGTCGATGCAGAAGGCGATACCGCCATCGCCGGAACCATCACCGCGGCCAGCGGCCTCACCGTCAGCTCCGGCACGATCGACTTCCCGGCCAACTCCGTCGCCGATGCTGACCTCAGCACCAATGTCGATTTCTTGAATACGGCACAGACCCTCACCGCCACGAAATCGTTCACGCCGAGCACGACGACGCAAACGGCGATCAACGCCACGAACGCCGGCGCCGGTGGAGGTCCCACGCTCAACGTCACCAACTCGGGCAGCGGCACCGCCATTGTTGCAACCAACTCAAACGCCGCCGGCAATGCCGCGACCTTCACAACCTCAAGCACGACAAATAGCAACGCTTCCGTTAGCGTCACCCAAGCCGGCGCATCCGGCACGGGTCTCCTCGTCGACATGCAAAACACCTTAGCCACCGGAGCCGGCATCTCCGTCACCAACGCCAGCACCTCCGGAAGCGCCAAAGGCGCAAGCATCAGCCTCTCCAGCGCCTCCGCCACCGGCGACGCTCTCCAAGCCTCGACCTTGGGTAGCAGCGGCAACGCGATCGTCGCGTACCAAAACGGGGGAACCAACACGGGGCGCGCCATCTTCGGCCAAAACGCGGGCACGAGCAGCGGTGATGCCATCGTCGGCCAGAATAGCGGCGCTAGCAACACCGGGGCCGCTATTCGAGGCTCAAATGCATCAGCCTCCGGCTGGGCCGGGTACTTCTCAGGACGAGTGAATGTGGTCGGTGATCTCGCCGTCAGCGGCGCAGTTAGCCTGCCCGCAGGCTCGGTCACCGCCTCGAGCCTCTCACTTGCCAACGGCAGCATCTGGATCGGAAACGTTTCGAACAATCCCGCCGCTAGCACGATGGCCACAGGGGCCATCCTCTACGGCAACGCCGGCGCGGCGACCGTCGGCGCCCTCAGCGGTGACGCCACCATCAGCGCGGCCGGCGCGCTCGCCATCGCCAACAACGCGATCACCGGGCTGGAGATCACCACCGCGGCCGTTACCGGCCGAGCGATCGCCGCGAGCGCGATCACGGGCACGCACATCACCGACGGAAGCATCAAAGCGATCGACGTCGACTCGGCGGAAATCGTAACGATTGGCGGCACGCAATCCGTCACCGGCGCGAAAACGTTCCAAACGACCTCCACTTTCTCTCCCTCGACGACCACTTTACCGGCCCTTTCCGCGACGAACGCCGGGGTGGGCGTGGCAAACGCCACCATTGTGGCAAGCAATACGGCGGCCTCGGGCGCCGCCGCCATCTATGCCACGGCGTCTGGCACGAGCAGCGCCGCCATCTATGCCAGTACGAGCAATACGTCCGCCACGGCCATTGTAGGCGACAGTTCGGCGACCGACGCCAATTCGATCGGGGTCATAGGGGAGCTGAGCAACGCGCTTGCGACAGGGTACGCCGTCCGGGGAGAACACAGCGGTACCGCGGGAGCGGCAATCGAGGGCAGCATGCAGAACAGCGCCAATACGGGCGCGGGGGTCATCGGCAGCAATGCGAGCACCGGAACAGGCATTGGCGTGAAAGGCAACATGACCAATGCCAGCAACACCGGATTCGCCGTCTATGGCCTCAATTCTTCCGCCAGCGGCTGGGCCGGCTACTTCGATGGCCGAGTGGAAGTCACCGGAGGCGCGCTGACCGCCAACAACGGTTTGAGTGTCCTCGGCACGGTCAGCCTGCCCGCGGGCTCAGTCAGCGCCTCCAGCCTCGCCTCGATGGCAAGCGGCGCCATCCTCTACGGCAACGCCGGCACTGCGACGATCGGCGCCCTTAGCGGCGACGCGACGATCAGCGCGGCCGGCGCACTCGCCATCGCCAATAACGCGATCACTGGGCTGGAGATCACCACCGCCGCCGTCACGGGACGATCGATCGCCGCAAGCGCCATCACCGGCACCCACATCAGCGATGGCAGCATCAAAAACGCCGACGTCGATACGGCCGAGATCGTCACCATTGCGGGCGTGCAATCGGTCACGGGCGCGAAAACGTTCACAAACTCCACCAATTTCACGCCGAGCACGACCACGAACGCCGGCCTCACAGCCACGAACGCGGGCACCACGACCGCCACCGCGGCCGTTAAAGCGATCAACAGCGGGGTTTTCGGCACGGCGCTCCTCGCACAGCAAACCGGGGCCGGAGCGGGGCAAGCGATTTACGCCGAAACCACGGGCACGGGGAGCACCTCCTACGGCATTTACGCGACGGCCTCCACCGCGCTCAACGACGGTTCCGCGATTTACGCGGTCAATAGCTCAACGAACGGCCTAGCCGCGACGTTTTCAGGAAACGTGAGCATCAGCGGCGGGACGGCCCAGGTCAACTCGAGTGGAACGAGCGCGACGAGCGTCGGGAATACGACCGGCGTTTTGACCGTAAAAGGCCCGACGAGCAGCCGGATTCAGCTGGGCGCTTCGACTACCTACGCCCTCGACCTCGAGGTCAACAACGCGAGCGCACTCTGGCTGCGCGGCCCCGCCGGCTCCCTCTACTACGTCGGAAATAGCGCCACGGACGAACTCATCCTTTTCAATGGAACTAATTTTAGCTTGGACTCCGGCAACGCGTCGATCGGCGGCAACGCGTCGATCGGCGGCAACGCGTCGATCAGCGGCGCCGCGACGATCACCGGCGGCGCGACGGCCGCGAGCTACACGTACGGCGCGGCAAAAACCGGGTATGCAAGCATTACATCCCAATCCTTGACCCCTGATTCGAGCGCGTATGCTTGGCTCGACTGGAGCAATGGACAACGCTATTTCTCTGGCGCGACTGGAACGGTGATGAGGGGAACAATACAGCTTCCGCATGGCGCCACCGTCACTTACTTTGGATGCGACATTTGGGACAACTCTGCCTCATACTCCGTTTCGGTTGCGCTGGAACGCAGATCGGGATTCACTCGGACAACAATGGCAGCACCCGTGGCCTCCAGCGTAATAGGCCTAGCTACTTTGAGTACTACGACCATCGCGAATGCCACGATCGACAACCAGACCTACTCATACAATGTTTCTTTCACCCGAAGTAATACGGCATGCCTCGTAGACTGCGGCATTTGGAGCTGCTTCATCACCTACACGGATACCATCGTGAGGCCGTAGAATCCTCCGACGCTGCCGTCCACTTCGGGATTGCTGGCTGGAGCCGTAAAGAGTTCACTTCTCCGAGAAGTCCGTGTGCCTCTCCAGTTCGTAAAAATCCGTCAACCAATCCGTTCCATTGCTTCATGGGTGCATCTCCTCTGATGCCGGACGAGTTGAATTCCATGGCGCTTGACTCAGATCCACGCCGATGTCGGCAAAGTCCGAGCTAAAAACACCATTTTTCCTGACTTGTACACTTTTATTGAAATGACGACGCAGAATATGATGAGGATTCCGACCCGAAAAGCCGTGAATGTCCCAAAAAAATAACTCATCTGAACTTCTGAATCCGAGTCCGTCACACGATTGAGATTACCAGAAAGATCGTAAATTGGCAGCAACCCCTACATATCGGTCCCTCCACCTCCAGACGCCCCGCCTGATTTACCATTGGATTTCACCAATAACACAAACCAGAAGCAAAATGAGGCCACAATAAAAAAAACAATTACACCACTGTAAGGCCTACAAACTGGAGGATATTGTCGCCAATGTACGCATCCAGTCGCGATAAATTGCCAAAGCAACGAGGAAACAATAATTCCAAAAATTACAAAAAATAAATATCGAGAGTACATTGCACTTCTTATCTTTCACAAACATTCTTGATGCCTGAACCAATCAAGTTACCAATCTCCCCCAGTATTTGCTCAGCGGTAGACCCCACTTGGCCTGCATTTTCACCACTAAGGCCCTCGATCACCCCACTTGCTATACTTACGCACGCCTCTGGATGAATCGCACAAGAGAGGTACATCGTCTTTCTGCCCCATTTATTAGCGGGAGCTAGCTATAACATACGCCCGCCCACAAAGCAGAGACCTGTCGCCCCTCATGCACGACGCTCGTCGACCCATTCTTGAGATTTAGCCGGAAATGACTTCAATATTAGGGCAACTAGGATACACCCCCCAAATCCGGATCGAATCCCCAGAGCGCTTTCAAAAGAAGAAAGGCGCATCGTCAACTCCGCCAAATAAGAGATTATTCGCTCCATCAGCAGATCGCTATTTCGATACAACAAAACAATCCTGTCACGGCTAGTTTCTGTACTACCCAAAAAAGCGCCAGAAACGGACAATAGCAAATCCAAAAGTGCGGCAAGGCCAAACAGCTTGGCAAGTCTTCCAATGCGCCGATTTCCGCCAATCGCACCCTCATGGGTAGGCTGGTGAACTCGTCTGCTGAGTTCAAACATTAGAATTCCCCAAATTCCGTACGAAATGCTCTTTTCAGCGATCATCATCAAAGGCCAAACACCTACTCGCTCGAAAATATTCAAGATACTGATATCTAACATCTGTCGATTAATAAAATCTAAGACAATGAACAATAAGGTACACACCATGAGAGAAAAATATAAAATTGAAACCAAGACCAGTGCAGTCGGCAAAATAATCGCAAACACCCTTTGCTTTTTCATAGCGCCACTCACCATCCTCTTTCGCATGCGCTAACCTTATTTTTACTATGTATTTTATGCAGTAAACTCAGCTGCGCTTGCTCTTCCTGCTCTCTCAGAGATCTCCTTTGAATCCGAGTCCGTCACACGACTCAGATTACCAGAAAGATCGTAAAAATATTATTTGGATAAATCTCGGGTGATTCCGATCGTGAGACCTGACGGTTTTCCGACTTCATGTAGAATAATGCTCTCTCTTTGGATGCCACCCGGCCATTTTACCTCGGCAATAGATCCAGAAAGCTTTCGGGGAGCGTCGTCCGTTTCTCTCCTCGTCGCAATTACTTCGACAGCATTCTTTTTGATTGTGCCCTTAAGGGAAATTCGCTCTTGAGAACTTGGATCTACAAGAGAAGCATCGAAACCATTCCCCTTTATTGCAACTGTGGCGGGGCCTTGTTCGACAGACCAACTGTTTTGAGTTGAAATCGCACTAAACCATCCCCATTTTGTTTGGTCAGGGGAAACGCCCTTTTTGTCAGCTGCTTGCGCAACTGCAATCATACCTAAAGCAAAAAAGGTAAAATGAAAAACAACTCGAAGCAATTGGTTCATCTGCCACCTCCACAAGAATTCGATGGGCTAAAAATTTGTTGATATAATGGATTTTCAGACCCAGAAAAGAGACCTTCTCGATAAGTATAGTGTGTGTGAGGAGCTACGTTCCCGCTACGATCTGAAAATCCAATCACTTGTCCTTCGTTGACCGATTGACCCGGCTCAACAATAGGAAAAGTATGCGCGTAACCAGCGGCAGCCCCAGTATCAAGGCTTAAGACAATTTGATTTCCACCACGACTATTGGAATACACCGTTGCGACAACGCCACTTTCAGTTGCATAAACGGCTCCTCCAACTGGATTTCTATAGTCCACCCCGCCATGTGGGCCGGACGCACGCGGTTCGCCGTAAGCACCTGTGATTGTCGAGTAACTTGAGGGAAGATCATATAATCCAAACGGATCAACGTATCTGAGAGGATTATTTTTCACGTACCTGTAGAGATTTACGTCGCCACCCGCAAACCCGATAGGGTCCGGGGAGAGGAAGCGGTCAATCACTTGGGGGTATCTCTCGTGATTCCGATCGTAAGTCCCCACGGCTTTCCCACTTCGTGAAGGATAATGGCTTCTCTCTGGGGTTCTCCAGACCATTTTGTTTTTCCATAAGCCCCTGACATTCTTGCTGGGCTGTCATCACTCTCTCGTGGGGTAGCTACACCATTGACGGTCGCCCCCTTTATAGTCCCCCGAAAGGAAATTCTTTCGTGGGATATTGAATCAACAAGAGACGCCGAAATGGTATCACCCTTGATATCGACCACTGTCGTACCTTGTTCCGTTGACCAACTGCTCACGGTTGAACTTGCGCTAAACCATCCCCATTTTCCCTGATTATTTTCTTTCGCTCCACTCTCAGATGCAAAAGTCAATGGGGCCAACCAAACAACCAAACAACCAAACAGGCGAAAAAACGGGCGAATAGATAATGGTGCAATCATCGTCCACCTCCACATGAGTTCGACGGACTAAAGACATTTTGAAGTAACGGGTCGATAAGGCCGGAAAATAGATCTTCTCGATAGGTATAATGCGTATGAGGATCAACATTTCCACTGGCATCCGAGAAACCAATCACTTGGCCCTCTGTAACTGCGTCCCCTGGTTCAACAATAGGAAAGATATGCGCGTAACCCGCAACAGCACCGTAGTCGAGCCCCAGTACGATTTGGTTTCCACCACGGCTATTTGAGAAGACTGTTGCTACGGTTCCACTCTCGGTTGCGTAGACGGGCCCACCAATTGGATTTCTGTAGTCAATGCCACTGTGCGGTCCAGAAGCGCGCGGTCTACCATAAGCGCTTGTTACGGTCGGATCGGACGACGGAAGGTCCAGTAACCCGAAAGGATCCACATAATTGAGGGGAGAATTCAAAAGTGAATGCGTCAGCCCCAAATCGTACATCTATTTTGGGTTTTTCTCTAAAATCAGAATTTCATCGCAGATCGGCTTTGCCAATTCAGTGCATCTAGTCTTTGCAAACTGAATTATTTTTTTTGACGTATTCAGCTCCCAAGTTTCACTTACTCCCAGTTTAATCGCCTGAACCAATCGTCCATCTTTAAGTTTTTTTGAATGAACAACTTGACTCCAATGATTTGCAAGCACCCGACTTACTGCCTCGCTGTACCCTTCGCCTAGATCGGCGCGCGAAATACATCTTTTAAATTTGGAGTAAAATATTTGCAACTCACTCACTGTGTTCACTTTGACTACAGCCGGAAAAGATTCATTTGCTAGCTTTTCATCACAAGCTTCGTTCGCTAAGGCCGACACCGATACTATAGCTCCTAACAAAATAATCATAAATGTTTTCATTATCTCACCACCTGGATTGAGATTAGGGGATCATTCAGTTCCAGAGAGTTTAGTAAGGAGGTCGCATCATCTGTTGTTCTGATACAACCAGAGGTCGCGTGCTGATAGCCGCAACGCCCAGCCTTATCACATTGACCAGCTCTACAAGAGTGGACGCCGATGCCAGATCCATTTGGAAAATCAAAAACAAAGTTTCCGTTAGAGCCAAATTGACCAGACGAATTTGACTCTGTGTGCGCTTGATGACTGACGTATGCAAATATTCCTGCCGGCGCTGGACCTGCGGGAGGTCGTGAATCAACGTTATTTGAGGCGCTGAAAGTTCCCAGAGCTTTTCCAGTCCCTGAATACACAACAAGTGTCCCGGTAATCGCGTTAAAGCGAACAGAACTTAACCCACTCGGATCAACAAGATTGAGGGGAGAGTTCAAAAGTGAGAAATATTGTAGCTCATCATACATCAATTTTTATTCCCACCAACATGCTTAGAGTCACTCTTCTTTAGAGTAAAGACGGCGAGGGGCACAATTAACCATCCAGCAAGAACTCCTGGGAAAATGAATTGAATGACGAGAGCACCTAACGGGCCGGCGACTGCAAACGAATTTCTGAGCCTATGAATACCGTCGGGAATCAGACAATCAGCTAGTAACAGGGAAATAACCGACAGCAGATACCCGCTAACGGCACCGATCAAGACAGAGCGCAGTAAACTTGCGCGGCCAATTCGTTCACGCAACACGTATAAGCCAAACAGAAGAAGACCAAAAAAAAACGAGGTATAGGGCAGTTTTACAGCCTCAAGTTTTATGAAGGCCATAGGGATTCTGCCCAGTGGAGTAAATATCCAGGCAATTAAGAACCCAATAGTAACAATTAAAGGACGAAATTTATTTAGCATTAGAGCACGATGATTGGTTCGCTTGGTTGTTAAGAATGCCAGGAAGCCATGATCCGATAATTCCGCATGCTCCTCCGAGTGCTCCAGAAACTGAGGATGCACAGCCACCAGGAGCAGCACCTCCTTGGGTGATGGCTCGCTGAATAATTGCGGCTTCTTGCGCATGCGTAGTATTCAGAGTTGTTGTTTGCACAGAGCTTCCGGTTGATTTCTGGAACGCCACGTACTGCGCCAAAGTCACACTTTCAGTAAAATCACCACTGCCAGTTTTTGGATACGACCCCGCGGGGTCATACAGAAATGAAGGTTGTCCAGGCGTTTCAACTAAAATTGCTGAATGCGAGCCAACTCCAAAGTCATAGGTTGTTATGAGCGTTGAGGTCAACCCACTCGGATCAACCCGATTAACAGGACGATTATGGACATACCGATACAGATTGGTATCGCCACCCTTAAACCCAATCGGATCTGGCGATAACCACCGCCCAGTAAGCACGTCCAACTCCCGCGCCCCATTATGCGAAAGCCCAGTCACCCCATCCACCTCGCGACTGGCATATGAGTACGGACTCTCAATCCACTCATCCCCGCCGCTTAAAGGCTCGTTTACCGACATGGCTGTCAATTCGTGTAGCCCGGCCACGCCTCTGCGCTCGACCTTCGGCACGCCATAAGTGCTGTAGTGGTACCGCTGCTCAGTCACTCCGTTCACGTTGATCAAATCTCGCACCGAACCCAGACCGTCCTTCGCGTACGTAAACAGCTCGCTCGATCGAGTGACTCGGCCGTTCCCGTCACGATCCCGCACCATCGCCATCGGTTCGTCGATCGAATCCGGATTGTGAACATAGGCCGCAAGAAGTTGCCCAGAGCTGCCGTCCACTTCCACCGCGATATCTTCGCGCTCGTAAATGAACAGCCGCCACGCCGACCAAGAAGCCGAAGCCCCACCTCGGCGCTCTCTCCGCGCTACTCTGCGGCCCAGGCCATCCGACTTGTACTCCACTTCCGCTTCGGGATCGGTGGCCGTCGCCGTAGAATATCGCCGCGCAAAGATCAACTGATCTCCCCCGCTCCACGAGTACTCCCAGCGCTCCGTGCCTCCCGATTTCCGATCTTTTCGAACGAGTCGCCCTCGCTCGTCATGCGTATAGCGAAAGGCCGCATCTTCTCTGAGCCGATTCACCCCTTCGTAAATCTGTCCCTGCTCCGTCCGATTTCCCACGCCGTCATACGCAAAGATTTCCGTCTCCGGGCCCTGCGAAGTGCCCTCGGCACGAATCACTCGGTCAAGTGGGTCGAATGAATAGTTCACATTTCTATGATCGGTCGCATCCGGCCCCAGGGTTAAATCGAGCGATGTGCGGTTGCCGTTCAAGCTATATTCATAGCCTGTGCCGATCGATACCCGACCCGCGTTAGAGCCACGGGTTGGCTGGTATACGACTTTCATTAACTCGCTCGCTTCGTTCCAATCCCATTGACTCTGAATCCCGAACGGCTCCGCAGTCTCCTCCGTGCGACGACCCAGGGGATCATAACTCCGAACCCAGCTCAGAATAATCGGATCCGAACTCTCTCCCGCTACGCCGCCCACCCCTCCTCGAACCAGACCTTCGAGCCGAGTGATCAGGCCACGCCGGTCCCGCTCCGCTTTCGTCACCAAGCCGTGAAACGGGCGGTACAGCCCACTCGTGGAAAACTCCACCCGTGACTCGATCTTTCGTCCTGCCTCGTCCCAAACCTTCGACACCCAGGGCAACAAACTCGCCACAGAATTCGAGACGAAGTTCGGAACAAATCGCTCCCGAATCTCCTGCCCAAACCCGTTGACTTCCCTTTCCACCACACCGTGCTCGTTCTCAATTCGCGCCAACACGCCGTCACGATCATAATCGTACGCCGTAAAATTTCCGCCTGTACCCTGACGGCGAATCAGCCGACCCGCCAAATCGTAAGTGAAAACAGTCTCTGTTCCATCCGCATGAATTTTTCGAGTCAGTTTACGATCCGAATCATACTCCTGACGCTCCACTCGACCCGCATGATCCGTCTCAGTGAGGAGATCCCCTTGAATTGTGTAAGCGAAAGAATTCCTCTGTCCAATAGCATCGGTGAGAGTCGCCAAGCGACCATCAGGAAAATACGTAAACCAAGTCACACCACCGGCCGCATCGGTTTCCGTCAACACCCGATTCATCCCATCGAAGGTCCGTCGAGTTACCCGGCCCTCCGGGTTGCGTTCCATCACGACATTGCCCACAGCATCTCGTTCCAGCTGACGAACTCGACCCTTCTCATCTTCCATCGAGACGACATTGCCATGGGTATCGAGCCCGAAATGCTTCAGTCCACCCGTCGCATCGCGGATCTCCGTCGGTCGACGATAGAGGGGATGATACGTCACGCGAGTCACTTCGCCCGCTTCGTCCTCCAACTCTTCGACCTGGTGGCTCGTCGCTCCGTAGCGAAAATGCTTCACCCGCTCCAACCCATCCTGAATCGAGGCGAGCTGGCCATGACCGGCAGGAGAGTCATCGTAAGTGAGAACACGCGAGCCCGATGCCCCACCCTGCTGCGACGTCAGTCGCCCCCGAAAGTCGTAAGCCGAAAGAAGCTCACGCCCTTCAGGAGTGAAAATCCTAGTCACCAATCCCTGCGCGTTATTCCGAATTCCCGTTTTTTGGCCTAATCCATCCGTGCGTTCAACTGGATTTCCCCATCGGTCATATTGAATCTCATCGCCTCGTCCCTCCGCGCTCTGCGCCCGCGAACGAACCTGCGTTACCGTCACCGTCGGCGCTTCTTGCGTCGGATCCGGAATGTCGTTGATCAAACCTTCCAATGCTGCCGGCGCAATCTCGAACCGTTCGCCATCGGGCTGAATCTCCGCCGTAATACGCGCCGTCCCGCCACGATACCGATACTGAGTGATTCGCCCCATCGCATCCGTTTGAGACATCAGGCGATGAAGCGAATCATACGCGAAGGTGCGAATGGCGCTATCGGGGGTCGTCACCGCGACCATATCCCCTGCCGTCGACACAATCATCTGCGTCTCTCGCCCGGCGGGATCACGTACACGCGCAAGGTAACCTCGATCGTCGTACTCCAGCACAAACGGTTCCCCGTTCGGCGGAATCAAAATACGAGTCAGGCGACCATCACTCGCATACTGATACTGCACCGCACTGCCATCGACGCCCGTACGACTCGCGATCCGTCCGCTCGAATCAAACAAGACCGAGCTTCCATCGACCATCGTTCGTGTATAGGTGCCGTCTCCACGTCGCTCAAGCTGAGAAAATTCTCCCGTCGGCGAGGCGTAAACCAGCGGCGTGACCGGTACATCGGCTCGACCGCGTGCGCGCTCAGAACTGCTCACCACCCCCATCACAATGCGATTACCCTGGGCAACGACCAAGCCCGCTTCCGGCGAGAAAACCATCGCACTCAGGCGTTGCTCACCACGACTTCGGCCCCCGGCTCCAGGACTCAAAATTTCCACCGCACGGGTATTCCCCGGTCCGTCCCACATCCAAAGCTTACCTGAACGTTCGAGCACGAAGTAACGCTTCAAAATCGGATCCCAGCTCATCTGCATCGGTCGGCGAATCTGCGCTTCCGCCAAGACCCGCCCCCCGGAAGTCGAGGGTCCGAGCCAAGTCTGAGTTTCCTTATTCTGCGGAACGAGCCGCACCACCCGGTCATTGCCTTCATCGACCACGATCAGACTTTGATACTTGTCATAAAGGATCTGCGCCGGACGGGAGAGATCCGCCGGGATGTAACCCGAAGTGCGATCCACCCAAGTCTCGAGCTTTCCGTAAGGATTGACCGAACGGATACGATCCTGACTCGTCGTGAAGTGAATCACACCCAACGGGTCGACCGATACTGCCTGAGGGCGACCGATACTGGTCTCCTTTGCCCGTACTCCATCCGGGCCGGCTTCGATGCGACCATTGCCGGCCACTGTTTCAATCACGCCATCACCCCGAACGCGGCGTATCCGTAGATTGCCACTGTCGGCGAAAACTACGGCCCCGGAACGCTCCACCGCAAGACCGCGGGGGCAAGAGAGGCGCGCACCGAGAGCACTGGCGCCGTCCCCGGTGAATCCTCGCTCCCCGGTACCTGCGAGCGGCGTGATCTGACCATCGAGATTGACGCGATAGATCCGGTTCGACTCACAGGACGATGCGTAAAGAACGCCGTTCAATTCGGCGAGCGAGGAAATCGGCCCAGGGTCTGGTGCTTCAACGAGTGTAAGGCCACCGCTCCCAGCTGAACTGAATCGTCGCCCTCCCGAAGGAGGAGGGCCAAGAGGAGTGAAAACTTTGGAAGCTCCGGTTCCATCCATCCAAAGCACAGTACCTTCGGGATCAACGCTCAGCTTCTCCAACCCTTGGAGCGTCCAGCCCGTGCCGAAAAATGAACGTGTTTCGTTCTGAACGACGACACGTCCGTTCAGCTCACTTTTCAGGGTTCCGGGTTGGCGGGCGACCACGGATAAACGAATACCCGGGGGTGCGCCAAAATACGCTGCGGAGGCGTATTGGCTATCATCGTACTCAGCCGAAATTTCTCCTGAAAAGCGATAGCTCCCTGTTAAAAGAGGAGCGCCCTCTGCATTTTTAGCCTCGAGCAACACCCGCTGCACGGAATTATCTCGATATACCCCGCCTGAAAACTTCTGCTCAATCAAAGAGGCGCCAAACCCAAGACGTACCTTCACCCGGCTTGGAAAACCATCTCTGACTCGGTTACCCACCTCGCTACCGATGAGGAGGTCGGGCCGGGCAGAAAGGCTGTTGTAACTGAACGCCAGCGCAAAGTTCTGACCCAAACGAGTTACGGCGGGCAACACGATATCTTCTGCTAAATTCCCTGATTCCTGCTGAAGGCGGCAGCGATTCAGAGCACTGCACGCTGCCTGCGCCGGAGCACCTTGCGAAGAGCCCGCCGCATTAGCGACCGACGGAACAACAGCACTTGCCGGTAAAACAACCGGCGTATTTGGGTCGTAAGCGTTAGCGCTAGGATAGAAAAAGCTCAAGCGAGTTCCGATACGACCTGCGCCTACCGTGGGAACTATCTCCGCAAAGGCCAACGTCTCCTCCGCAATCGGGAGCCATTCACCTAAAGTGGGTTCGTACTTTCCAATGGGAATTCGAGTTCCAACGGCAAATCCCAAGTCATCCGTAACCTGCGCTTGAATCGGGACCTGAAACGTCGCCTGCTCGCCGGTAGCGGTACGAAAACTGATATCCTGAGCAAAAGTAAATGCAGACAATTCCGGCAGAGATCCCGGTAGGCTTTCACCGACCCGAAACTCCGTTCCACTGACCTGAACATCGCTCGAAAGTGCTCCCGGCGGAATCGTCATGACGATCGTTCCAGTCGAATTCCGTGCCACGCCGCCGACCGCCGCACTCACACTTGTTACGTGTGCATCGGCAGTACGTACACTTACCGGTGCCAAGGCCGAATCACGCCCCGGGATCACCTCCACCCACCGGTCGGCAGTCGTGAAGCCAACCTTCTCAAAGTGAAGTAAGTAGCGCCCTCCCGCTTCGAAGGGAATCCGGTAACGCCCCTCTGTATCCGTAACCCCTTGTACCGACCTCCGGAGCGGTGCAACTGGCGAAGTGACCTGCGCCCCCGGAATCGGCGCATCTTGATCATCTTGAAATACACCCGTCATGAAGCCGCCGAGAGGAGTCTCTAAGTCGACTTGAAAATGCACAGTTCGCTCTGTGATGAGCCCACTTCGATCCGCCACCCGAAATCGAAACTCGTGCGTTCCCGCCGCGAGCGGAAAGGCCGTCGTAAACTGAAGAACAGCGGAGTCCGGGCCTACCGTCAGCCGTTCAGTCAAATCCACCCCATCTACCCAAGCCCGAAAACTGGTGGGGTCTATCCCGGAAGCGGAATCTTGATAGACAGCTCGAAGCGTAGGGGTGGAGATCAATACCCGTGCGCCTTCTTCGGGCGTGAGCACAAGAGTCGGCGCCACTCCGTCAACCAGAAACGAATCGCTCAGATTTTGAACAAGCTTACGTCCCCCAACGAGAGGCGACACGAGAAAGACTTGCGCTGAAAAATCAAAATGCCCATCCGCGAGGACCGGTGAGCGAAACCACAGTACGTGATCTCCGATTTCTTCCAAAGCCACTGACTGTCCTTGAAAAGTCGCCTCTACCTCAAGGCGGGTCTCGGAACCCGTCGGCCAAAGACGATTTCTGAGCTTAAGCTCGACTCTCCCGTCGAGGGTCGGAACTGTCGGACTCCGCTCAATCTCGTAATAGCGTGCATCGTCGGCGAAGCCATCCGGGCCGCCCCAGATAACAACCGCAGCAATCAGACATCCTTGAAGCACACGCTTCATTGAACGTGGATCTCCTTGCTGGCCGAAGTGACTCGCTCCAAACTTGCTTCCAGCTGCGCGCCGAACTCCAAAAGAATTCGACTCAAATCGTCGATCCGTCGTTGCCAGTACGCGCGCTCATATGGATCCGTGGTCGCATCGCGGCTGGCAATCGCCTGGGCACGACCCTGCTCGGCCGCTGAAATTGCTTCTCGAATTCGATCTGCGCGTGCCTTCGAGCGAACCCAGAGGGTGGCTTCGTAATCATGAAGGCCAACGTCCGCCGTGGTGAACTCCGAAGTGATCGTACGAAAATCTCGAGAATTCATCGCTTCGATACCGGCCGCGATACCATCAAACGTCGCTCTCAAGATATTTTCTCGAGGGCCATCGGCTCCGGTGAAATCAGTGAGTACTCGCGAGAGAAAAGTCGCACGAGTACCCACGGCATAATCGCAGCCCTCTCCCTCGGTGCGAAGGTCCAGAACGGGGTCACTACTGGTTTCCGTCTGTGTTAGATTCAACGCGGTTACATTAAAATCATAACTACTAACCACCAACTCACGCCGAAAGCCTCCAATCTGATTCTGCGCGTCTTCGATGAAGCGCTGATCACGCTCCCTTTGCGCCTGAAGGTTCGCGCGGATCTCCGGATCCGTCTCTATGCCGAGCCGTTGGTTGATCAGGAGAATCTCCTCCTCCCAAAATACAATTGCCGCCTCGCGACTCCGAACGGGCATTTTTTCTTCGAGATAGACCGTCACTTCCCAATGCTGAACACCAGGAGAAGTCAAAAGAGGCGTCACTCCGCCCGCCATACGTTCGGTGAGTCTCAGCAGACGGAAAGGCGCCCCATTCAGCCGTGCACTGAGAGCCAGGCCGTACATCGGATTAGAAGGCTGAATCGGTAGATGAACGGTGAGAACCGCGCGCTGGCCATTGAGATAAGAGCCCAAGTCCGAATGAAGATCAGTGAAAGAGGGCGGGACTACGGAAAGAATGGAACCAATACCCAGAAATGCTAGAAGATTCATCGTCGTGCTCCTTCCCAAAGGTCAAAGCGAGTTCGGCGCGTCGCGAGGACTTGCTTCCGCTCGAGCAGAGGACCAATCGGAAAATCGTACCGTGCCCGAGACTCGATATGCACCTCGTCAAGCCGAGAGCCGGAACTCCCATTTAGAAAAAATTCTGAGGTGCTGAGTTGAATGCCAGTAGCCGGAACCGACCAAAGAGACGACGCGATCACCCGTCCGTCCCAAAGCAGGAGGATGTTACGGTAAGGATGATCGGAATCAAATACGACTGCCACATGATGATACTGATCATCCCCAACGGGAACGGCGCCCTCCAAAGCACGCGCGCCAGCCACAAAGGGAAACGTCACGTGAAAGTTGGCACCCCAAATCCAGAAATAGAGACCAGAACTGCTTGACCTGAGTAGCTCGACAAAATAACCGCTCCCGGACGGCGTTTTGACCCAAGCCTGGTACGTAAATGCCCGATTCCCAATGAGTCCTGAAACAGTCCCATTCGCACCTCCTGCTAGAGAACCCCTGAAAGCCCCGGGCTCACCCAGGCTACCATCAGCCGCCAGAGTAAAATCTTGCGCACGAGAGGAAGAATCCATGAGCGTAGAACCGGAAGCCTCGTCCAAGTGCAAAAGGAGAAGGCTCTCCGTCGTCGCGGAATCCGGCGACAAAGTATCCCGACCGATCCTATAGAGAGGAGAGGACACCGCCTGAACCGCACCGTTTCGATCACCGAACAGAAGCTCGAGAAAATTCGCCCCCGGCACCAACCCGTTCAAGTTTCCATTCCACTCCCCATCGAATCCGTTCAGGGTCAAAGTTAAGCCCGTACCCGCCGAACCGTTCAAGCTCACGGAAGTTCGGTCCGGTCGAATCGGTGCCCGACCTCGAGCGCGAAAATGAACAGGAATAATGCTGGAGCTGACCGTCGAATCGGGCTGGGGATTCCCCTCCAGAATCGTAGGTACTCGATGGGTCCCTCCCAATGCGAGTTCATACCGAGCGACCGATGAAACGCGGACTTCATCAATCTCCTGTCCCTCCCCGAACTGAAACGTCATGGGGTGGTTGGCCACACAACGAACCGGCATAGGCAGCACTTTCCGCACTACCCCATCTACGAGAAGAACGATCCTTTGCCCGTAAGCCGAACTCCCGTCGACTACAAACGCGAGGTGATGAAATTCCCCATCAAAGAATGGAAGGTCAGTCACTGTAGTTGACTGATCATTTCCACGTACAGAAGCGGAAAAGCTCATTACTCTCTGCGTGGAATCTACAGAAGCTGAAAGACTCAGGTACGATGACGATGCCGAGAACAAGGAGTAAACCGCATCGGATTTCGTCCAAAACTCTAACGTCAATGACCGACATCCCCAGACTTGCGGTTCAGAGTAGATGCTGTTGGTCGATTGTCTCCCTAAGCCAAATTTTCCAGTCGGGGCGGAAATGTTTCCATTAGTAGCAAACGCAGAGCCGCCCGCAACCGCGTTCAGCATAACACTCGGGTTTGAATCATCCAAATGCCAGAGACCGAGCGTCCGTGAATCTGGCGTATAAGGAGTCGCCCCCTGATCCACGATTCGATACACTAGATGACTTTCCATATTCTGATTTCCTACCGAATCAAAAAACGTCACCTCGATTTCATTGGGTCCTGGATTCAGTGAATCTCTCATCGTCCCCTCCACCCCGTCAGCATCCGCCACGAGTGTCGTACCCAAAGGCTGAACAATCCCGTTGAGACGCACTCGGGTCCTTCCGGCATCAACAGCGCTCCCCGACTGAAACTGGGCGCGTAAAACCGGCTGGGCCTCGGAAGCAGTTGCGTCCTCGGCCAGCGCAAGAAAAAGAATGGAATCGTGACGGGTCACCACATTGAACTGCGAGCGTACGATGCTCGAAATCCGAATTTCGTCCATCGCACCGACAAAAGAACTGCCCAACTCCCCACTCAACGGCTGTGGGTTAAGGTCGCAATCAAAGGGTGCATCGAAAACAGCGTGCGCAAGCCCATTCACAAACACGGTGAGATTACGTGAACTCCGAGTCCCATCCCAGGTCACGGCCAAATGTGCCCAAGTCCCTGTCGGCAGAAGGCCACTTTCGGTCATGAATAGAAGGCTCTCATCAGACGTCTTCAGACGAATGCTTACCGCCCCATCACTCGTGATTTGAAGTTCCAAAGCTGACGAACTGAAAATCGCAGCCGACCCTCCGTAAAAACCTCCCTGCCAGCGCAAATACCCTTCCCAGGTCAACTGACGCGCTGGGAAAACGAACCCGGGAAACACGAATGCACGACTCGAAGAGACGGACTGCGCAGGAAACTCGCGCCCCCGTCCAAAAACTCCCTGATTTACCGATATTTTCTGTCCCCGACCATACCCATGTCGTGCAGCAGGAGCGGAATCCGTCAATACATTCGGATCTGGGTCATCCATATGCCAAAGAGCGAGCGTCGCACCATCTGGCTCGTACGATTCACCGGGGCCTGCGGACTGAAAAGTCAAATCAAAATCCCGCTCGGTCTGATTGCCCTGTAAATCTGAAATTCGCACGTTCACGCGGTTGACCTGCCCCGGCACTAACGCATCGGGAAACTGCCCGATAAAACCGGTCACGCCCCCGACCAGTCCCGTTTGCAGTATGTCATTGAGACGCACTTCAAGACTCGAAGGGTCAATACTTGCGTCAGAGTATTGAAGTTCAACCGTCGGACGGGCGGAGGTTACCAGTTGGTTCAGCGCCGGAGAAACCCAGGAAATAACTGGGGGCACGGAATCGAAGCGGGCGACGTTTGAAATACGCACATCGTCGATCTCCCCGACAAAATTCTCACTGAGAATATTTCCACCGATAAAGGTATTGGCAACTAGATTCACCGGAGCCTGAATGGGCTGATCCAGGGCAATCTGCGCCACGGTCTTCTCATCGACAAAAAGCGTGAGCCGTCGATCTTCGACCTGAACCGCTACCCGGTACGCACGTCCCGTAACGATCGCCTCGTCAGCGGCAACCCCATCAAATCGGCCTGACTGTGCAACAAACACCGTGAAGCGATTCGCGAATACTTTGATTTGAATCTGCCCACTATCAAAAATGGTGTGATACCCCGGCATGTTACCCGTAGGACGAACATATGCCTCGATCGTGACCGAGGGAAGCCCACGGAGATCCAGCTTGCTCCCTACCGTAGGTCCGAAACTGATAAATCCAGAAGGACTGGTAAATCGACGTGCAGCGGAAAAAGAGGCCGGCAATCCAGGAATGCCCGTTGACAACCACTCGGTCGAATAAGCCTGACCATTCAAGGGTGTGGGCGCCAGATCAAAGACCTGATCCGGATCGGTGGGCAAAGCCCCTTCGATGTCGGAATCGAAGTTCCAGAGGGCAACGGTGTCCGCATCAATCGACAGCGGTGTATCGAGGCTACTAGCTTGAGCCGCGGTCACTCCTACAAACAGGGTGAGTAAACCGAAAACTGAACTGACCACATACTTGTTGTTTTTCATCGCAGGTATTCCATTTCCACTCGATTGTTGCTTCGGTCTAAATCCCATTCCTCAAACCGGGGGTCGACCTCGACCCCCACTCGACTCAATCTTCCCGCCCAACCGCTCGGGACGCGAAAAACTCGGGAGGCGCGGCCGCCCCCCTCAAAGACACGCTCTTCCACATGCTCTTGAAACTGACCAAGGCTCCCGCCGTCAGGCGCATAGAAACTCCAGCTCAGCACCGTGGCAGGCGCCCGGCGAGGAAGTGAAGAGTCCCCTCGATTCACCACCCATGCGGTGATCTCACTCCCTTGCCGAGTCAACGCCACCGCTGCATCGGGTAGATTTTGTGAATCCTCATCAGGGTCTGCCTCACAGCTTCCCGTCGAACTCCAGGCTTCGTTGTCTTGCGACTGAGCATCGATAAAACGGCCCGAAGGCCAGACCCACCTCACCGCCTCGCAGGAGCGCCTGAAAAGCCCGTCGGAAAGCACAAACTTTCTCTCCATGTCGATGCCCGCTTGATCTTCGACATGGCGAACACGGCCAGCGGCATCGAAAAATATGATCCAGCTCTCCCAGGGTCGGGATGCTCCCAGGATGGAATCTTGAAAATAGTATTCCGGCGGATCAACCCAAGGAAGCCCCGTAGATGGAGTTCGCGCCTGCACGAACCATGGGCCCGTATTGTTCAAGTCGACGAGCCTCGACATGACGTCCGTCCCCAGCGGGTTTAAGCATTCGCCCCAAACCCCATTCCAAGATTCAAATCGAGGGTCCGCCACCCCGGTCGCATCTTCGACCGAAATAGAAATCCGACACGAAAACGGACGCGCGGGCGGTGAAAGAAAAATTGACGAAAGACGCCCATTCGCCTGTCGATCTGTATCCTTCCATGGAACCACTCGTTCAAAGACAAGAGAGTCACCGACCCCCGTGAGCCTCAAGTGGAGAGACAGCCGCCCCATCGGCATGGGCGTGCCGGAATGGAGGGCTTGAACCGCGCCGCGAAGCTGATCCAATGAAAGCGTTCGACCATGAACGCCCCGCAAAGCCTGAGAAGAAACCCCAGCCTGAATACGAAATTCTGACGCGAAGGCCGGACTCACCCCTCCGAGCATGGAAAGAAAAAAGATCGCTCCGATCCGCTTCATCAGAGTACCCCCTGAGCAGCCGGAGCAGTCCGAAGCTCGAAAGCATTAAACAAGGAACTCGCCTCCGTAATCCGGCACGAAGTACCCCAAGTCGTTCCAATTCGCGCCAAGACGGAAAGAACCTCGCTCTGGCCCTCCACACTCTCCTCACCGAAATCATCAAACGCACCGCTCTCCAGCTGGTTCCCCGCGAGCCACTCCATCAAGCGCCCGAGTTCCTCAAAGCGTCCGACCTGAAAGAGCGCCTCAGCAACAAACGCCTGATCTTGAATTCGCCCCTGATAAGCGCCTTGAGCAGGCAGAACCATGAACTTCCCCTCTTCAAGCTGATAGGTGAGTAGATTCTGAACCAGTTGGCCTGCGACTGCCGTCCAAGCTGATTCGCTCTGAAACAGCGACAGACAGGAAATCGTGCCAGCAGCGCCCAGTAGATAATAGTACGACGCAGGATTTAATGAGGAGGCAAATGCCACCAGATGCTGCGCAATCGCGCGTGCATATTCCTCCTGACCTGCTTTTCGAGCCTGCACGCAACGAGATTGCCAGTCCCAAGCGCGGAGATTCGCGTTGCGACCGGAAGCCGCCAGCCGCAGGTCATAGGCCACGACTCGGTCAGCAGAAGAAACCGCATCGATTTGCGCCTGCGGAACCGCATTGACTGCGACATCTGTCGGATTCGTTTGACCGAGGATATGCATGGCCGCTGCGAATTCACGCTCCGCACGCTCGCTTGCAAGCGCCTGCGCACGGTAGTCACCGAACCCAAGCCACCTGGCCGCCTCGAACAAAAACAAACCATCCATCGAATAAAGACGGGTTTTTCGTTGAATCGGCTTCGCAGTCAAAACCTCGGCCGTACGCCGTACTGTTTCAAGCACCAGAGGTTCCTTTGCAAACGCATACGTCTGCAAAACGCCTTCCGCGTGTACACCAAACTGATTAGGATAACTCGTATTCGTGCGATCACGAACGGACTGCGGGGGAGAATTAAAATCCCAGCCGCCGTCGCTATTTTGCGTCAGCAGCAAACGATTTCGTAAACTCACGATGATGCCAGCAAGGCGATCTCGCGCGATCGGAGGACTGACGGGAACCTCCAACCGCTCTTCGCCGATCGGAGTCCGCGTCGCGGCCAACTCTACCTCAATCACGACAAGCCGTGCCCGAGCCTGATCCCTCCTCGCCTCCATTCCCGTTCTCAGAACAGGATCCGCCTCTCGAAGAATAGCATCCGAAAGATCTAAAATTTCGGCGAGCGTACGATCATGATCACGACGCAAAGCTTCCGCCGCTACGCGATCTTCGAGCCAGAGATGCACCCGAAGCATGTTCTCACCCACCCGCAACTGCGCAGTCTCCACTTCTGCGGCCCACAAGCTACTCGGTGGAGTTTCGAGCAGCGCCAAAGCGCCGTCATTCCACTCGCCGGTCAAAACCACCTCCATGCCAATAGGAGAAGTCCAGGAAGACTGCGGCTCCAAAAATATCCGCAGGCGTTCGTTCACTGCGGGATTTTCGGGGGAGAAACGGACACGAAGCAGAGGTTCGGCGCTCCAAACAGAAACAGACAAAAAAACTCCCGAGCAAAAAACAAGAGCCACTCTCAAAAATCCTGAAAAACTCATCACGGCATTCCTCCTCCATGTCCTACGATTGCTTGTCCTGTCAACGGCGTCTCAAAAGGCTGCGAGAAGCCACTCAATTCAACCCGAAGAACGGCTTCGAAAGTCCCAACGCGATCTGGGTGAAACGTCACACGAAAATTGGGATCGGCGGTCGGAATCGGAAATGTGCCATTGGGCATAGACGGGATTCCAAACCATAAGGGGAAAGTGGCTCCTCCCACATTGTCGACCACAAGAGAGAACTGGTCGGCTCCCGGTCCCACTAAAGTGACCGAAAGTCCCTCATAAAGAACGTAGGAGGAAGGAATAGCAAAATGATGAGACCCAATCGCAGATTGACCGACACGAGTCGGCATAAACGCGAAGGGCGCCATAGACGGGTAACCACCCCGAAAACCAAGGACCCCGAACTCTAAAGGAAAATCAAAGGGCAAAAGCTGCATATCCCACCGGAAAAGAGCCTCTGAAAATAGCGATCCACTCGTCGCGCCGTGCACCGTCAGTCGGTAGTCCGCTCCCGCAGCAAGCGTCAGCGGAAGGGGCACTGGATCCAACCAAGGAATGCCATCACGACCGGAATTGAGATTTCCCATTGGCACAAGGACTGGAGATTCATGAATCGTCACCTCTTCGGACGAAAGGTTTTTCAACCATAATTCCTGGGCTACATCCTGATCCAGGGCGTTCGGAATCACGGAGGAAGGACGGCCGCCACCAAGGATTCCTGGGCCAGCAAGCACATACGGTTCTGAGACATGAGGAACTCTCTGAACGATCTGCAAAGGGAACAACTTATGCGCACGCGTCGTCACAGAAAAGACAGAGTCGGTCAGGTGACTATTTCTGCCGAAAATATGGACGTTGACGACCTGCTCAGTCCCTATTGATTCGACCTTGGGGGAATACCGAACATCTACCCCCCATGACTCTCCAGGTGCCAGAACGGTCCCCGAAGTTGGAAGGGCCCCCTGCATTGGGCCACCCGGCATACTATCATCACCAAAGACAATTTCACCCAAAAGGTTCCCACTCACGACGACATCCGTCAAAGTCAGGCTCTCAGTATCCGCGTTATTGCGAATCACCAATCGACTATTCCAAGACACACCCCCAGTTACCCGAGCATCGAACAGCATACTCGGCGGATCAAACACGATCTTCACCTGTCGACTCGTCGCAACCGTGGTCAGCGACGGCACACTCTCCAACGCCCCGTCACTCACCACCAGGGCTACGCCATAAACCCCCGAGACGTCGGGCACGAAAGCAGCTCGGCGATGATCACCAGGAACGGCTTGAATAGCAGCATCCGAAAGCGCCGACCCCATGGGCTTCGAGTAGAAGAACCAACGAAAAAGAAGAGGATCCCCATTATCGTCGTACGAAAGACTCCCGTCGAGCTGAACGGCCTCATCGACGTACTTCCCCACCTGGGGTAGGCCCGCAAAAGCCACCGGGTGCAAATTCCCGGAACTTCCCCCGCCGCCATCCGTCACGAAAAATCCATTGGGCAGAAGCGCCTTCAGTTCTCCGCCTAAATGAGGCACGCGGACCTCGACTTCTCGCGGCCCCCGGTCCACGAGCCCCGGAATTCGAGCCCTCAAGGTCGCCGAATCAACCAGGTCAACCTGCGACGCTTCCGTCCCGCCGACAAAAACCCGGGAACCGCTCGTGAAGTTCACCCCATGAATGAACACCTCAGTCGCCTGCTCACGTGCGCCAAAATTCGGCTCCACGGAAACCACTCTCGGAAAACCCGAGCCGGGATTCGTGTTCGCACCGATGAAAAACCGAAACTCCTCCGTACCAATGGGACGCCGAAGATCCTGAAGTGCCCGCTCCAGCTCCTCCCGCTGCTGAGCCCGAACTGGCCCCGATCCAAGACTGAGACTCTCGCGATTCAAAGCGGTTAACGCGGATTGAATCAACTCAGACTCGGCAGGATTTTCTAAGAAAAATTGCGCCTCAAGGCGATGCTCACCGACCACTAAGAACGTGCCCGCATCTAAGGTGAAAAGCTTCTCGGAAGGATGAAGAAGGGGCACCGACCGACCATCGATCGAGACGCTGGCAAACACTCTCACCGGCCGCGGGCCCTCAAACCCGACCTCAACATCGACAAAAACCGTAACCCGATCGCCCTGGAGCGGCGCCCCAGGTGAAAGCGAAAACCTCGCAAGCGGCGCGGTCGCCGAAACAAAAGGATGACTCTGAAGCTGAACAAGAAGCTGGTCGACCGCAGCCACGCTCCACTGCCGTGATGTCGCGTACGCCGGAAGAGCAGCCACCACGCTCGCGACCAGAAGCGCAGTCACAAACCCTAAAACAGCGCGAAACAGCCCACGACGCATCCTTCGCAAAAAACACCCCCGGCAAAGCAGACGCACCAGGAAGCGAACCGAAGAAACTGCCAGCGATCGGAACCCGTTGCATGAACCCAGTTGAATGACCGAAACAGACGAGAGCGTATGGAAGCCGAGAAAACTTAGTCAAGCGATTTTTTTCTGCAACCGAGACCGAATCGCTTCCTTTACCCTCAGCGACGCGACAATCACGACGCCCACTGTCGACAACCTGACCTATGCGTATTACGTATTTTTCGCGCGGGACGCAAACACCTGCACAACGACCTGCGGAATCTATAAATGCACTGTCACCTACACGGATACCATCGTAAGACCGTAGGCTCCTCCGATGCTGCCGTCCACTTCGGGATGGGTGACTGGAGCCGCGAAGAGTTCACTTCTCCGAGAAGTCTTCTGCGTCTTTTACGTAGAACTCATGAGCACCGCTGGCACTGCGAACCAATACTACCACTCAATGCCCGCAGCTGGATATAATGCCTCAAGTCAGCAGAAAACATTTACAGTTGCCTCCGTCGGCACCACTACCTACTACCTCCAAGGGAACGCTAGCGGCTGCTCGTCGGCGACGGTAACAGTGTGTTTTATGGGCCAGCAAAGTAGCGGTTGTGATTTTGTGAATTGCGCCATAATAGCGCCATGGAAGGCACAGGGCCGACGAGGCGGTATGCACGGCCTGCGGTGCGGAGGAGATGGTGATGGTTCTTGATGATAAGTCGCTGGATCAGGCTTTTATTGTAAACTATCTTTGCGATGAGCGCGATGAATCCGAAAGCGTGCACACAGGGCGGACTCCCGGCCATGGCTAAAAAAACTCTCAAAAAGCGATCAGCCAAGAAAAGCCAGAAAGACAAAGGCGCCTTTGTTCCCGGGTTCAACCGAACGGGATTTATCTCGATCTCTGAAACTAAAACCTTCGAGTGGCAGCTCGCCCACTGGTCGAACTGGAACTTTTTTCGACATCACCTAAACTGGACTCGCAAACGGGATCACGCGGGAGTCGAGTGGGAAGTGGAGATACTGGGTCTGACGCTCACGCTGAATTTACAAGACAACCGACATTGGGATTATGAGCATGATCGGTGGGAAGAATAGCGGTGGAGCCACGGTGTCGAAACGAAAGATCTCTACCACTACGGTTTCTTCGCTCGCAAAATGATAGCCCGTTTGATTTCCAGCCCGGAGAAATTGCTATTCGCCACCTCAAAGCGGCCGCCCTCGACATTGACGGTAAGGCCGTAGCCCCTCTTCCCTCACTTCTCAAGAATGAGAAGTTGACTTCTCAAGAATGAGAAGTACAATTAACCCATGGATATGTTTTGGAAATCCAAGAATTGGGAACTCAACGACAAGCACTTTCGATCCTTAGAGCAGGCACCCTTCCGGCGCAAGCTGCCCATGCCCCAAATTTCTCCGGGCGTTACCCTCATCCGAGGCCCACGGCAGATCGGCAAGTCGACCTGGCTCAAGCTCCTTCTTCAGCACCACGTCAAGCGGGGTGATTCTTGTTTTTTCTACACCTGCGAAGATCTTGAAGACTATCGAGACCTGAGCGAGCTGCTGAAAAGCCAAAAAGGCACGCGCTACTTTTTTTTAGATGAAGTGACCTTCGTCAAAGAATGGTGGCGAGCGATCAAAAAAATCGTCGACACCGACGCCGACGTTTGCCTGGTTCTCACCGGATCAAACAGCTACGACCTCAGACAAGGGCTCGACCTCATGCCTGGGCGCTGGTCACCCACCGCGGGTGAGTTGTCTTTGTTACCCATGCCCTTTGAAGAGTGGAGCGAGATGCGCCTTCAAGCGCGATGGCCGACCCTGCCTCTGCTCGAAGGCCTCAGAGCCTACATGCGCGTGGGAGGCTTTCCGGCCGCGATGGCAGAGGCGGGAGCAAAGGCGATGACTCCGACGCATGCGTTGCATACTTATCAGCGCTGGATCATGGGAGACGTGATCAAGCTGGGCCGCCAAGAAGCTTTTATGAAGGAACTGCTGGTGCAGCTCGTAAAAACGATGGGCAGCTCGATCAGCCTACAGAAGCTTGCACAAAAGACGCAGCTCATGAGCTACCACACGGTGCAAGATTACATTTCCATTCTCGAGCACGCGTTTGCCCTGCGCACGGTCTACGCCTATGACCCCGAAACAGACACGTTTCGCTTCAAGAAGGAGAAGAAATTCTATTTTACCGACCCCATCGTCTACTGGGCCGTCCTGGATTTGGCCGGAATATCGGCCACGCCGGACCACGAAGAGCAAATGGCCGAAATGCTGGCGGCGGAATGGCTCTCTCGTCGCTACAAGCGGATGGGTTACTACTCTTCACAAAATGGCGAGGTCGACTTTATCTCCGAGAAAAAGTGGGCGGTGGAAATAAAGTGGGCAAACGCCGTGCACAATCTCTCAAAAGCCTACAAAAACCTGCACATCGCCCACAAGTCGGTTTGGTTCCAGGGGCATTTCTTCAGGGATCCAAATCGAAGCTGACGGTGATTTTAGAATCCAACGCGACCTTTTCAAGACAAGCCATGATTGCCTGATTAGCGTTCAACACTCGCAGTTTTGCCCCCTGCTTTCCAATGATGACGTTGATGATCTCATCGCCGCATGAAGACCCTAAGGAAATCACTCCTTTGAAATCAAGTGTCACGGGAAACGGATAATTTTTCAGGATGGTCGCGGCGACGGACTTGCCAAACTCGCGGTCGGTGAGAGTCCTGCCAAACTGATTCATTGCAACTAAAGTCATGTTTTCTCCAGAAAATCGCGCATGACATCATTCATGTCCGCGCGCGAAATTTTTTTGAATTCGCCATCAATGAGCACCAGCGAAAAGCGCGTACCCGTCGTCGTCCCAGCTGGCTGCACAAGTTCCATCTTGTTCAAACCGCCTTCGAAATCGAAACGCACCCCCAAGGAGCCACAATCCACCCGCAGCCAAGAGCTATTCCCCTTGCTGATGCCGATGACATCATTCAAGCCCTTGCCGCGTTTTGGCTCCACTTCCATTCGGCTGACTTCTGATTGAAACGCCATCGGCAATAATACTTTGTCGCCCATGGCAGCATAGTGAGGGTTCTTACGGAGGGAGCCAGGGATTCCTACTCCGATATCGCCCACCGCAATACAAAGAAACCGCGTGGCCGTCGATTCTGACTCCAGTGCCTCAATCATCAGGTAACACGGACCCTCTGAATGAGTATGCGCGTTATCACAAAGCTCACCGATGACCCACCCGATGTGACCGCAATAACTCTCGGAGAATCCCTGTTTCAAAAGTGGGTCATAGAGATCATCGAGGATCTTTTTTTCGGCCCCCCTATAGCCGATCAAATGCAAAGGCAGGATCACGGCCGTGTGAGTGAGTTGCCGTTTTTGAAGCACGGCGTAATTGCAATAGACCCGTCCGCTATGAGCGCGCTCCACTTCTCTGAAAAATCCAAGGGCATCCAGATAGCTGCACACCGGCGAACCATCGAGAAGAAGTGACACACTGCTCGCGTCCGATGCTTTCAGGTGGGCCTTCATAGCACAAAGCAGGGCCATCACCCCATGCACATCAATGCGCTGAATTCGTCGCAAGTCATAGACGCCGAGAAGCGGCTGGAGGCCCGTAATCTGGGTGCCCGAAAGAAATGTAAGAGACTGATCCTTCGACACGCCCGAAAAAGGAAGAATGATCTTCTCAATGATCTCAGTCTTGGAAAGGCGAAGCTTGCCCCCCCACCGCAGCTGCGTAAGGCCATACTTTCGCCGATAAACATTGAGGGTGACTCTCGATACCCGGAGAAGATCACAGGCGTCTTTGAGGGAAATCTGATCCATGAACCCACCTTTACAAGGATTTACATAGATTTACATCTCTTTACAATATACATATTAACCACCTAATATTAAACGTCATTCCACAAAGGCAAGGAAACGACAAAACGCGTATTGCGAGCGGCGGGATCCAAGCGGATCGTTCCCCGATGGGCCTCGATGATCCCCTTCGCCGCCGCTAGCCCGAGACCCGTTCCCTGTCCCGGCGCTCTCGTCGTAAAAAAAGGCTGAAAGATCTTGTCTCGAATATCGGCCGGTATTCCAAATCCGCTATCGGTCACTGAAAGCTCCACGAAATTTCCCGTCGCATCCATATTCAGGCGCAACTCGATCCATTTTTCAGCGTTTTTCTCGATGAAATCCCGCGAGTTGCTCAGGAGATTGAAGATCACCTGCGAGATCTCCGCCATCCGGCACTCGATCCGGAACTGCTGATCGAACCCGGCCTGACGCACCTCGACTCCCAGGTTCTTGAGTTTTTCCCGATTGAGGGTCAGCACATTTTCGAGAATCTGATTCAAACCGGCGCTCTCAAAAGGCTGCTCCCGGGTCGCCCCCGAGAAGGACCTCAGCGAATCAACGATCGCCGCCGTGCGCTTCACCATTCGGCTGATCACGTTCAGCTGCGATTCCATCTTCTCCCTGTTGATCAAATCCGGGCTTTGGAGTTGAAGCAGCATCGATTCGGCCGCCATCAGGATCGTCGCCAGCGGATTATTCACCTCGTGAGCCACCCCTCCCGCCATCTCACCCAACGCCGACATCTTGGAAAGATGCGCCATCTGCGACGAGAGTTTGAGTTTGATCTCGTTTTCCAAAAGAGATTTCTGAAGCTGAAGGAGCTCCTCGTAATGACTCTTGACCTGCTCCTGTTGAATTTCGATAATTTTATAAAATCCACGGGCGAAGAAGAGGACCCTCCAGGCGCGGGACAACCTCGTCAGAATAGTCTGGGAAGGCGGAATCGTGACGGTGTAGACCGCCCGATGGCTGGCGATGTCTGACTGAACGAGAGCGTCCGGCTGCCCCAAGACCGCCGGAGTAGCCACCAGATTACCGGTCCAGACCTGGAAAAACTCCGGGCAGGATTTGTATTCAGCGGGAATTTCGAAGGTCAGGCGAATTTTTAGCGGGCCCAGCTCCTCGTACTCGACCCTGACCGCCGGAAAATACATGGGGACCAGCACCTTAACGACCAGTCGATACAAAACTTTGCTGCTAGCGAAGAAACTTCCGAGAGTCTTGAGGGCTTTTTTAAGCGGCTCACGATCCCCTTTTGCGGAGCCTTTGGGACCATAATGACCGACCGACAGGAGATCCCTGCCCGGAGCAATCAGCTCCGAATTCCGCTTCATGATCGCCGCAAACAGATCCCAGCTAATGAAACGAGACGGGTCTTGGGCTTCCTCGTAAGTAAACGCCAAGCCCTCGTACAGTTTTTCCGGTGAAACGCCCTCCACCTCCCTGAGGTACTGCTGGATAGGGATCAGCGCCTTGGTGGAAACATCTCGCCTCATGCTCATTATACGTGCTCCATTCTTATCCTACCGTAAAGTCCCATTGACTCCCCCCCCTTTTTCGGGCAATTACCGTGCCCTATGTACGCAGTGATTGAGACCGGTGGTAAGCAGTATCGCGTTCAAGCGGGTGATTTTGTTGAGATCGAAAAGATCGAAGACGGCATCGGCGGAGCGGTTCATTTCGACAAAATCCTTCTCGTGGCCAAGCCGGGCACGGAGAGCTCTCAGATCTGGTTGGGCAAACCCTACCTGGCAGGAGCCAAGGTGGAAGCCGAAGTCGTCGGCCAAGGCCGTGGCGAAAAGGTGACTATCATCAAGATGAAGCGCCGCAAGCAATATCGCCGCACCCAAGGGCATCGCCAGTTTCAAACGCAGCTCATCATCACGAGCCTGACGAATGGCGCCGGGGAATCCGCGACGCTGTCGACTGAAGATAAAAAGACGAAGCTCGCGAAATTCATCACGGACCTGGCTCCGAAGGGCCTGCCGATGACACCGAAAACCCTTGGCTCACGCAAGCGTCTCGCTGCCGCCGCTGCGGGAACCGGTGAAAAGAAATTGGCCAAAGCCCCGGTTTCATCCGAAGCTCAGGCCCCGGCCTCTAATAAAACCGCAGCAGAGAAAACCACAGCAAAGAAAACCCCTGCTCAGCCTAAGAAAAAAGCTGAATAACCTAATTCGCTCCACTCGAGCGAGAGAGAGGCAAACGAACCATGGCACATAAGAAAGCCGGTGGTAGTTCCAGAAACGGTCGTGACAGCAACCCAAAGATGCGCGGTGTCAAGCGCTTCGGCGGCGAACTGGTAAAGGCGGGTGCGATTCTCATTCGTCAGTGCGGCACCAAATTTCATGCAGGACGCAACGTCGGCTTAGGCAGAGATTTCACCATCTACGCCATGATCCCCGGAGTTGTGAAATTCGAGCGCTTCGACAAGAAGCGGAAACAAGTATCGGTCTATCCGGCCGCCTGAGTCTCCGCTCCTTCCTCTGCGTCAGTCTTTCCACTCGCGATTCCTGCCCAACGGCAGATGGAGTCGCGAGTTTTTTTTAAGGCGGTTTTAACGCAATGCGTTTTATTGACGAAGCTCAGATTGAAATCAATGCCGGACACGGTGGCCCGGGCTCGGTGAGCTTTCGCCGCGAAACCTTTGAGCCCCGAGGGGGACCGGACGGGGGCGACGGCGGCCGTGGGGGCGACGTCATCTTCGTCGCTTCGGTCCAGCTCGGCACCCTTCAAGATTTTCGCTACAGGCGCGTCTATAAGGCCCCTCCCGGCGATCATGGCTCGAGCACCAACAAGGCCGGCCGCGACGGCGAAGACGTCATCATTCGAGTTCCGGTGGGAACCGTCCTCCATGAGGCGGAGTCCGGCGAAGTATTGATCGAGTTCATGCAAGACGGTGAACGCTGGCTGGCCTGCAAGGGCGGGCGCGGCGGTAAAGGGAATGCCCATTTCGCCACCTCAACCCACCAAGCCCCCAAATTTGCCCAACCAGGAGAGCCAGGCAAGAGCCTCACCCTCAAGCTAGAGCTCAAGCTTCTCGCTGATGTGGCGCTGATCGGCTTCCCCAATGCGGGCAAATCGACGCTGATCTCCCGGATGAGCGCCGCGCGCCCGAAGATCGCCGACTATCCGTTCACGACTCTCGTCCCGAACCTCGGCGTGGTCGCGATGCCAGACTACACGAGCTTCGTCGTCGCCGATATTCCCGGACTCATTGAAGGCGCGCACAGCGGACTCGGGCTCGGCCATAAATTTCTCCGCCACATCGAGCGCACCTCGGTTTTCGTCCACATGATCGATGGGGCCCAAGTTCTAGAGGACGCGACTCGACCCGACATCGAAGACAGCCTCACACCCGCGATCGAAACCTGCGTCGCGCGTTATGAAGCGATCCGGAAGGAACTCGGGCTTTTCAGCCCCGACCTGCTTCTCAAGCCTGAGCTGGTGGTCTTCAACAAGGTGGACCTGCTCGCGGCGGATGCGGCGGTTTTGAACCAGGTCACCCAAGCCCTGAGAGAGCGCATCAGCGCGGTTCGTGGTCGACCGCCAGAAAAAGAAGAACCGTGGATTCTCTCCGCTGCCACCGGGACCGGCGTCGAGGCGCTCCAGTTTGAGCTGGCTCGTCGAGTGCGCGACGATCGCCAAAATCGCGCAAATCAAATCCATTCAGGTCCTGAGGCGTTTCTCGCCGGGCAATCGGGGCAGCCTGCCGCGGGCATCGGAGCTATCCTGATGCCCGATGACATCACGCTTCGCAAAACGAAGTAGCGAGGACCCACTTCTCGTGACGGTACGCTGGGAGAACATCACAGCTGTTTTTGGCGGAAGCTTCGACCCCCCTCACCTCGGTCACCGCGAAGGAGTGCTCGGCCTTTTTCAAAACCCGGGAGTCGGACGCGTCGTCATCCTCCCCGCCGGAAAAGCGCCTCAGAAGAACGCCCGCCTTTCGGCGGAACAGCGCCTCGAACTCGTCAAGCTTGGACTCGGGGCGGAGCGCCCGTTCCCCTTCTCCGCTGAAGACCCCTCCCTCTGGGAGCGGGTCTCGATCAGCACTCTCGAACTGGAACGCGCCCGCACCCACCCGGGCGAAGCCCAGTACTCCTACGATTCCCTTCTCGCGCTCCAAAGCGGAGAAAGAGAGGTCGGGATGGTCATCGGCATCGATCAACTTCGAAATCTCCCTCATTGGAGCCGGTTTCCAGACGTACTGAGGGTGGCTCATTGGATCGTCCTGGAGAGAAAACCCGACAGCCTTCTCTCCGCCGAGGCCGTTTTACGTGACTGGGAGGCCTCTGGCCTCCTCCGCAGGCACACGGACCGCGAATGGTGGATTCAAGGAAGCCCGATCGGTTACGGCGGCGCTCGGATGCTCCGGGTCTGCCCCACTCCCGCACGAAACCTCTCCAGCTCGGAGATCCGGGAGGCGATCGTGAAGCACGGCGTGCCCCCCTCCGCAACCTTACACCCCCAAGTTGAGGCCGAATTGAAGCGGCGCCTCTTTTAGGGTATGGCCCGTGCTATGCAAGTCTCAGGAACGGAAACCCAGCTCATGACTCCAGAAGCAGACCATCAGACACTGAATCGCGCACTCCTCTGCGCCAGGGCCGCGATCGACAAAAAGGCTGAACGACTGAAGATCCTCGACCTCACTGAGATCTCAGGATTCACCGATTTTTTCATCATCTGCTCAGGCACATCTGATCGCCAGGTGCAGGCCATCGCCAGTAGCGTGGTCACCGAGCTGGAAGCCGCCGGCGCCGTGCTCGTTTCGAGCGAGGGCGAGAGCGAGGGGCGCTGGATTCTCCTCGATTTCGGCGATTACGTCGTTCACGTATTTCTCGATGCGCTCCGCGAATACTACGACCTCGAGAGCCTGTGGGCCGACGCTCCCCGAATCAAAATTCCGCCGGAATTCTATGGTTCGGGCGCTTCTCAGCTCAACTAAGCTCGCACCGTGAAACTCAAGGTCCTCGCCTTTGGGCGCCTCAAATTCCCCGGCTATCGGGCGGCGGCCGACGAGTATCTGAAGCGCCTGCAGCCCTGGGTCTCTGCCCAAGAAATCGAACTCAAACCAACCTCCGTTCCAGATAAAAGCGATTCAACACGCCTGAGAATCCAGACCGTCGAGGGCAAACTCCTCCTTGAAAAAACAAAGGCAGCGCACCTGGTTTTGCTCGATGAAACGGGACGCTCCCTGAAGACTCAAGAATGGGCGCAGCGAGTGCGCGACTGGGAATCAAGCGGCTCGGACGTGGTCGTCGCCGTCGGCAGCAGCCTCGGCTGGAGTCCCGAAGTCCGAGCACAGGCGCACGAAGTTCTGAGCCTCGGGCCGCAGACGCTTCCGCACGAACTGGCGCGGGTCGTGCTCCTCGAACAGCTTTACCGCGCTTTTAGCGTCGTGCGTGGGCATCCGTACCACAACGAGGGTTAGCGCTGCCGGGCCATGAGTTGGTTTGAGGGATCCCGCTACAGCAACGCCGCTGCGGCACAATGCAAAACCCGCGGGTCCAGTACTGCGGCCTTCATGGGCTCGCCAGAAAGAAACACCACCTTGCCCTGGGGTTCGTGGCGCAGAAAGCTATCGGCCGCGCGTGTTTGGGATAATGTGGGTTTCGCACCGGCTACCGCGATGAAACCAAGAGCGGCTCCCTGAGCCCCCCGCACCACCAAGGGCACCCGCGCGCCTGACTGGGTCCAATAAGACTCGAATTCCACTCTTTCCCCCATGCGATAATGAAACTGCGCCCGCGCATTGCGAAAAAAACAAGAGAGCAGCTGCTCCTTGCGGTCGTAGGCCCCACGGGAGAGCGCCACCTCCTCGTACTGATCTTCCAAAAGCAGGATGACCCCAGAGCGACCTTTTATGGGAATCCTCCGAATGAGGTAGATCGACTCCAAAGCGTAGAGAAGATTTTTCTGAGTGGGAAACGAGATGCCCACGGCGTTCCTCGCTTGGGTGGCACTGTAAGCGTTCCAACCATTGGCCGCGATCCACTGTAGCCAGCGCATCAACGTATCCATGGAGAGCTTGGTCTCCACGATGAGGCGCAAATCACGATCGAGAATAAGCGCGTGCAGCGCGGAAAGGAGCTCACGCCGCAATCGCTCCTCCCTGACGAAGCAAATGCCCGGCAAGCCGCCATGGGTCAGGTATTTCTCCATGACTTGCTGGGTTTTCTTCAATAAGACACCGCGCTTGAGGCCATCAACCGTCGATGAGGTAAACGATGCCAGCGCCATCAACGTCGGCACCGTATCGGGCAGCTCGACGCCCTCGAGCTCCGAGAGAATAAGGGGGTAAAGTTCCAGAGGGCTAATCCGCCCGGCTAGAGACTCCCGAATCGCTTTACGACTGGTGAAACGCACCGAGCCCGTGAGCACGAATTGCCCAGGGCGCTTGCGGGTGCGCACATGCTCCTTGAGGGCGGGAAAAAGATCGGGCTCGTACTGGCATTCATCGATAATAACGGGCGGTCTCTGACCTTTGCGCAAAAGGAACGCCTTGGGGTCTTTGGCAATGGCGCGACGGGTCTCGCGATCGTCGAGGGTCCAGTAAGACGGGGAAAGCCTCGACGCGAGCGTGGTCTTGCCGACCTGGCGGTGGCCGAAAATCCCGACGATGGGACTGAAAGCAAGGAGCTTGGATAGCAAGGCCCCCACGCTACGATCACGGGTATGCGCCATGATTTCATATTAACGGCTGACCCGGTATCTTGCAATGATCTTTCAAAATACGCGGTCAGTCACCCAGCCGGTCAAACACCGCGCGGCCCACTTGACGTAAAGGCGCGTAGTCATGGAAGTCGTGCATTCCCGCGATAATCACGACGTGCTCAGGGTCGAGCCAGTAGAAGCCCGCGTCGCTCGAGGAATCACTGGTCGAGCCGGTTTTATGGAAAAACGTCACTGCGCGAGGAAGAAGCGCGTTCAAGCGATTGCGGGAATGGCAACGAGCAAGAAGATCGAGCAGCTTTTCGCGGCTTGACGCCGTCAGCAGCTCCCGCGAGTTAGAAACCACTTCTCGGTAGAACGCGACGAACGCGGCGGCGTTTCCCTGATTCCGCACCGTGAGCTCAGGCTCAGGATTGACCTGGACATAAACCTTCCGCAGTACTTGAATTCCGCGAGCGTCCACCGCCATGGCGGTTCGATTGATGAACGGCTTGCCGACCAGATCAATCAGCTGGTTCGTCGCGATGTTATTTGAATGAACGATCATGTCGTTCAGCAGGGTGGAAACAAGAATCGACCTGCCAAAGCCGTAACGGGCGCAGCCCAATGCGCACTCCGCGTCCGCGTTCGATTGTGAGATCGTCACTTCCTGCTCCAGCCTGACTTCACCCCGATCCACCTTGCGCAACACCGCAAACGCGACCACCGCCTTGATCATCGACGCGGGATAGACGTTCTCGTCCTGACGAACCCCTTCCGACCACAAAACCCGCCCCGAACGCGCTTCTACCACAGCCGCCGCGTAGCTGATCCGAGAAGGGTCACGCCCCGCCTCGACCACCGCCGAGCGGACCATCCGACGAAATTCGCCCGAACTCGGCAGCTCCCCAGCTTGAACCGCCGGGACACCCGATACGGCCCAAACCACCACAGCCCACCCACTCATCGTCGTTCGGAGTTTCTTCATCATCGCACGACCCCTTTGACATGCTCCCCCGAGGTCGCGACACTAGAACGTATATGCTGAGAATCCCGAACCTCCCGGTGCGCAAAAAATACCGTTCCATTGCCGTGCTGACGAGTGGAGGCGACGCCCCCGGCATGAACGCCGCCATTCGCGCGGTGGTGCGATACGGCCTGGCTCAAGGCCTTGAAGTCAATGGCGTTTTCAGAGGCTACCAAGGCTTGCTCGAGGGGCGGATCGAACGCCTCGAGGCTTCGAGCGTGGCCAACATCATTCAAAGGGGCGGCACTCTGCTGAAGACGGCCCGATGCCCTGATTTCCACAAAAAAAGCGCAAGAAAAGAGGCCGCCAATATTCTCAGGAGAAAAGGAATCGAAACCCTCGTCGTCATCGGAGGCGACGGCTCATTCAGGGGGGCGCACCTGCTTCAAAACGAGACTCGCTACCCCTGCATTGGAGTGCCCGGAACGATCGACAATGACATCTTCGGAAGCGACGATACGATCGGCTTCGACACCGCGGTCAACACGGCCCTCGATGCCATCGATCGCATCCGCGACACCGCCAGCTCCCACGATCGCATCTTTCTGGTCGAAGTCATGGGTCGGAGCTCAGGTTTCATCGGCCTGCTGACGGGCATCGGCGGCGGCGCCGAGACCGTCGTCATCCCCGAAGAAAAGCAGTCGATTCAGTCGATCTGCGCCACCATCGATCGCGGGATCAAGCGCGGAAAATCTTCCAGCATCATCGTAGTCAGCGAAGGAAGCACGCCGGGTCTTTCACAGAAAATCGCCGACCAGCTCGACGAGAGAGGCTACAGCCCCAAGGTCTGCATCCTGGGCCACACCCAGCGGGGCGGCTCGCCCACGGCCCACGATCGACTGCTCGGCAGCGTGCTCGGAGCCTCCGCCGTGGCGTTCCTCCTCAACGGAAAATCAAACGCGATGGTGGGAGTCCAGAGCGGGGGCGTGACCCTCGTGCCTTTTCAGAAACTGGCCGGGCGTTCTAAACTCATTCCTACGGACCTGCTTCAGATCTCGCGCGTGCTCTCGAGCTAGGGGCTAAACCATTCCAAGGGCCGTGCTCAGCGCCCGTTCCACTTCCCGCATCAGGTTTTTCGGCAGAGCGCCGACTCGACGCTCGAGCTTCGATCGGTCCAGCACGGTGACCTGGTGAGCGAGGACCGAGCTCTCCGACTCGATCCCTGCGACCCCCCTCGGAACCGTGACGACCAAAGGCGTTCGAGCGGATTGCCGAAACGAGGTCGACAACGGCAGGACAATGATACTTCGCCAGGCGTCGACCGCGTTAAGATCGTCATGCGACATCACTAAGACGGGACGCCGACCTCGCTGTTCAGAACCGGATCTCGGCTCCAACCGAGCCCACCAAACTTCGCCACGCCTCATCGATCGCGCTCTCCGCCCGTCTTGCCTTCCGCTGCGGCCCAAACCCGGAGACCTTCCTCCTCCCACTCCGAATCGAAATCCACGTCGGTGCCCGCATACTTCAACGCGAACTCCCGCACCTGGCGTCCCACCTCTCGCTTACGGCGAAGCTCAAGGAAAAATCGGATCGCTCGCCGAGCCAAAACTGTCGTCGGCTCTCCTTCCCCCTGAGCCGCCGCGGACAGCTCCTGATAGAGGTCGGCCGGTAACGGAAGGTGAAAATTACGGATACGAGCGGGACGCTCCTTCTTTTCAAGACGTGTTTTTCTTATGGCAGGCTTCATGCCATTCAATCATGGCATGAAAGATTGCGCCCTGCAACCTCGGCACTCGGTGCGCACGGCCCTTGCTACAGCCCACGCTGATGCATCCCCTCTTTTCATCCTGCTGCGCCTGCCCCGGAGAAGGCTCTCCGCTTTGTCCGGAATGCGATTCGAGCCTGCTGCCTTGCCCGCGGCTCTGCCCCTCCTGCGGCGAGCTCGACTGCACCGGGAACCCCTGCGCCAACCCCTGGAAAGCCTGGCCAATGGTTGCATCCGTGACCTCCGCCTACCTGGCCATCGGGCAAAGCTATTTCGTGCTCCGGGCCTGGAAAAACCATGCAAATCCCCGACTCGCGCGGCGCCTCCTCCGTCCAGATATCCTCCACTTCCCGAACCTCCGGCCCGGGGAGCCCGCAGTCCTGATTCCAATCGGTCAGACCGTGAGCCGGTCGTGGCAGTTAGGCCGCAATCCCGCGCTCGAAGTCGCCCTCGCCCTTCGACAAAAGAGCGGAGTGCAAATTCAAGAAATCCTTTCCGCCCCCCAAAGAACCGACCGCGCTCAGACGAAAGAGCTGGGGCGGGAAGCTCGATACGCATCGGCACTCGCCTTCTCACTCCTCAGGCCGCTCGCGCATCCCACCTGCGTTCTGGTCGACGACCTCCGCACCACGGGGAGAACGCTTCGAGCCGCCGGAGCCGCCCTTCAGGCTGCGGGCGCACAACGCATTCACTACTATTCCTTGGCCTACCGACCGCCGGGGCTCGACTCGCGCCGAACTCAGAACTGAGCGGACGCGAGATCTTCCTGACGCTCGGCCGCGCTCTCCCACTCGGCCGTAAGCGGGCCCGAGAGATCGATCTGCGGCGCCAGCTCCCCGAAAGCCTGTTCAAATGCCGCAGCCGGCCCGTAACCGTCGGTGAGAAAAAATGCGCCGTCGATCGCCGGAAGCGTCTGCGCTTTACGCACTTCCCTGCCGCGATCAAAAAGAACGTTCTCTTCGAACCGTACCTGTTCGTCTTCGAGGGTCGCGCAGAACTCCGTCACACCTTCAGGTAACCATTCGGGGCCGACAAACATTTTGTCGAGCGCCTGCTTCATGCGACGAATTTTCTTCGCGATCTCATGATTGTCTTCGATCTCCTTCGCGCCAAGCGCGACGGACCAATGACTCCGCCGCCCGTCGCTCGAAAAATGTCCCCACACCTGGCGCTGAAACTCCTCGCCCGCTTCACGCTGAATCGGGCCGAAAAACCCCTCCTGAACCGGAGCCTGCCCGAGCGGCGCATGGTGCTTGAGCTGCAATTGCAGAAGACCCACCGGCTCGCGATGGCGATTGAACGGAACAGGCTTCGGCATGCCGCTTACGCTGCCGAGATCCGACCAACCATCGGCATAGTAGAGGGTTGAGCACGGCAGCTCTCGCCCCGAATTCAAGCGAACAGAATGGAGAACGCCCTCTTCCAATGAGAGCGCGGCCAAGGTGTCGCCGTCGATTCGCTCAATGGCGGGAAGCGCAGCCACGGCTGCGCGCAGAGTCTCTTCGATTTCAGAAAGCGTCAAAGCGGTGAAGCGCGCCTCGAAATCCGAGCACAGGTTGGCCTCTGAATCCCACAGCTCGCTCTCCCGCACATCGCGACGTGCCTCGGGCGTCGGCGCCTTGATCCAAAGAGGATGGCGAAACGCCTTGTTTCGAAACTCGCGAAGAAAATTCCCGCTGACGAGCTGGCCGGCTTCGATTCCGAAAAGACCGACCAGGTATTGCCAAGCGCGGGCGCCGGCCGTGGCATCGAGGCCGGGAAGCACCGGGACAATTCGGGCGCGTGAACCAGTCACCCAAACCAGCGTCTCCCCCTCGTCCCGGCTGCGGGAAAGCAAGGCGAGACAAGCGAGCGCGGCCCAGCCATCCCCCACCACGATCACTGACCCTTTGCGTGTCCCTCGAGCAGTAGAAGCTTTTCGACTCATGTTCTTTTCTCCGTAACAGGATCCATCCGTGATTGAAACCGAGCATGTAGGGCACGAACGACGTCTTTCGCCCGGTGCGCGGGTACGACAAAGGTCAACGCCAGGGGCGAGGCAAAGCCCGCCCTCGCCTCGACATGCTCTTTGGCTAGAACGTCGTAAATCTCGGAGAGGGCCGAACCGTCCTGCGTGAGGCGGTCTCCGACCACGGCGAGGGGAACATACGAGTCATCGATTCGGTACTCTTGCAAGAAGCCATCGATCGTCAGCTTGTCCAAAATGGCCTTCCACTCCAGAGCCATTTCTTTTTCGCAGAAAAAGAGCACTTCCGTACCGCTAAACAAGGGGGCGTAAAGCGGAAGCTGCCCCTCCCGAGCCCGATCCCAGAGCGCGGCGATCGCGGTCGGGCGCGCGCAAACCACTTGCACCAGCACTCGATCCAAGTCGCAGGTCACGCCCACCACCTGAGGCTGCTCCATTCCCGCCTGCACCTGAGTTTTTTCCACCACCTGTGTCCCCAAAAGGCCTCCTTTAGCACTGTTCAAAACCCAGAGCGGCACCCGAAACCGCGCGGCGAGCTGCACACTGCGAAGGTGCAGAATCCCGGCACCCCGAGCTGCCAACTCCACCATATGGTCATGTCTGATTTCTTTCCAGAGGCGCGCATCCGGAACCACCCGGGGGTCAGCCGAATAGACGCCGTCGACATCCGTGTAAATTTCGCAGCGCTCGGCCTTCAGGGTGGCGGCGAGCGCCACGGCGGTCGTATCCGAACCGCCTCTCCCCAGGGTTGTGATCTCCTTCGCCTCGCTGACCCCCTGAAACCCCGCCACAATGACCACATGGCCCTGAGCTAAGCCTTCGCGTAAGCGATCACCCAAGATGCGCAGAATGCGGGCGCGCCGATGGCTCGTGTCGGTGATGATGCCCGACTGCGAGCCGGTCAACGAAATCGCCTTCACTCCCAGGTCACTGAGGGCCATGCTGAGCAGGGCCATCGAAATGCGCTCGCCGGTCGAGAGGAGCATATCCATCTCGCGCCGCGGCGGAGCCTTGGAAACCTGCCCGGCCAGAGAAATCAGCTCATCCGTCGTGTGTCCCATGGCCGAGACCACGACGACGAGCTGCGTCCCCTCGCGATGAGCTTGGGCAATGCGCCGGGCCACGGCGAGAATCTTTTCCGGAGTACCGACGGACGTCCCTCCGTACTTCTGGACGACAAGAGCCATGCTCAAAACGCTGCCAGGGGAGGAGCCGGGAATCCATCCCAATCTGAGGGGCCGAGCGAAAGGAGATGAAACATCAACTTCCGCACTCGGAACGAGCCCTAATTCACTGGGAAGTTGATGTTTCATCTCCTTCCGGGAGAAGGCGCGGCCTTGACGGAAACCGGGCCCCAACCCGGGGCAGTAGCTCAATTTTTCCATCCGAGCTAACGTCCCTCCATGGCGCAGCCGCTGCTCACCTGGACACCCTCCGGCCTCTACTGCCCGGCCGGCGATTTCTACATCGACCCGCATCGAGCCGTGAGCACCGCCCTCGTCACGCACGGGCATAGCGACCACGCCCGGCGTGGCTCGAAGAAATATTTCTGCGCTCAAAGCTCGGTGGGAATTTTGCGCTGTCGCCTCGGGAAAAAGATCGAGGTTCAGGGCGCGTCGTTCGGTGAACCCATTCGTTTCGGTGGCGCGACCGTAAGCTTCCATCCGGCCGGGCACATCCTCGGTTCAGCGCAGGTGCGGGTCGAAGTGGGCGGCGAGGTCTGGGTCGCCTCGGGCGACTACAAACGCGATCCCGATCCGAGCTGCGAGCCGTTCGAGTCCGTCCGCTGCGACACGTTTATCACCGAAGCGACCTTCGGAACCCCGAAGTACCGCTGGTCGAAATCAGCCGAGCACGGAAGAGACTTCTTCGAATGGTGGCAAGGCAACGCCGCCGAAGGAAAGAACAGCCTGCTCTTCGGCTACTCGCTCGGCAAATCGCAGCGAATTCTCGCCGAGCTCGCGCCCTGGGCCACACGCCCGATCTGGATTCATGAGAGCATTCACGACCTCACGGAGTGCTACCGCGCCGAAGGTCGCGTGCTCGCGCCGACGCGGGTGCTGCCGTCCGAGCCCTGGGGTGCCGACAGCCTCTTCGGCGAAGAGCTCACCGGTGATTTGATTCTCGCGCCTCCGTCGATTCTTCAGGGAGCTTGGCGCGAGAAACTCAACGCCCCTCGCACCGCCTTCGCCTCGGGCTGGATGCACGGCCAGACGAAGGCCAACCCCTATCGCGGAGGCGACGGCTACGACCGGGGCTTCGTACTCTCCGATCACGCCGACTGGGACGACCTAAATCGAACCATCGACGAAAGCGGCGCGCGCCAGGTGTTTGTCATGCACCGAGAGAACGGCGCCCTCATTCGCCATCTTCGCAAACGCGGGCTCGACGTGCACCCGATCACCGCCCTCGAAGAAACGGCCTATGCGCGCCTCCCCCCCGTGAATCTCTCCTTGTTTGAAGGCCTTCACTCATGAACGACCGGAAGCTCATTTCACTCTCCGTCGGGGAATTCGCGCTTCCCGTGCCGCGCACAGGCCATCTCGATGCTCATTCCGGACTGGGAAGCGCCCGCGAAGACGGAATCGAAATTCATCAACGCGTGCAGGCTTCGCGCAAAGAGGCACATGAAGAGTACGAAGCGGAAGTCTCGGTTCGCCATGAATTCGAACGCGCGGGCTATGTTTTTGAAGTGCGCGGCCGAATGGACGGGGTTTTTCACGGAGATCCGACGCATATTGAAGAGATCAAGACGAGCTTCAACCCGAAAGAGCTGCTCGCTCGCCTGACCGCCGAACATCCGTACTCGCTTCAACTGCGCACGTACGGCTACTTTCATTGGCTACAAACGGAGAAGGAGCCCGACCTCTCTTTTCATCTCGTGTCGTCCCGCAACGCCCAGAGCCTGAACGAAACAGTGAGCCTCGATCGAGCAAGCTACGAGCGGTGGCTCGAGCTGCGCCTGGATGAGCTCGTCGCCGAGGCGCGGATCGCCGAGAAACGGGCCGAGCGCCGCCGAAGGCTCGCAACGAGCTTCGTTTTTCCCTTCGAACGGCCGCGCCCGGGACAAAAGGAATTGATCGCCCTCGTCGAAAAAAATATCGCCGAAGGGCGCCCGCTGATGGTCCAGGCCCCCACGGGCCTCGGAAAAACGGCGGGCGTGCTCTACCCCGTGCTGAAAGAGGCGCTCTCGCGCGGGCAGCGCGTGGTCTACCTCACGCCGAAAAACAGCCAGCATGCCGTGGCGGAAGATGCCATCGACCGATTCAAGAAGTGCGGCTCATCCGTGAAATCTTTGACCCTCACCGCGAAGGCCAAGATCTGCTTCAAGGCCGAGCCACTCTGCAACCCTGAGTACTGCGAGTACGCGCGCAACTACTACGACAAAGTCGCCGAGCACGGCCTGATCGAAAAGCTCGAGAAAAAGCGCAAACTCACGGCCAAGACCTTTCGGGCGCTTGGCGAACAGTACGAGGTCTGCCCCTTCGAGCTTCAGCTCGAGGCGGCCCCGCAGGCGGATACGCTGATCTGCGACTACAACTACGTGTTCGCGCCTCGGAGCGCCCTCGGCCGCCTCAGCCGTAGCGCGCTTGGACAAGAGGGCAAACCGAGCCTCATCATCGATGAAGCGCACAACCTCCCCGGTCGCGCAATGGACATGTACTCGCCCGAACTCTCCAGCGTCACGCTCGAAAGCATGCGCGAGGGAGTGCGCGCACTCCCTCCGCGGTTTCGTGGCGATGCCGAAGAGCTGCTCGATTCGAGCATTCAAGTGCTCCTCGACTGCCGCCCCCCGCAAGGGCCGCGCGATTCCGCCGTGCGCATCCAGCCGCCGGCCTCCCCGTTTCTCGAGCAGGACTCCCGCATTCGCGCGTTCCTCTCGCGCTACTTGGAGTCGGATGTCGAGATCGCGCCAAAAGACGTCGTCCTACGGCTCAGCTTCTACTGGTCAGAGTTCACCGCCGCGCTCGAATATGTGTCAAACCCCGCGACTCAGGAATTTTTCACCACCTATCAGCCTCACTCCACGGGCGGCACCGTGCGCATCACCTGCTGCGATGCCTCCGCGATGCTCAAGCCCTGCTATGATGACTACCAACAGGTCGTCGCCTTCTCGGCGACGTTGAAGCCGTTCGACTACTACGCGCGCCTCTCGGGGCTCACTCCCTCCGAAATCACGACCGAAGAATTCGCCTCCCCCTTTGACCCGGTCCGGCGCAAGCTGCTGATCATCCCCCAGGTTTCGACTCGCTACTCGCAACGCGATCGCAGCACCCCGCGCATCGCGGAAATCGTCGCCCGAGTCTCGGCCCTCCGGCCCGGCAACTACTTCGTTTTTTTCCCGAGCTTTGCTTTTATGGAAAAAGTGCTCGAGGCCTTTACTCCTCCCGTCGGCTTCGCGGTCCTTCGCCAAGAGCGCAGCATGCGGACCGCCCAAGTCGAAGAGATACTCAACGAGCTGCGCTCGCAAGCGCGCCCCACGCTCGTGTTCGCGGTGCAAGGCGGAGTGTTCTCCGAAGGCATCGACTATCCGGGCGACACCCTGATCGGCGCTTTCATCGTCGGGCCCCCGCTGCCGGTGTTCGACCTCGAGCAAGAAGAGAAGCGCAAGTACTACGACAAAATCTACGGTAACGGTTTCGACTTCGCCTACACTTTTCCGGCCATGGCAAAGGCCGTGCAAGCCGCCGGGCGCGTGATCCGCACCGAGATCGACCGCGGCCTGATCGTGCTGATCGACGACCGCTTCCTCACACCCGGCTATGCGCGAGTGATGCCGCAAGACTGGCATCGCGGCAACGCGCGCACGCTGGTCTCGACGAGCATCTTGCGTGAGGTGCGGGAATTTTGGGAGACTACGGTATGAACTATGAAAACAAAGCCGACCAGATTGACGAACTGAACCGACAGATTCACGCGCTCAGACCGGTCGATCAATCCCTCCTTAGGCAAATCAAAGAGTATTACCGCATCGGGCTGACCTATTCGAGCAACGCGATCGAAGGAAATACCCTCACGGAAACAGAAACCAAGGTGGTTCTCGAAGACGGCCTGACCATCGCAGGTAAGCCGCTCAGGGATCATTACGAAGCCTCGGGGCACAGCGAGGCTTTTGATCTCGTCTACGAACTCGCTCAAAAGAAAACCTTCTCCGAGAAGGATGTCCAGCACATCCATCGCCTTTTCTTCTACCGGATCGACGAGGCGACCGCGGGAAAGTTCCGTATGGTGCCGGTGGTGATCTCTGGCACGAACTACGTGCCTCCATCGCCCGGAAAAGTGCCAGCACTCATGAAGGAATTTATCACGCGTCTACCGGCTCTCAGAAAAAAAAATCATCCCGTCGCCTTTGCCGCCAAGGTTCACGCGGGGTTGGTCGATATCCACCCTTTTGTCGATGGTAACGGGCGCACGGCGCGGCTCCTCATGAATCTCGCACTGCTTCAGGCCGGCTATGGGATCACCCTCATTCCGCCGGTACTGCGAGCCGACTATATCGCGCTCGTCAAGAGGTCTCAGACTGGAAAAAAGGACGACACGGACTTTCTGAACTTCATCTCGTGCATGGTCTACGAGTCGACTAAGGACTACCTGCGTTTGCTGAAGCGGCTGGTTTAGG
>CAYIHX010000032.1:0-46105 GCA_964363305.1 uncultured Bacteriovoracaceae bacterium | reverse complement strand
ATAAACGTAAGCCGTCCCTATCGTCACCGCGGTGGGGATGTCGGTCGCAATGCTTGGCACTCCTGCGCCGCTCGTCACCAGAACCCCGCTGTTCGCCGTCGCCAGGCCGGCAATCACGTTCGCCGCGCTAGAATAGAGGAGTTGGTTGATGGTGGTTGTCGCCGGATAGGTCGCGGTGGAGTAGGCGAGGTCGGTGCCGTCTGACCGCGGGATCGTCCCAGCCGCGCCGAGCGCCAACCGCTTCGGCCGGATCAGCCCCACCGACGCGCAACACGTCACCGAAGAGCTCGGCGACCGCATTCACTGGATCTTGGACGGCGGGCCCTGCGCCGTCGGCGTGGAATCGACGATCCTCCGCATACACCCTTCCGGCCTGCTGGAACTCCTGCGTCCCGGCATGATCTCAGCCGCGGAACTCGCAAAAACGACGGGACGAGCCGTCCAAAGCGCGCCGACCCACCTCGAGACCCTCCAGGGGCTCGCTCAAGTTTCTCCGGGACTCCTCGAAAATCACTATGCCCCTCGTAAGCCCCTTTTTATCCTTCCGGCCCCCCTTCTGGCCCTGACAGAACACCAAAAGGAAAGGATACGGCAAAGGCTCGCGCCGTTTACCGAGATGGGATTTCTTCAACGCCAGGGTACCGAAGAGTCTTCGCGAAAAGCCCTCGGTGAGCTGAACCCCGCAGCTCATTTTGAGGTTCGAATTTTAAGCATAGCTGGTATACCAGCCGATTGCGCGCAAAACCTCTTTCGTCTCATGCGAGAGCTCGATGCATCAGCCCAGACGCAAATCCTCCTGGCCGAACCCGGACCGTCGGGAGAGGGGCTCGCTCACGCGCTTCGGGACCGGCTGGCGAAAGCAGGGAAACCGCTATACCCACCCGAGATCGAATGAATCCTTGCGGAAAGAACACCTTTCTCCCTAGAATGAACGAGCATGGCTACCGCTACGAAAGAACAAAAAGGAAACGTCACCGTCGTCACCTTGGCCGGCTCGATCGATGAGGCGGACGATTTTTCGAAATTGATTGGGACGCCCCAAGGGGGTCTCCAGGTCAAGTGCAAGGGGGTGACTCGCATCAACTCGATGGGCGTGAAGAGCTGGATCAAGTACTTCACCTCGCTCGTGGCAAATAAGATTTCCGTCCAGTTCTTTGAAGTCACCACGCCTCTGGTGGAGAACGCGAACATGGTTCAGAATTTCATCCCGAAAGACTCGGTATTCTCAGTCATGGCCCCTTACCGCTGTCCCGCCTGCAACACCAACCTCGTGGCGGAGATGAAAACAGAGGACGTGACGAAGTCGGCCTTCAACCCGCCAGCGCTGAAGTGCCCCAAATGCGCTAAACCCGCTGAATTCGATGACATGCCCGACGAGTTTTTCGCGTTCATGAAGAACTAAATGAGTACTCGACACCTCATTCTTATTTCTACACGGCCTGCGGACCACGAACTGGCCACGAGCATCGCGCGCGCCGCCTCACTCTCGCTTGCGGTCGTGCAGGAGGCCGATCAGCTGATCAAACACCTCTACACCGGGCAAGAGTCGGTAGTCCTTTGGGATATCGACAACCCTGAAACGCTAGAGCCTGGTCACAGCATCGCGCCCGAGGCGGTCTATCCCCTCCTCTCCGGCGGCCTCTCTCCGCAACGTACTTTTCTTCTCGCGGACCAGGGTCTCAATCACCAGCCTGAACTCACCCAAAAGAGTCCGAGTCTTAAACATCGCACCTGGCAACACACGCTGATGCGAAAAATACCCGCCCTCTGCGCCGTGCAGTACGGAAGAATTCTCTCATTCGCCTTCGACCCCCGTCCCCAGGGCCTCGCGCCCTTCTTCTCACCTCAAACCCGCATCCAGAAAATCTCCCTCACTCGATCGGAGCAGCGAAAAGCCGCCGCCGACGCCATGGAGAGTTTCCTCTCCAAGCTCGGCCTTGAAAATCGAATCGCCTCGCGGGCGGCCCAGGCCACCGACGAGCTCCTGATGAATGCCATCTTCGATGCCGCGGTCGATGCCTCTGGAAACCGCACCAGAAACCTCCTGGATCGCAAGGCACGCTTCGATTTTCCACCGAGCGAACCAGTAACGATCGAAGCAGCGGAGGATGAATCCTGGGTCGGACTTTGCGCGACTGATCGATTCGGATCCGTCTCCATCGATTCGCTCTTCAAATATCTCGGACAAAACTTTCACGATCTCGACTATACGCCCCGCAAGTCAGGACCGGGCGCCGGCCTCGGGATCTACGGGATCGTCGAAAGCGGATTCAGTCTCATGCATGCCTTCCTGCCAGGAAAGAGAACTGATTCATACGTCTTCATCCCCAAGGTCAAGCGCTACAAAGATTTTCGGCTGAACTTTCATTTCACCGCCTGCTTCAAAGCCTGAACCCAGCGGCCCAAGAGGATGAGCGCAACAACTCCCAGACCGGCCGCCAGACCGATCCAAATCCCGACCAAGCCCCAACGGAGAGAAAGTCCCAAGGCCACGGGCAGGCCGATCAGCCAATGGCCAAAAAAATTAGCGCTGGCGGAATCTCGAGTATTACCGAGGCCTCGCAGCACTCCGGTCAAGGTGACCTGCAACCCGTCAAACAGCTGGAAAACCCCCGCCACCCGCAACACCTGAGTGCCCACCGAAAGGACGGCCGGGTCCGTGGAAAAAAGACCTACAAAAAATTCCGGCACGGCGAGAAAGACCACGCACGATGCGCCCATGAAGATCGACGATGCCGAAACAGCGTTCCAGCCGTCACGCCTCAGGCTTCTGAAATCTTTCGCTCCCAGCGCTCTTCCAACCAGGACCGATCCCGCCGAGCCGATTCCCAGCGGAACCATGAACGTCAAACTCGCGAGATTCAACGCCACCTGATGGGCGGCGCCCGGCACCGCGCCCAACCGAGACGCCAGCAACGTCGACAGAGAAAAAATGCCCACCTCGAACCCCATCTGAAAGGCTGCGGGCAGGCCCACCCGGAGATACCGCTTTAAGCCCGCGCGGCTCACCCCGGCGAAAGCATCGCGCAGGCGATACGCGCCGCCCTCGCGATTTTTTACAAACCGCGCGAGCGCCCAGGTTACCAACACCGCGGTAAAAACTCTCGAACCCAAAGTCACCCAGCCCGAGGCCCAACTTCCGTAGCTGGTAAAGCCGACAACGCCAGCCACGAAAATGATGTTCCCAGCCGCATTCAGCACATTGGCCGCAAGCAGGGTGACCACGACCGCCCGAGTCTTGCCAAAAGCCTGCAACACCTGCCGTGAGCATTGAAAAATCCAAGCCGGAAGAAGCGAAAGCCCCATCGGAATCAGAAAGGGTCGACACTGCCGCGCCACCTCCGAAGGAATCCCGAAATCCTCCAGTCCCCAGCCGATCAACGACGGCAACACCACGCCGACGATTCCCAGAAACACCGACAGCACGACGGCTTCCGCCCAGGTCACCAGAGCGCGCCGCGGATCTCCTGCGCCAATCGCCTGGCTTGCAAAATAATCAATGCCCGAGAGCAAGCCGATGCCGATCACGAGAAACCAGCTTGTCACGGAGACGCCCAGTCCGACTGCCGCGGTCGCATCCGCCCCGAGCCGACCGACCGCCAAAAGGTCGACCGATCCCATGGCCATGATTCCCAGATTCGCGAAAGCCACGGGGATCGCCAATCGAAGCAAAGGGCTCATCTTCATGGCGACCTCACGCTCTTAAACGCTCCCGCAATACATGAGCACCGAGAAAGAGCCACCCGAGATGCGCCCAAAGCTGCACGCAATAAGACTCCAGGCGCGCGGCCGCGGCGTAGCCCACGAACTGAAAGCCCGAAAAATTCGCCACGACGAACAAGAAAGCACAGAGCGAGATCCGCCGAATCCTGGTCACACGATCCGCTCCGGGCGTGAGCGCCCACGCCCAGACCATAACGTAAAGCGCGATGCCAAAAACAAAATAAGATTTCCAAACCAGATGAGATGGAAAAATCAGGCTGGCCACCAGCAAGGCAGCCCAGGCCAGGCTCACGGCCGGACGATGAAGGACGTCCTTGCGGAAGAAAAAGGGCCAGACCAAGAAAGCGAGCTCAACCCAAACCACGGCCAAAACGATGGCCAGGCTCCAACCCGCAGCTCCTGCCTCCGTTAACCATCCCCAGGAAAAATCAAACTTGTGCTCCATCGCGATAAAGGGCGAGAGCGAATTCCCAAAAACCCGATAAATGAACGCGGGCAAGCTCTGGTTATGCGTCTCCAACGGAAATCCCCGAGACAGGAGTGCCTGCCGCCAGTCGAGCAAAAGCGCCGTGCCGGACTGCCAGCCCTCGACGACGATCGGAAGAAAGAACATCATCCCGACCCCGAACAATGTCCCCGCCCGCTCCCAGGACGATCCCGCGCGCCCACGACGCAGCCATGGAATCAGCAGAACAGGGAGCGCGAGCAATTTCGCCGCGGCCGCCACGCTCGCCACCATCCAGGAGAGGAACGCGAGCTTGCGGCTCCGATGGTCTCCGAAGTGAATCAGAATCGCCATCAGGACCGCCCAGGAGATCAGAAAATTAACCTGGCCATATTGAAAATCAATCAGGAGGGGCCGACCTGCGGCAAGGGCACCCCAGGCAAGAATACCCAATGGCAAAAAATAAAGGACCCGCCCCTGAACCATCATCAGCAGATGAATCAGGGCCGCCAGCTTCAGCACCGAAAAAATCACGAGCGCGATCTTCTCAGGGAAATAACCCACCGGCGCAAAAAGGTAGGCGAACCCCGGGGCGTACAGGAAGCGATCGGGACCGGTTCCATAAATGGTCGAACCCCGCCCCCCCAAAACCTGCGTAAACGCCGCATGGAAAACGGCAAAATCACGTCCCTCGAAATCAACGGCCCGGTAGGTCCCCAGCGCGGCGAGCGCCAGCAGCGCTCCGAACCCCACTCGGCCGCTCCAGGTACGCAAGGCCGCTCTCATTCACCCGCTCCCAAGCGCGCCAAGACCGCCTTCGCAATGGAGAACGAAAAGCCCCGTCTCACCAGTCCCTGCAAAACCCGATTTCGGGAGCGGTAATCTTTTTCCTCGACGCGCCCGTACCGTCTCTCCGCCCAGGCAAACGCCTCCTCGATCGGATCATTGCCCAGCTGCAGGCGTTCCTCCTCGATCCAAACGCCGAGCACCTCGCGATCGACCTTCACTCCCTTTTCCCTCAGTTTGCCGGAAATATATCCATCTCCCCGGCGAGCGCGCATCGCATCGCGGATCATGATCCGCGCCCAGCGCTCATCGTTCACGAGCTGCAGGTCGACCAGCTTCGCTACCGCCTGGGCCGCCGCTTCCGCGGAGTGGCCCTTTCTTTTCAAATAGAGCCGAACCATGGCGGCCGTCGCCTCACGGTGGCCCACATAGTTCATGGCGGTCTGCCAAGTCATCTCAGCGGTCATTGGCCCCAAGATAGTCACTTTTTCCGTGATTGGGAATCAAGAACACAGGAGCCCACGAGGTCACAGACGACATTGGTCGCGGCCCTGGCCCGCGAGAGAAGCCAATCAACCGAAAGCAACAGCGGCAAAAGCTCGATCGGCATCCCGACCGTGGTCAGTACCACGGAAAGAGAGATCAGCCCCGCATCGGGAATCCCGCCGATTCCGACGCTCGCCAGAACGCAGATGACCGCCGCCCAGACCTGCTGAGAAAAAGAGAGATGGATGCCGTGCGCCTGTGCGACGACAAGAACGGCGAGCGCCTCGTAGAGCAGAATACCATCGTTATTCAGGTTGGTGCCGACGCAAGCCACCAGCCGGGAGGAGCCCCTCGAAACCCCCATCCGATCGAGCGTCTTGAGCGTCACCGGTAAAGTCACCAAGCTGCTACTCGCACCGAGCGCATAGATCACTGGCTCGCTTGCATCGCGCCAAAATTGCCGGAGCCCCCGCCGAGCCACGACCTTCAACCAAAGTTGGTAGACAACAGCGACCTGAAGGAAAAGCCCTGAAAGCACCACACCGACGTACAGCGGCAAGCCGAGAAACGGCGAAAAACCCTGCTCACCGACGATCTTCGCGATCACGCCGAAAACCGCTACCGGAACGATTCGCACGACGCCCGAGATCAAAAACTCGATCGCGCGCAAGAGTACTGCGGACAGCTTCTCGACCGCCACGATATTTTCGCCGAAAGTCCCCAAAGCCTTCACCTTTCGAAACGATACTCCGAGCGCGATGGCGATCATGACGATCCCCGGTATCGAGTTCTCCAGAAACGGATGAAGCAAACTTTTCGGGAGTAACCCGCGGATCGCGCCTCCAAACGTCAACGTGGCGGTGCTCAATTTTTCCAACTCGCCTGCGGCACCGAGGGCGCCGCGAGCCGCCTCCGACAGCGCTCGCCCCGGTTCGAGCCCATTCGAAAGCGCCAAGCCGATCGCGACGGCAAAGCACGCATTGATCAGCACGAACACCCCGAAGCGCCGCACCTGGGACCAGCTCATCTCCGCTCGAAGAAAAGCGTCAAGCACGGCGAAAAACAGAAGAGGGCCGGCGATCACGCGAATCAACCCCAGAAGAAGCGCCCCAATCTCCCCGAGCGGTGCCACGCCAGAACCGAAAAACACCCCGACCCCGGCACCCAGCACGGCAGCCATGAAGATCTGTGCCGCCGTCGACCACTGCCAGACCCGCCAGCTAGGCAGCCTGAGCACGCGCGGCCCCGCAGTTCGGGCAGAACTTATGAGCCTCCTGAAGCATGGTCTCGCAAGCCGGGCACTTCTGCTCGTTCGCTTTTTGCGCCGCCGTCGGGCGACGATTCTCCTCGTCAAGATCGACGAAACCCTTCTCGTTCCATTTATCGATTTCCTTGAGAATTGCCCAATTCAGCAAGGCCTCTTTGAATTCCGAGACGTAGAACACGACCAAGGTGCCGGCCGGGGTGCTTTCGCGTTTCGCGAACAAACCCTTGCTCTCCAGCAAGGTGAAATAATCGACCGAGGTGGTCCCGATCACCTCCTGGATGGCCGTCATGGTTTTCTTGAAATCCATGCGGACCACTCCGGCGCGGTCCACAGTCTCCTTCTCGGCGAGCCTGAGCAACTCCCGCAGAAAGGTCGCCACTCGATCATCGACCTTGAGCGCCTCCCGATTCAGCGCCTTGAAATGAGTATTTTGAAAAAAGTCGACAAACCGCTCGACTGCATCGCGGTCGTAAAGAGTCACCTTGCGTAGCTCTTTTGGAATATCCGCCGGATCCATCGAGGGATTCTTCTCGAGCATCTTCTTCACCTTGGGATCGTCAACGACCTCCATATGGAGCTCACCCAGTTTCAGCTTCTGCAGAATCTTGGCGGCCTGCTCAAGCCTCGACGGCAATACCGTAAGAATACGCTGCGAGAACTGCTTGCATGCGAGCCAATCCACTTCGACTCCCTTTGGATCGTCCTTTTTGGGTGTGCCCTTCAGCTTGGCGAAAATATAGAGCGCGCCAAAGACATGAGCCACGGAATCTTCCGGGCAAGGACGAGGATCTTTATCCGCCAGCAGGTCCTTGATTTGGTTCAAAAGCAAGGTGGCGCGCTCGCTCAGCGCCTTCAATAGAAGCTTCGGCAACTGGGGCGCACCATCGACTTGAGGCCTCACCCACTCCTGGGGCATCACCAATACGTCAACATCACTGGACGCAACGATCGACATCCCCGACGGCCCGGGGCCGCTCGCACCCAGCAGGTTTCGTTCACCGACGATCTGCCCGGGACCGAGCTTGACGACCTCGATGCCATGCCCCCCCTGGCCCTTTCCGCGCCCGAAAACGAGAGTCACCTGTCCAGACTTCACCAGATACATCGGTCCCTCGCGTTCATTCTCGCGAATCAAGACCTCCCCGCGGCGAAATCGTTTGGTGCTTTCAGACATGGCCCTTTTCCTATCGGAAATAAAAGGAGATTGATTTAGTCATATTTTAATACTGAGTACTTCCAGGTAGATAACCTTGATGAGCGAGCCGACGAAAACTCGCAGGCAGCCGGGAAGCCAAACTATCCTCAATCCCCTCGATGGATCGAAATTTTTCGTCGCTCGCAAAAAGCTCCTCCGCCTGCTCCGTCCCGTAAGTCCGCACCACCCAATCGATCAGCTGGCCCCGAATCAGGCTGGAATCCGGCGCCCGAATGAGGCCATAGGGCAATCGTCCGACGAGATCACGAGCCTCGATCAAGGGGCGTTCCTGACCTGCTGAAGCGTCAAACAGCAAACCGACATAGAAGGCCGAGTCCTCGCCCGGCCTTCTCTCCCACTCCGAAAGCCGATCGAGATAATGTTCCGGTGCCGCCCGAATTTCTCGAACGACCTCCGCCCGAAGTTTGCCATAGAGATAGGACTCTTCAGGATTACGCAAACGGACGCGATCATTCATCTGACTCAGAAGAATCAGTTCCTCCGAATACGAAACACTCACGGTCGAAGCGACCACCGGAGTGACCGTCCTCGGTACCGCACCCTGCGAAAGCGCGATTTTCAAAAAAGGTCTTCTCGTGTCCGAGATCGCGTCTGCGAATCCTACGACGGTCTTCTTTTTCCGGACAGTCTCGGCCTGATCTTCGCCCATTCCAGCCCAAGAAAAAGCCAAAGACAAAAGTCCCCAGGAAAAAAAGGCGGGAATAGCGAGGGAAGCGGCAAACACAAGGAAACGCACCTTCACGTTTCGGTTGCTTTCCCATTCATCTAGAGATGAAACTGAGTGAGATATGTTTAAGAAGGCGCTCCTTTTATATAGTGCGGGAAGTTTTGCCGCTTTGGCTCAAGCTCTCCTCAGTTTCGGTCTGGCCGAGCTGGGCTGGCTAGCCCTCGCTCACACCACGCTCACGCCAGGAATCGGGGGCGCGACGCTCTACCTCAAGCTCGTGTGGGGAGGCCTCTGGTCCTTTTTCGCGCTCTTCCCAGGCCTTTCGAAAATGGCGCGTTGGCAGCAAATCCTCCTGCTCTCGCTGGTTCCGTCCGTGGCGCAGCTCCTGTATTTCATGCCTCAGGCCGGGGCCGGATGGTTCGGCCTGGCACATGGCTGGGGTACCCCCCTCGTTGTCGTCGGCATGAACGCTTTGTGGTCCGGAATTACCCTGACTGTCGCCCAAACTAAATAATCGGGAGGGGAAGGCGCATGAAGAATATCCCCCCCGACTCCCTCAATGCCTCAACGCTTCAGATGAGATATTATGCGTTATTTTTAGACCTCAAAAACAACGAATCGCGTTAAGTATTTGTTTAGATTAATATTTTTACATTTTACAACATTAACGCGTCGCATGATATTTCTTGCTCACGGTGCAATTCCGGGGTACATCTCGGCCCGAATCAAGGTTCCCAATTGGAACGGAGGGCTGCTTGTACCTGCTTCACCCCGCTGAAAATTCAGTCTCGTTAAAAAACAGGCTCCAGGGCACGTATCAGCCCCACCGCGGCTACATTGGAACGAAAGAACTCCGAGTCCCCAACTACCTTTTCGGCGCCCCGCAACCCCCGGATTCCCTCGGGGGCTACTCACTTTCCGGCTATGCACACTGCCGCAGAGTGGTGAACCACCTCCTCAGCCAGCCCATCGATCTTCAATACCAAAAGAGCCGCGACCTCACCCAGTTCCTGCGACGGAGAGAGCTGACATTCTCAAAAAAAATCAAGAACGGCGAATACCGGATATTCACCGTGCCCTGCACCACCACCCCAGTACCCGTCTCGAAATCGACCTTTGATCAAATGGAGCGCTCCGCGCAGGTTCTCGTCGCCTCCCTGCGTCTTGTGATGCAAGACATCTACGGATCGGAGAGCGTCCGGCAATCGAGCTTCGTACAGTCCCTCCCCAAAGACAGTCGCAAAATCTTCATCAGCGCCGTCGAGCGGTCACCGCACTACTTCCCGCAACTTCATCATCCGGCAATGAAAGACTACCCCTTCTTTGACGTCGTGGGCCTCGACTTGGTTTTGACCGAAGATTACCCTGACACTCAGTCGAAAGGGCCACGCCTCGTTGCGAAGGCCTCACCATTCCGACTCCTGGAGATCAACGCCGGCTCGCCTTCAGGCGCGTCGAACAACCTGACCATTCTCGAGGGCCTCACCGAAATCGACCCCGAAGGTGTGAAGGCTCTCGGCAAAGTCATGCCCAACGATCACTTCAAAGTGCTCGCGCAAACCTACAAAAGCCTCGGCGAATCGTGGACCCAGAAACCCGAAGGAGTGCAAGTCATCCTCCCCCCAGGTGGTACCAATGGCGCCACGCCAGAGATTCACCAACTTGCCGCAAACAGTGGCCTCATCTATTGTGACGCTGGCCAACTCTACCGCGACACCGACGGCTATATCCGCATCCGAACCGTCAGCGGCAAAGATCCCATTGTAAACGCGATCTACTCTCGGGTGAATTCCGATAGCGCACTCTACAATCCGGAGAGAAAGCTCACACTCAAAGATGCGGAGACGGGCAAGCCTCTATACCTGACGGACCCTCTGGAATCCAACTTCCGCAAAAACGCTCGCCTGGTTCGAGACTCTCGCGGCAACCCGATTCCGCTCGAGTCCTCCTACACCATTCCTGGCGCGATCGAAGCCATTCACGCTCGCAAACTCTACATGGGCGGCCTCAATCGCATCCTCGATAACAAAATCATCCTCGATTCCCTTTGCCGTTTCGCCCAGATCCATTTTCGAAAAGACCTTCTTAAAATGGGGCTCGATTCCGACGGCGTCACTCCGATCCTTCCACCGGAGACCCTTCCCTCCGCACCTGAGTCGATCGAAATCATCGAAAAAAGCCCCGCTGACTGGGTCGTCAAAGCTCCGAATCTGTCCGGTGGAAGCGGGGTCTACATCCTTCAAGCCCTCCCCGCCGCCGAGCAAACGAAAGTCCTCGCGCTCGCCAGGGCGAATCCACGAGACTACGCCTACCAGCGACTGGTCAAAATCGCGCGCATCCCGGTGGCCAACCTAAAAGGCAAAGAGTACCATTACGAAAACATCGCCGCCGATATCCGGATGTGGATGTTCTTCGGAAATGGCCCGACCTTCCCCCTCCCGAAACTCACTCACAACGCCCTCATTCGCACAGCCCCCTACGAGAAGGGCCCGATGAGCAGCACGGTCAATACGTCAAAAGGGGGCGGATACGCCCCCATGGTGGTGGTCGATGACATCGGTCATCCGGATTCCATACCGGCAGAAAAGCTGTTATCCGCCCAAAAAAGTCTTGAAATGCATTCCGATCTCCCCTCGTTCGTCGGCGCCCAGCTCATCCAGATCTCCGAAATGGTCAGCCAACTCCGTGAGCAACTCTCAACCCGCACCGGGGAAGCCTACCAGACTTTCTCTGCCGTACAGGACATCAAACGACAGTGTCGTGAAGTGCTCTCGTTCTTGCACAGCCGCAACATGGAAGCCGTCAATGGGATGCTCGAAACTCTTGAGCGAAAGGTCGCAAAACGAAAAGTCGAGGCGTTCATCGAGCGCCGTTATCGTCGGCGTTGCGTGATCACCACTGCCCTGGTCCTCCTCGAGCAACGACTCCCCGTCTCCTTCTTTGACCTCCTCGACCAGATGCGAATCTTCGCCGTCGATGCCCTGTTTGAATCGGGATACTCTGACGAGGACCGAAGGCACGACATCGAATCACTCTCTCATCTTCAGGCCATCGGCATCATGGAAAACCTCGCGAAGGAGCCCGCACTTAAAAAATTCCTGAAAGTACTGGAAGACCTAGTGAAAGAGCGATTCCCTGGTCGACCCCTCAGCCAGGCAAGCTGCCAAAAACTCCTCTTCCGCCTTGAACAGTTTTCGTTGCTTGCTCACGAAAATCTCAATAAGAGCCCGCATACCCGCGATTTTGCCCACCTCTTCGCCGCGGACGCCTGCGTACCCCAAACCTACAACATTCTGTTCGCTGACGATCAGCCAAAAATTGGCCGTAAAAACTCGAATGAGCCCTGCTGGATCGCCACGGAAGAAGAGGTGCGTACCGGAAAACTCCTGACGGAAAGTGACTTTATCGCGCCGGAGCTACATTCCGCGCGTCAGGACTGGAGAAAAGTCCTGGGCGAAGCGAATCGTCTCCCTCAGAACCTCCAAACCTCTTTCCTGCGGACAGCGCGGGAAGTGCATTTCCGAAAACACCCCAACCTGGCGCATTTCCAATCGATCATCGACACGCAGCCATCCGGACAAGCCGCTAACTCCGCGGCAATCTCGAGCATGCTCGAGATCATGCCCTACGCTAAATATAACGTTCTCCAGTTCGCCCGGATGCAGGGTCTTTCCTTGGCCGACCTTTTTTCAAGCGAGCTAAAAGATCGACGAATTTCATTCCTCAATGCGGAGGATCGCAGCGAGGCAGGGCTGAATTCTTCGTCCTTCGCGGGCGAATGCTTCGCCCGAAAGCACCAGGCCCACGGCTTGTTTTCCGACAGCCAGATCTTCGTTTGGGTGTCGAGCGAACTTCATCCTCTGATTCAGGCCTTCACGGTCGGCCATGAGCTCATCCACTTCCACCAGATCAACGCCATGATGGAGCGAGAGAAAACGTCGATGGCGACTGGCCAAGTCGCCTTTGCCGGCTTCTTGAACTTCTTCGGGAACTTCCTCGGTCACGCCTCGGGCGCGCTCGAGGATCAAAGCGCCGACACTTTTCTTGATCGTAAGACGATCTATGGCCTGGGAGACGCCATCGGGTCGGCGAAAGGCGTGAGAACCTGGGTTACTTCCTTGCGTGAATCCCTCTTCCACGGAGCGTCGCATTGGAATGAGACCGTCTCCGGATTCGGCTCGATACTCGGGTACTCGCTCGACACTTGCAATCAAGATAAAATTCGAGCGGTACGTGAGGTCATTCCGGCGCTTGAAAACGCGAAAAACATCCGATTCATGAAGGACCTCGGTCTTGAGGTCTCGCTCGACGAGGCGAGATCCGCCCTTCCAAACGCAAATACCACCCAGGTCGCGCGATATCGTGACCTGCTCAACCGTGCAATCACCTCTCCCGCGCTCGATTGGGAAGCGCTACGAGTGATTGCCAACCACCAGCTTCCGGGCATTCGGTTTGAGCGGCAGTCCTCGCCGCACGACAACCTGAAGCTCCGAGCGGCCCTCAAGCCGATCGCGCTGGCGGGGAGCTACAACCAAACGCAGCAGCAATAAACGAACCGAGACGGACGCGAGGATGCCGAAGGACCGGTTCAATAGTCACTAGAGAGAGAACTTGGAGAGAGAATAGTATGTTAGTTGAAACCACGGCAATCCCGGGGGCTCTTCGCCCCGAGCGTTCGGCGCTTGAAGATCACCTTTTCTCACGCCGAGGGGACCTCACTTCGTCGCTGTTGGATTTTCTCTTCGATGGCGGGCTACGCTTCATTGCGGAAGCTCATCGTTCACAAGTTCAATCTGTGCGCAATTTTCGCGAATACGGATACAGCGGTTACGAGCTCCTCTTCAGCGACGGCCTGAGCGGAAAAATCGCATTCGCGCCTCTTCAATTCGGCGGCTTCGTGATCCACAAATCTCTGGTCGACGGAGTAGTACGCCGGGAAATCTGGGAAATTTTCGGAGAAGACGGCTCGATGATGGCCCTCGAGCCCCGGCTCGATCGGAACGTCCTGTTTGTCGACCTGACCGAGATGGAGCCCTCGTGCACGATCCTCTCGCACCTCTACAACTACCTTGCTCACGAATACACGCAGGCGACCTTCGGTGGCTCGCGCAGCAAACAGGTTCATCTCGTCGAAAAATTTCTGAGATCCCTGGAAGAATCCGACGGCGTTCGTCTCTCCGCGCTGGATGGCGCGAGCGACGAAGCCATCGCCATCATCTTCAATAAAATGCTCGAATGCGAGGGCGACCCCGTACTCAACTGGGAAGAGCGCCAGAAAGTCATCGACGGCCTCCTGGCCGAGCGGAAAAAAATCATCCACACCAAAAGACGCGCCCACAAGCTCAGTTGGTGGAACACGGCCCCCATGACGATAGCCCTACGCTGGGTGAATTTTGGACAACGCTTCTGGATGAAACCCTGGTCGAACTTTGTCGGCATTTCATACAAATACACGATCGGCATGATGATCTGGTTCCTCCTGACCGTAAAAAACAACATCGGATATTCAGTGGCCCTCGCCATTTACGGGCCTTTCACTTTCTACTTCATCACTCAGCCGCTTAACCCACACGCGATGTGGGCGGTCGGAAAAGTCCGCTCCGCCTACCTCGAAACCACTCAAACAGCGAGGCTGGTCTTTGGCATCCAGGATGCCGTCGTGACCACTGTCGCGGCGACCACGACAGCCATGGCCGGCACTGGTCCCCAGGCCCCGACGGCGGCGGCACCTTCTTCCGAGTCGAAATTTTCAAAATATAAACCCACACAGGGAAACATGCTGGTCGGTACGGATGTCCCCGGCGTCGACAGCCAGGACTGGAGCGACCGCATGAGCAACTTCAAGGCCATGCAGATCGGTCTCGAATCGAACATGGAGTTCGCGGCCCGAATGGGCCGGGTCGAGCAGATGGAGACCCAACTCAATTACCCGATGATCGCGGATTCGGCCTGGCAGGAGCTCGAGCGATATGCCGATCGCGCGGGGAAAATACTTGCCGCGCTCCAAGCGGATGGAAAATCCGACTCCGAGGTCGCGAAGTATTTCCAGGCCGAATTAGAGCGAACGCACGATATCGAGCTCTACGTCTGGGACCGAATGCTGCGCTTTATCCTCGATCATCCCTACATCGTGATGGATCTCAGCGGCGAACAGACCTATCGCGACTACTACCTAGGCCGGGCTTTTGTTCTGCTCCGGAACATGACGGAAAAACTTCAGGTTCGTTACCCGAAACTGAATAAGCCCGCCGATTACAAGAAAATTGAGCGATTGGCGGCCGTTTTCGAAAAAAGCCGGATCGAGGGCGCTTCCGTGCTCGACAGACTGGGTAAGAACTCCCGGCTCTTTTCCCAGAAGGACCGCTTCAACGGTTACGAACTGCGCTCTTACATGAAGCGCGAATGGGAGATCCTCTATCTCCTCCAGATGAAGGCGCAGGAGGCGTCGAACTTCGGCCTCAGCGCCTATACCTGGTCGATTCGAAACGCGCTTTGGTCCCTCCAGAGCATCTATTCGACCCGATCACGCGAACTCGCCCTGCTCTTCCCGATCAGCGACGCCGGGACCGTTATTTTGAACCGGAAGCCCACCGAGCAGACGCTGGCCGAGATTCGCCAGTCCATCGAACCGCTCTACGAGAGCGCCTTTCATCTGATCAATCTCGACTACGTCAGCTTGCGACCGGAGCTTTCCGAACGCTTGTCGAGCGACATCGAGGCCGTGCAGCGCAAAACCGTCATCGCACGCCTGGAGAAATCGCTCGAGGAGCGCGAAGACGTGCTCAACGCCATTCGGAGCCAGAAATGAAAGCCGTCATCACGGCTCTTGTTCTCTCCGGAGCGCTCTCGAGCTGGGCCACGCGAGCCGAAGAACCCACCCAAAGGTCGCCCGGCGCGGCGCTCACGGAGAGCGAGTCTTCCAGCTGGGAAGCGCTTCTGAAAAATTCGGAAGCAAGCCTCTACACGAGCGTCGCCGGCCCCTCCCTCGGCGGGGGCAATATGGGGACGAGCTACAACCCCTTCGCCGGCGATCGCTGGCCGGTCCAAATGTACTCGGCGCTCTACCTTGGCTACCGCCTCGACTCGAACTGGACTCTCGGTGCCGAACTCAGCGGCGTCTGGAACGCCACCACCACGACTTCTCGGTTTGGAAATGAGATCCAGCCGAGCCTCTCGATTTTCAATCCCGCGATTCAACTCAAGCGAGGCAACCTCGTCAATATCGGCTGGTTCGATCTTTTTCAGACGGTGCAGGTCTTTCTTCCCGCCACGGAATTCTCACGGATTCAGCAAACCATGCTCATCTCGGCAACCCTCGAGCACACCTACACCTTTCATCCGATCGATCGGCGCTGGCTCTTCGGATTCAATACCCGGGTTCAACCGACAATCTATCGTCAGCCCGTTCCGCAGTCCCCTTCCGAGGCGTGGAGACAGACGTTCTTCGTCTCAGGAGGCCACTTCCTGAACTACCGACTCTCGCAATACTTCGAGCTTCTCACGGAGACCACCTTCGATGCCGCGCACTGGGGCGGAAGCCAAGGCTATCTCTCCTTCGCCCCGGCGAACGATGACCGGTGGCGCGCCACGATGCGCTGGACGCCGGGTATTCCGCTGCTCGCCAATGCCGGAGTCTTCATTCAGGGACTGATCTTCAAGCCGTCGCTTGACGCGACGATCGTCGGCGCGGATGTGACGCTGCGGCTGTAGCGGGTAACTACCGGGCGGGACTCGCTCCGGGGCTACCTGAATCGGAGGACCGTCCGGGCGCCGCCCTCCTTCCGATCGTCGCACGAACCCATGTCCTCATGACCAACGTCGACTGCCTTGCCCAGGACCGCGCGGTATCCCGCAAGTCACCTCGGTCGTAATGAGTGCCGTCACCTTCAGAGCCGGTAGGGTAGCGGGTCCAATTTCGGCTATCGACGACGTGACATCTGAATTCCGGTCGCGAGGCGATGCCTCTCAGCGCCCGGTAGAACCTCTCCACCTGCGCAGGGGTAGGCGTGAGCATTCTCGGAGGACCGATCCACAGGCACTGTGCGCCACGAGCCTTCACGGCCGCGATCGTTTGACGTATCTCCTCTTCCGCGTTGTCCAAACCGGGCGAGCGCCAGAGGTGATTGCTGCCGAGAGCGATCACGACGTGCGAAGGGTGAACCTCATCGAGGAGCGCTCCCAGTCGCGGAGTAGGATGCCCGGATTGCCAATAGTGACTCTCCTCCCCCTCTGAGCGAGACCAGAAGCCACAATTCGACGACCAGCCCCCATTCAACCAATGAGAAATTTTCGAGCCACAGCTCGCAAAGGTAGAGGGCCTGATTCCCGTTTCGCTCAAGAGGTTTTCGTGAAGAGCCCTTCCGAACGTGAAAGCCGTATGGGAATCCCCCACGATGAGCACTCTGGCCGGGCCGCTCTCTTGGGCGATGAGGACACCGGGGTTCAGCACTTCAATCAAGCCAAGAATCCAAACACCGAGACGAATTGCCATCCTCGACGAGTCCACCCATGGAAGGGTATCGTGACAGGGATCCATTTCAAATTATTTTTAAAATAATAACCCTTCCGATGAACGACCTCCGAGGTCGATAATCGGAAGGGTTATTTGCGCCACATGTAAGACTCAGATCCGCGCTTGAGACTCTACGCCAGAATCTCATTTTCAGCTAAACGCCTCAGAAACTCGGCGACGGGAAGGACGAATCCCCAGTCCTTTTTAAGGATTTGATCTCCGAGGTATACGCCGAAAGCCGCAGTCAGCTTCACTTTAGACCCCGCCAGGGCACGAAATCCGGCGTCGAATTCGGGGCGCCAACGAGCCGATGCCTTCGCCTCGATCGCGACATGTCTAGATCCGCGAGTCCAGAGAAAATCCACCTCGACTTGATCAACAGTACGCCAATAAGAAAATTTCCCACCCAAGGAAGCGTAGGAATCATGCGCACGTAGCTCGTGAAAGAGATAGGTCTCCAGGAGGTGACCTCGCTCTTCGTTCCCGACGGCGTCTCGGAGCCTTCCCTGTAGTGAACGAAGGACTCCCGTGTCGAAGAAATAGAATTTCGGGTGCGAAACTTCCTTGACTCGGGCTCGTGCCCTGAAGGCGGGCAAAAAACTGCCCAAAAGCGTATCTTCTAGAATGCTGAAGTAGGTATCGACCGTCGCTCTCGCCACATGCGCATCCCTCGAAATCGAAGACAGATTGGTGACTTGTGCATTGGCAAGAGCCGCAACCTCGAGAAACCGAGAGAAGGCATCCACGTTGCGGGTTAATGCCTCCTCTTTGATCTCCTCCCTAACATAGGTGCCCGCATAGGCATCCAAAATGTCGAGTCGAGAGCCCGGGTCGGCCAGCACGGCAGGCAAGCAACCCCAGGCAAGCACATCTTCGATCTTCCAGGCCTTTCCCGCCTCTGAATAAACGATGGGAAAAAAGCTACGCACACTGGCTCGGCCGGCCAATAGGTTAGCCTGTCCACGTTTGAGCTTCCGCGCGCTGGAACCCGTCAACGCAAATTTGTATCCCTCATCCTCCATGAGGGAATGCACCTCATTCAGCAGGGACGGAAGCCTCTGGACCTCATCGACAATGATCCACCTGCTCTTCGGCTGAGCCAACACCAGCTGGCGAAATGCATCCGGGCTGCCCGATAACTGAAAGAAAGTCTTATTCTGGAGCAAGTCGACTCGGAATGCGGCCGGAAGACAATGCTTCAGCCAAGTGCTTTTCCCCGTCGAGCGAGGGCCAAATAGGAAAAAAGATCGCTTTGGAGCTTCCAAAATACGTGCAAACATACCTGTAAATTATACAGTATATTTTACAGGATGAGTAGCAATTTTCCGTATCCCACCTCCGCGCCCCCCTCATCCGTGGTTGCCTCAAAAGACGACTCGCGCCAGACTCCGTGGTACATGTCAATTCTCGACGTCTCGACCCTCCTCTTCCTCGGCGCCATCTGGGGTGGCGCCTTCCCCATGATGCGCGTAGCGACGGCTGAGTTCGGGCCCTTCGCGCTCGTGGGCCTGCGGGTCTCGATCGGCGCGCTCGTTCTGCTTCCCATCCTTTTTCGAACGGAATCGAGACGCATCCTTCGCGAGCGAAAATGGGCCTTCTTCTTCGTGGGACTCACCTCCTCCGGCGCATCCTTCCCGCTCTTCGCCTACGCCACGCTGAACCTCGGCGCGGGCATCGGCTCGGTCTTCACGGGGCTGACTCCGCTCTTCACCTCACTCGTCGCCTGGCTCTGGCTGAGGGAGCGGCTGAGCCCCCGCCAAATCGGGGGAATCTTCGTCGCCTGGTTCGGCGTGATTTTGCTCAGCGCCCTCCACCAGAAAGGCGGATTCTCTTACGAGCGCTTGAGCGTTCTGCCGATTCTCGCCGCCCTCGGTGCGACGTTTCTCTATGGAATCGGCGCTAACTTGGCGAAAGTGCATCTCGCCGGAGTTTCCGCATCGCTGATCAGCGCCGGGGCCCTCGCCTCTTCGGCCCTCATTGATCTGCCCTTCGCCTGGACCTACTGGCCCGAGACCGCGCCCTCGCTGATTTCGTGGGTGTTCGTATTTCTTCTCGGTGCGGTCTGCACCGCGGCGGCGTACCTGCTCTACTTTCGCCTCGTCGAGCGGATCGGCGTGCAACGCGCGATCGCAGTGACGTTTCTCGTTCCGCCGTTCGGATTGTTCTGGGGATGGCTCTTCCTCAACGAAAGCCTATCCTGGGGCGAATTCGCCTGCGTCGGGCTGATCTTCGCTGGAACAGCGATGCTCGTCTCCGGTCACGCGAAAAAGATCACTTCTGCGGCTTAGGAACGACGATCCGAGGAAGTTCGATCGCATATTTGCCTCCGCCCCGGCCGATCGAGAGCGACCAAATTTCATGAAGCCACCAGGCCACACCTCCGCCAGCAATCAAAGCACCGAGGGCAATCGGAAGGGCCAGCTTCTTCAACAGATCTGCGTTCATATGTCAGAGATCTTAGCGGAAGTACGCCTAGCCCTCAAGTACCTGTTTTTCGATCACTTCCAGATGATAGCCGAGCCGATAAACGATAGGCACTCCGGTGCCGAGCTCGAGCTTGAGAATCTGCTCGGGTGACAGGTTTTCCAACATCATGATGAGCGCTCGCAAGGAGTTGCCATGGGCCACGATCAGCACGTTTTTGCCGCCCTCAAGCGCGGGACGGATCTTCGCTTCGAAATAGGGTCGCACACGATCCAGCGTGGTCTTCAGGCTCTCCCCCCCAGGGGGATTCACGTCATAACTGCGGCGCCATTGATGCACCTGCTCTTCTCCGAACTTCTTGCGCGCCTCGTCTTTATTCAGCCCCTGAAGGTCGCCGTAATGCCGTTCGTTGAGCGCTTGATCCCTCTCGGTAGGCAACGCCAAGAACCCTGCTTCAGCGCAGGCAAGGTCGGCCGTTCGGATCGCCCGCTTCAAGACGGAGGTAAAAAGCAGGTCCACTTTCTGACCCTTCAGCCGCCTCCCCACCTGGCGGGCCTGCTCTTCGCCCTTCGGGGTGAGATCGATATCCACCCAACCAGTGAAACGATTTTCGAGATTCCACTGCGACTCACCATGACGAACGAGGATCAAGATCGACATGTAGTGGAATTATCACTCTCCTGACGGAAAAGAAACTTGCAGAGGCGCTCCCCGCGACCCTAGCGTGTAACCCGATGATGAAACGGCGCGAATTTTTAGAGTTCATGGGCCGAACGACCACCGCTGCCGCGACGTGGGCGAGTCTTCCCTCCTCTTGGATCGCGCATGAGGTCCTGGCCGCTCCGAAGCCTGCGAAAAGTCGGGCCACCGGCCTCTCCAGCCGTCTGACTCCGCTCGCGCCCTCCTCGCGCGATGAGCTCACGCTCTCGGCAGAACTGCGCTGGGAAAAGCTCATCGAATGGAATGAGCCGTTGAATCGTCGGGGTGATCGCTTCGGCTACAACAACGACTTCATCGCTTTCATTCCTCGCTCGGAGAACGACGCCGTTCTTTGGATCAATCATGAGTATCCGGATCCGGCGTTCTTGAGCGGTGGAAGCTGGGAGCATCCCGAGAAAAAAACCAGGGAACAAATCGCGCTCGAACGAAGGTCCGTCGGTGGCAGCTTGATTCGCAGTCCCCGCGAGACCACCCACGCCCCGGGGGGTTTTGTTTTGGAGGCCCCGCTGAAGCGGCGCCGCGCCGCCGACACGCCGATTCCCTTCGCTTGGCCTGAAAAAATCGCGGGCACGCGAGAAGCCATCGGAACCTTCGGAAACTGCGCGGGCGGCCGGACTCCCTGGGGTACGGTGCTGAGCTGCGAAGAAAACTTTCAGGACATGTACCCCTGGAAAGGCAAGCCTTCCCACTTGGGTTGGGAACGGTTTTTCCCACAGCCCGTCGAACACTATGGCTGGGTTGTAGAGGTGAATCCTCTTACGGGGGCGGCGAAAAAACTCGTAGCCCTCGGGCGCTTCTGCCATGAAGGGGCTACTTTCGCGCGGACGAAAAGCGGACTCGCCGTCGTCTACATGGGCGACGACGGAAACGACCAATGTCTGTACAAATTTATTTCGCATTCGAAAGACTCGCTCGAGCGTGGCTCACTGTACGTGGCCAACCTCACTGGAAAGAAGTGGGTAAAACTGGATCGCGAAACGCGCCCGGAACTGAAGATGAAATACGCGACTCAGACCGAGTTACTGATCGAAGCGCGAGAAGCCGCGCATTTCGTCAGCGGCACCCCGCTCGATCGCCCCGAAGATATCGAACTCGATCCTCGCACCGGCGCGGTGATCATCGCGCTGACAAACAATAAACCGGCCGGGCGTCCGTTTGGCTCGTTACTCCGCCTCGACGAGGCAGGCGGCGATGCCGGGGCCCTCGAGTTCGAGTCTGCGCTGTTCATCGCCGGTGGTCCAGAAAGCGGAATCGCCTGCCCGGATAACTTGGCCTTCGACCCGCAAGGGCGCGGCCTCTGGGTCACGAGCGATATGGCCGGCTCTTCCATGGGCAAAGAGCCCTATCTTGAGTTTGAAAATAACAGCCTCTTTTTCATCCCGCTCGAAGGGCCTGAATCAGGACGCCTCATCCGCGTCGGCAACGCTCCGGTGCACGCCGAGCTGACTGGGCCGTGCTTCTCTCCTGACGGGCAGACGCTCTTCCTCTCGGTTCAGCACCCCGGTGAGGAAAGCCCCGATCCGAAGAACCCGCTCAGCCACTGGCCGAACGGCGGCAACTCCATGCCTCGACCGGCGGTGGTGATGGTGACGCGGGCCGAGGGAGTGAGTCGGTTTCGCTGAAAGCGAAACCTGAGAAGAGTGGCGCCGTCCCAGCACCTACACCCTTCGCCTTCCGCGCAAGACCCGTGCTTTCTCGGTCCTTTTTGCTTTGTGGCTGATGGGTTCTCGGAGAAGTACGCCCCCTCAAGCTCTCGAGAGCTGCGGGATCTGGTCGAAGTCTGAATCGAAAGTCAGAAGGCTGAGACCATGCTGGAGAGCGACGCTCGCAATCCACACGTCCTGAATCGGAATGGGGGTGCCTTGACGACACAATTGCAATTTGAGCTGAGCGAACTGCAGAGCAGTGCGTTCGTCACAAGGAATGATTTGCACGCGAGGAGAATCGAGAAATCTCTCAAAGAGGGCCTCGTTCTCTGACCGACGGTTGCCCTTGAGAAAGCCGTATCGGAGTTCAGCGACTACCGGTACCGGGAGGCCGATTTCAGAAGAAGTACGGATCTTCATGACGACTTCCTGATCCCCTTCCAGGAACTTACGGTAACCGTTGGTATCGAGCGCAATCCTCATTCTTTCCAATCCGCCTCGTCAACACGCCTCATCTCTTCCAATGCGGCCTCAGTCGCGGGGTCTTTCAGCCACTTCCCGACCAGAGGGTCCAGATCAGTATAGAGGGTCGGCTCACCGACCGATATTCCGGCCTCTTTTGCCAAGGCTTCCACCATGACTCGGTTAAAGCTCTTTCGTTCACGCCTGGACTTCTCCCTTAAGGCGCGATCGACTGATCGCGGCACGCCTCGAACGGTGTACTGAAGCGATTTCTTCTTTGCCTTCATCTTCATGTAGGCATGATATCATGAAAATGCCTACATCATCAATTCGATCAACCAGCGGGAAGCTCACGCAAGGTTCTCCGAGAGAGTACGTCCCCCAATCTGTGCTCAGCTTGAATTCAGATTTATATTTGTAAATTTTTATCAATTTGATTTTATTGAGTTTTTATAAATATAATGAGGACAAAAATGCTGAAATAATTTTGACGCATAACAACAATTCATTGTACACCCTCCTCATGACTTCCGATGCGCCCACCCACAGACCAAGCCCCACGATCTTCGAATTTCTCGAAGCGCGCGCCTACCTCGCGGCGGTCTATGAGTATCGAAAGGGCCAAGACCCGAGCTTCTCCTACGCCACCTGGGCGGACGAACTCGGGTTTCAGAGCCGCTCCTTTGTTCGCCTCCTCGCGCACGGCGAAAGACGCATCACCCCGTCCGTCGCGACCCTTCTCGTCCGCGGCCTTCGACTTTCCCTGCGCGAAACCGAATACTTCCGAAACCTGGTCGAGTTCAGCCAGTCCACCGACTCCGAAACCCGCGCGCGCGCCGAACGCAAACTGCTGCAAACCGCCACTCGTCCGCATTCGCGGGGCCGAGTCGTTCACGACACCTACGTCCTGCTTTCCTCCTACCTCGCTCCGCGCGTGCAAGCGCTTGCCGAAGACGAGGCCTTCCCCCGAACCGTCGAAGCCTTCGCCACCACGTTAAGTGTCGATGAGAAATCCGTTCGCACCATTCTCGAGAGCCTCGAACGACTTCACCTCGTGGAGCGCGCGGGCGAGAAGGCCTGGCGCTCTACCTCCACAGTGTACGAAGTCGAAGATCATCTCGGCGACATCGCCCTTCAATCCTTTCATCGCAACAGCCTGCAGGAGGCCCTGCGCGCGATCGACCGCGATCCCTCCACGAGAAACTACCAGGCTGCCGTGCTTCGCCTGAGCGAGGGGCAATATGAGGAGCTGACCCGTGAGCTGCATGAACGCCTCGTCGAGATCGTGCAACGCTTTTCACGCTCCCGCGAGCCCGCCACCCGCCTTTATCAGATGAATTACAACATTCTCGCCGTCTCCGAACCCTTCCTCCGGGCTCCCCAGCCCGCGACCGAGGATCGGATGATTGCGAAAAAACCAGGAGAAGCAAATCCATGAAAACCCAAACAGCAGTAAAATTATTGATTCCCATCGCATGGCTTGGAACCCTCGTGCTGAGCAACCACGTATTCGCCGAAGGCGGGGTGATCGGAAGCGGTGGCGATGGTGCGCGGAGGCCCGGGCAAGGCGCCCCTCGACCGAACCAGGCCGAGCAGGCTCTCGATGTTCAGATCCCCCTCCCCCCGGGCCTCAGCGAGACGACCCTCGAACTCAAAGGTGAAAATATAACCTATAGAATTCCGATTCAGTGGCAAACACCCTATCGTCATTTCGCCTTTCGAAAATGCCGTGTCACCCCAGAAGGCCGCCCGGTGGCCCTGGGTTGCACTTCCTGGTCGCTCGGAAACCTGAACGAAAAGCTCAGCGTCTCCGCCGGTTATTATCAGATCACCTATTCCAATAGTCTGTACGAAACTGAAATCCGGGCCGGCGAATCAAAACAGATTCAACTTCAACGCCTCTTCTTGCCCGAGTCTTCGGCTCGATTCGAGATTCAAATCCTTCGCGATCTCAGTGACTCAGGAGAAAAGCGAAAACTTGCCAACGATTGGGTCGGCATGCCCGAGGTTTATGGGCTCGCAACCGATGATCCAACCAACTTTCCCTTCGGTTATTTCTCCGACGCCCGCCGCCAAACCACGGGAAGAATCTCCTTTTGCGACCGAGCCAAAATTCGAAGTCCGAGCAACCCCTGCTATCGCGCGGATATTGATCCGTCCCGCATCTATCTTCACGTCGAAGAACTGATCGGCCAAACGGAAACAGGGACCGTTGAACACGGGAGCGGACTTGCCGGAACCTACTACCCCATTACTTCGTCTCACCTTTACAGCTACTGGATCCCCCACGCTCAAATCCCAGTGACCTGGGTACTGCCGGGAACCTACACGATCTGGTACCGCACCCGGGACGGCACCGTCACGGCAGTTCGAGGAATCCGGGTTGAGGAGTAAACATATCCTCCTTTTCTGCCTTCTATTGCCTCTACTGGGGATCGAGTCGAGCAGTCATGCTTTCGACTCGATCCCTTCCCTTTTCTTTTCGCCGAACCGCGAGTTCTCCATCACAACCTCTCGTCCTGCCCAACGGCTCCGCACCGACGACCCAAGATTCACCGCCTACCAGTATCAAAGCTCGATCGCGCCCTGCGGGCTCTCGCCCGAGCAAAGCAGCCAACGCCTCGCCTCGGCTCTCGGCACCGGCGGAATCGTCGCAGCCATCCTCGATCCCGTCGCGCCCGAGTGGCGCGACCGCCTCGTTCAGAACCGGGTTCTCGTCGTGGTCGATGACTTCGGTGACAATCGCGAAGTCTTCTCCAGCTTCTATGCTCGCGCCGCGGGCCCGGAGACGCTCAGAATTCTCGCGCTCGACTGCGCGCGCGAGAACCGACGCGAATGGGCGGCTCTCCTCGTGCACGAGATGGTTCACGCCCTCCTCGACGGGGCCCACTACCCCGCGTGGATCGAGGAAGGATTGGCCCAAGTGCTCGAAGCCCAAGCCGGCGGATCGCACCCGGAGCGATCGCTTTCCGCCAATACGGAAGAGCTGCGGCTTGATCGCTTCACGCTGGAAAGACGCGCGCCGCTCCGATCTTCCGCCGCCTACGCGCGCTCGTACCTCGCCGCTCGGCAACTTTTTGAAGCTCGTGGCCGATTCGATTGGGTGCGCCGACTCATTCTGCACCGAGAGGAGCCAGGGGACCTCTCCCCTTTCGCCAGAAGCGAAATCTGAGACGAGTCACTCCGCACGAGAACCGGCAGATTTCGCATTCGACGAAACTCCGAACGCGACTCTCCAGCAAAGATAAGAAACAAACGGCGCGACCAGCACGTCCACCGTATAGTGAACATGCTGGAGCACCACCGCGCTCGCCATGACCGTCATCGCGACTCCGAACAAGCGGCGGGCCCACTGATCGTGCGCGGAAAACATCAGCACCGCCATGGTCGCCGTATGCCCGGAGAAAAACAGATCCCGCGTTGGGGTACCCACATTTCCGAGCGCACTCACCAGAGGGTCAATGAGGGGAATCGCCCCCATCGGAGGCTCCAGCGGCAGGGTATACATCATCACCATCCGAACACAGACCATGAGCGCGTAGGCTCGCAGGCCGGCCAATAAACGCTCGGGCGTTCTCAAGAGAAGCGCGAAACCCAGAGTCAGCCCCACATAAAGGATAGCGAAGATCAGCCAAGTCAGGTCGATTGGAGAAAATTGACTCAGAATGGGATCAGGAATGAAACCCCCCGGACGAGTCTCGACGAACACCAAGACGGGCTTGAAAAAGCCCATCGTCACGCCGAGAAAAAGGACGGAGCCCGCCAAAATGGCTCGATTCCGCGAAAAAGCCAGATATTCGGACCAAACCCGCCAAAGAGATTTCATCATGACCTTTTCCCTCCTCGCAACGGGTGCGTCAAGCTGGCTGCCTAGTTGAAGTTAATTTATAATGCATCGCGTTAATTTGTATGATAACGAGGCAGCCCCATGAGGAATTTCAAAATCAGTCTTTGTGCTCTCGTCACCACTTTATTCATGGCGCTCTCTCTCGCCAAAGCCCCCTCCACCTGGGCAGAGCCGACGCAAAATCAGGCGATGTTCACCGTCGGCGGAGGGACCGAAACGATCATCGGCTCGAACACTCGCCTGCTGGTTCGAATGCGGTTCAACGGGTTCGATGCCCACGGCGACCCCTCTGTCCGAGATAGGATCATGGCGATCTCGGCAGAAGTCGGGCTCTCGCCCGGAGAGTCGGGAGCGAATGCGCTATCGCGCCTGAGGATCAACCTCACGCCCGCCGCGTTCGACCTCGAACCCAGCGTCCGCGACACCGCCACAGCCACCAACGCCCTGGCGCTCCCCATCGTCTTTGAACGCGATACCTCGATTGGACTCAAGGAGAGGTTTCAAATCTCGGTCGTCGGTTTCGAATTTAAAAATTCCAGCTTAGGCGCTGACCGTCCCAACGAGGAGGCGCTCTATTCCTTCTTTACCGTGTGCGCGCATTTTCTCGGCTACTCGTTTGCTCAAGGCGAGTCGACGATCAGCCACGCTCTCAACTTCATGGAGGTGAACGCAAGTTTCGGAGCCGGCGCTCAGCTCGGCCGAGGATGGAGCGTCGAACTGGTCGCCGAGGGACGCGGGACGGGAGGAGGATCCTCGCAGAGCACAAATGAAAACAGCAACTTCGTCGTCGAAGGAGCGGGAGAGGTCCGAGTCATTTTTGAAGACGAGCCCGATTTCGTCCGATTCAAAGGCTTTGCGCGCGTCCAAGCCCGATTTGCGCAGGTTTTCTCCGAGCGGCAAGAAAACAATGGAGACGCCCTGAGCATCATTGCCGGCTTGGAATTCGGATTCTGAGTCGAATCTACTTCCGCAACTTCGCGGCCACCGCCTTAACCCATGTTTTTAGCGGGGGTGCAGGCCCCGGATGCTGCGCGCACTTTTCTCCAGGAACCCTCCAGAAGTAGGGTTCCGAGCAAAACAAAGCCGGGATCGGTACGGCAACTCAACTTTTGGAGGGTTCCCGTAAAGATCGAGGCTCCCAAAGAAGTGGCGCGTAAACGCCTACCGCAGCCACCGCGCGGCGTTGCCACCGCACCATCCACCCCATCGCGCGACTGAGAAACTCCGCGCCCACTTCGAAGCTTTCTTGAATCGCGCCACCGCCTGAGGAAGTAGCATCCCGCTTCCGCCGATCGCGCCAAAAACGCCACGCGCCTCCACAACGCGCGCTTCGCCTGCGACTTGCCGCACCCGGAACGAACCGAAGTCGGCCTCCTCGCCGTCGCGAAGCCCGGCTGAGGGCGCGCAGTCGCTCACAAAAACCACCCGCCCGGCCGGATGCATGCGCAAAATCCACTCGACCGAGACCGCGTGCGCGTGGACGAGATCAGGAATCACCATGACGTAAACATCGTCGCGCCCCAGAGCCGCGCCCAGCACCCCCGGATCACGGTGGTGAAAACGACCAGCGTTCCACGCGTGAGTCACACCCGTAAAACCGAGATCAAACGCGCGGCGAGCCTGTTCATAAGTCGCGACCGAATGCCCGATCGAAAGCCGCACGCCCCGCCTGCGCGCCCAAGCACAGAGCAAGCGAAGCTCCGCATCCGAATGGACCTCCGGTGCGACCGTCATCAATCGCACCGTTTCAGAACTCTCGCGCCAAATCCGTTCAAGCCACTCGACCGTCGCACGGCGCATGTCGGCCGAAGGATGAACCCCCGAGGCTTGTGGATTCAAGAACGGACCTTCGAGATGAAGCCCGAGAGGTCGAGCGCGCTTCGCCCGAGCGACCCAACGACCGACCTCACCCAGCGCCTTCCACCAGAGCGCCTCCGGCGCCGTAATCAGAGTCGGCAAAAAGGCATCGACTCGTGCGCGTGCTAAACGCGTGCTCAGCTCATCCAGCTTCTCTGGCCCGGCGCGAAAGAGGTCGATTCCGAACGCTCCATTGACCTGCAGATCGATACATTTCACTGACATCACCCTCTGCGCTCATGGTATCGGAGAGATACGCATGACTTCCACACAAACTCAGAAACGAATGCTCATCACAGCCGCCCTGCCCTACGCCAACGGTCGCCCACACGTCGGGCACGTCGCCGGGTGTTACTTGCCGGCTGACATCACCGTGCGTTACCTGCGACTCAAGGGGGTGGACGCCAAGTTCATCTGCGGGAGCGACGACCACGGCGTCGCCATTCTTCTCGCTGCTGAAAAAGAAGGCAAAACTCCGGCCGAGCTTTGTGCCTACTACGCTGAGAAGCAGAAGCTTTCGTTCGAAGGGATCGACATCCATTTCGATATCTATGGATCGACCAGCCGAACCCCGCAACACGCGCCCCTGGCGCAGCAATTCTTCCTGAAGCTGCACGAAAAAGGGTACTTTGAGAAGCGCTCGACCCCGCAGTTCTTTGACGAAAAAAAGCAGATGTTTCTCGCCGATCGCTATGTCAGAGGCACCTGCACCTACTGCAATACCGCCGACCAAAACGGCGACCAGTGCGAGAATTGTGGCAAAGTGCTCGACGTGCAAACCCTGAAAGACGCTAAAAGCGTCGTGAGCGGAGCGCCCGCCACCGTAAAAGACAGCGTGCACTGGTTTCTCGATCTGACGAAGTCCGAGAAGACGATCCAGGACTGGCTCGACCACGCGCAACTTCGCGACCACACGCGCGCCTACGTCAAGAGCATGCTGACCCAGGGCCTCGTCAAGCGCGCGATCACGCGCGACATTACCTGGGGCATCCCCGTCCCGCTCCCTCAAGATCCCGACGCGAAGGGCAAGGTGCTCTACGTCTGGTTCGATGCGCCGGTCGGCTACATCTCGAACACGCAACAACTGCTTGAAAAAACGGGCGGAAACCTCCAGGACTGGTGGGCCTCCCAAGAAACCGAGATCGTGCACTTCATCGGCGAAGACAACACGATCTTCCACTGCGTGATCTGGATCGCCATGCTCGCGGCCGAAGGCAGCTACTCACTCCCCAAAGGCGTGATCGTGAACCAGTTCCTCAACATCCAATTTCCCGACCAGGCCGAGGCGGAGAAAATCTCGAAATCCCGCGGCCGTGCCGTCTGGATCGAAGACTACGTCAGCTCGGGCGCGGACCCGGATGTGCTGCGTTACTATCTCACCACGATCGCCCCCGAGCGAGCGCGCACCGTCTATAGCCCGACCGATCTCATGCAAAAGAACAACACCGATCTCGGCAACGTGCTCGGTAATTTCGTAAATCGCATCTTGTCGTTCACGCAAAAATACGTAGGCCTCGAGGTGCCGTCATTCCCTGAGAATAAAGTGACCGACACCGATCGAAAATTCCGCGCCCAGATGGAGGAAGCTTATCGGCGCACGAGCAACGAGCTCGACAGCTACTCGCCCAAGAATGCCCTCGCGGAAATCATGGAGTTCGCCCGAGACTGCAATAAATACGTCGATGACAAAGCTCCCTGGAAGACCCGCAAAGATGACATGGAGACGACGGCGGTGACGTTAAATCACGCCATCCAGGCCATCAAGTTCCTCGCCATCGTGCTCCAGCCGTTCATGCCGCGCGCCACCGAGAAAATGGCGAAAACCCTCGTCCTCACCCCTCTGGAGCGAACCTGGCAAAAGGCTCTCGCCCCCTTGGCGCCAAAGCGGCCCTTCCTGGCTCCGGAAATCCTTTTTGTCCGCATGGAAGACGCCCCGCCAATCTCCTGACGCTCACTTCGAACGCTGTTCATCCGCGAAAGGCTTTGCCATACTCGTGAGAGTGCTGACTCGTGCTCACCCATTTTTCGCCATTGCCCTCGGTCTCGCCGCCCTGTCTCCGATTTCATGCGCGGGAGGAACGGAGCCCGCTCCGGCTCCGAGTGCCAGCCAAGCGCCGTCGGCCAATGCCATCGCGCGAGAAAAGCTCAACAAACTCTGCGAAGAGAGCCTGCGCAAATTGCCCGGCAAACCGACTGTAGCGGACGGAATTTCCCAGATCTGCAGAGAGTCGGCCCAGATTCCAGACTGTCTGAGTAACCACGGGACTCCGATCTTCCACTGGGAACGAGGCGAGAACGTTCGCCCGAAACCCAACGAAAAAGTCGACGACAAGGCGCTGCGCATCCTCGTGTTCGGACTCATCCACGGCGACGAGCCGGAAAGCGGGAGCCTGGTTCGCCTTTGGTCGGAACGACTCACCCGCTTCATGCCCCATAATTCGTGGCGGGTGGTCCCGATCCTGAACCCGGACGGCTGGGAGAAGCATACGCGAACCAACGCGCACGGGGTCGACATCAACCGCAACTTCCCCACGAAAGATTTCGGCACCCACGCGCTCACCCATTGGGAGCGCGACATGAAAAAGAACCCTCGGCGTTTTCCGGGAAAAGAAGCCGCCAGCGAGCCAGAAACCAAGTGCGCCCTGGCCCAGGTCGAGGATTTCAAACCCGACTTCGTCATTTCCGTTCACACGCCTTACGGACTGCTCGACCTGGATGGCCCGGAAGCAGGACAGGTGAAGGGCAAATTCCCGCTTCCCTGGAAACGCCTCGGCACGCTGCCGGGCAGCCTGGGCCGTTACCTTTGGGACGAGCGCAATCTGCCGGTTCTGACCATCGAGCTCAAAGGCCATGAGCCCCTTCAACAAAAGCAGAAGTTCGAGTTTCTCCAGGATGAGATGAGCCGGGTGTTCTGGGCCACCACTGACGGAAAAAATCCGGCTCGCGAGGCTGCCGCGAAACCCGAGAGCCAGATCAGCGCGAGAGACAAGGTGGGGAGCTCAAGCTCGAGCCCCCAGCCCCGCTAGCTTGAAAACCCCGATCGAACGCCGAGTGCTCTTTTTCGACGGAGTATGTGGCCTCTGCAACTCCCTCGTCGACTTCGCCCTGAAGAGAGATCACAAACAGCGCCTCCTTTTTTCACCTCTCCAGAGTGCCTACGCCACTCAGGAGCTCGGCGAGAAGCTCACGCAGAACCTGTCCACCGTCGTGCTGCTCGAAATCGATTCGCAGGGCCGACGGCGCCTCTCCCTTCGCTCCCAGGCGGTTCTCCGCCTTCTCTCCCACCTAGGCGGAATCTATCGCCTCGCCGTACTGGGATGGCTCATTCCCCGCCCCATCCGGGACTGGATGTACGGCATCGCCGCGAACCGCCGGTATCGCTGGTTCGGAAAAAAGGACTCCTGCAGAATCCCCACCCCCGCCGAGCGAGCGCGTTTTCTCATCGAGTAGCGAATCGCCCCTTCTTCTTCGCCGGCGCCTCTTCGATCCACTTCAGCGCCTGCTCGAGCGTCACGGTCTCGGGCTTGGCCTCTTTAGGAATCGTCACGTTCTTGGAGGCGTACTTGATATAAGGCCCGTACTTGCCATCGAGAATCTGAACCGGTTTTTTGTCCTTCGGATGCGTGCCCAACTCCTTGAGCACGGTCGCCTGAATTCGGCCCTTCTTCTCGACCGCGAGCAACTCCAGCGCGCGCGCCAAAGTGACCGTGTAGACGTTGTCTTCCTTTTTCAAAGAACGGAAATCACCCTCGTGCACCACATAGGGACCGAACCGGCCCGCGTTCGCCATCACCGGCTTGCCCGTCGTCGGATGCAAGCCAAGCTCCTTCGGGAGGCTCAAAAAATGGAGGGCCTGATCGATCGTGACGTTTTTCGCGTCAAAGCCTTTCGGAATCGACGCACGGCGAGGCTTGGGCTGTTCCTCTGTCGCTTCCCCCAACTGCACATACGGACCAAAACGGCCGGTAAGCCTGTAAATGCTCAAACCTGTTTTCGGATCTTGGCCAAGCGGCTGCGGACCCTTCGCTGAAATCTCGAGAATCTCTTCGATCTTTTCAGGCGTCAGATCCGACGGAGGAAGGTCATCCGGAATCGAAGCATGAAGCTCATCCGAGCCCTCCTTGCCTTTCCCCGAACCTTTCTCGCCCATCTTGACAATGTACGCGCCATACTTCCCGATTCGAATATCAACGCCATGAAGATGCGGAAGATCGATCTTTCGCGCTTCGTTCGCGTCGATCGCCTTGTCCTGCTTCTCGATCTGGGCCTGCAGGCCGTCTTTACCGAGATAGAATTCCTTGAGATAGGGAACGGTCTGCTTCTTCCCCTCGGCGATCTGATCGAGCTCTTCTTCCATCTTCGAGGTGAACCCCGGATCGACAAAGCGAGCGAAGTTGTTCACCAAAAGCTGAGCAACACCAAAACCGGTCAGCGTCGGAACGAGCGCGTTTCCGCCTCGCCGCACGTACTCGCGATCGATCAACGTACTAATGATCGAAGCGTAGGTAGAGGGTCGACCGATCCCGGCTTTTTCCATCATCTGCACGAGCGATGCTTCCGTAAAACGCGCCGCAGGTTTTGTTTCATGCGAAAGAGGCTTGACCTCTTTTACCGTAATCAGATCCCCGATTTTCATGGCCGGCAGAAGAGTCTCTTGGTCCTCAAGCGCCTCTTCCGGATCGTCATGCCCCTCGACGTAGGCCCGGAGGTAACCAGGGAAGATAATTCGGGTGCCGCTCGCGGAAAACACCGCATCACCGGCGCTCATGCGCACAGAAACCGAGAGCTTCTTCGCGTCCGCCATCTGGGTCGCGACCGCGCGTTTCCAGATCAAGTCGTAAAGAGCAAGCTCGCGACCATCGAGGCCCGTGTCCTTCGGGTGCACGAACTGCGCCCCCGCCGGGCGAATGGCTTCGTGGGCCTCCTGCGCACCCTTCGATTTCGAAGTAAAATTGCGCGGCTCGGGTGACAAAAAATCCTTCCCATAAAGATCGCCGACCAGAGTCCGCGCCGCCTGAATCGCCTCTTGGCTCAGATTGGGTGAATCCGTTCGCATATAGGTGATGAGACCTTCTTCGTACAGACGTTGCGCCACGCGCATCGTATCGCGAGTGGAGAGCCCCAGCTTACGATTACCTTCCTGCTGCAAAGTCGAGGTAATGAAGGGCGGGAGCGGGCGAGCCGTCAGCTCACGCTCCTCGACTGACTCGACCTTCCAGGCGACGTCCTTCAGCTTCGATGCCAACCCAACCGCATCGGCCTCACCCAGAAGGCGAACATCTTTGCCAGCAATCAGCCGCCCGGTATGCTCGTCGAAATCCTTGCTACCGGCCACGCGTAGACCGCCGACCGAAAGCAATTTGCCAGAAAACGGCTGCTTCGCCTTCTCCAGATCCGCCTGTAGATCCCAGTAGGTGGCTTTCTTGAATGCCAGCCGCTCGCGCTCCCGATCAATGATCAGACGAAGAGCGACCGATTGCACTCTTCCAGCGGAGAGGCCATAAGCGATTTTTTTCCAGAGCAACGGCGACAACGAATAGCCATAGAGGCGATCCAAGATTCGGCGCGCCTCCTGGGCCTGCACCAAATGGGCATCGATCTCACGCGGCTTCTTGAAAGCCGCCTCGATCGCCGGTTTGGTGATTTCGTGAAACACCATTCGCTTCACGGGTACCTTCGGTTTCAGCACCTGCTGCAGATGCCAAGAAATGCTCTCTCCTTCGCGGTCTTCGTCCGTTGCGAGGTAAAGCTCGCTGCACTCTTTCAGCTTCTTCGCGAGATCAGCGATGATCTTCTTCTTGTCCTTCGGAACGATGTAGAGAGGAGCAAAGTCGTTCTCCACGTCGACGCCGATCTTTGTCCATTCCTGCTCCTTCAGGGCTGCGGGAATATCCGAAGCAGACTGCGGAAGGTCACGAACATGCCCCATACTGGCCTCGATGAGGCAATCAGCAGGGAGAAATTTCCGCATGGTGCGGGCTTTGGTCGGCGACTCGACGATCACGAGTCGCATTTTTTTTGAGGTAGAAGGAGCTGCCATGGATGAAAGGATATGACCCTAGACGCGCCAATTTCTCAAGCAGCCAAAATAATGCACCAAGCCATAATGATCTAGCTATCGTCCGTATCGTCGACCGCTACGCGTTCGATCACTTCCTCGGCCGCATCTCCCGAATCCGATGAGTCCGAATGAAGATCCTCATCCGTCATTTCGATATCGAGCGTGGAGACAACCGATTGAAAGGAACCGATGTCAGCCAAATCGCCGCGAATCGCTTCGAGATACTTATCCGGATATTTCGAGGCGATCTCGGCGATGTACTTCTCGAGTTGCCCCCCCGACAAAACGCCATTTTTACGCTGAATTTGCTGCCAATTCTTAATGTAGAAAAGCCGACAGTACCCTGTTGTTTCGAGCAAGGTTACGCAGCTGCGATCCTGACAAAGGTTAGCGCAGACACGCCCGGCCGCAAAATGTTCCGCATGAACGCGATCAGGTGATTTTGCATGTGCCCGGGCCTCCCGTGAAAGCTTCACTTTCGGGGGCTCGAGCGGCAAAGAATCAGGATCGATCGGAAGAGAGCGAGTGAGGGAAGCGGAAGCAGGTTTCGAGCTTTTTTTCTTGGGGGTCGACATAGGGTTTTCCCATTATGAGGGGAATCATCAGCTGGCAGCAAGCCTTCGGGTTCACATCGCACGCAATGCGTTACCGGGGCCTCAGGACTCCCACCGTATGAGGGGCTTGGCGGCCACCGGGTACTCGTGCTAGCCGCGCTGCAATGAGAATGCTCCTCCTTGCCCTCTCTCTCTGCTTTCCCCGCCCTATTCACGCGGCCGACGACTATTCAGGAATCGACCCACTCGACGATGAAACGCGCATCTTTGACGAGGTCACCTTTCCCGATCGCCTGACCGAGGCCCTTCGCGATGTCTCCGGCGTCTTTTCCTACTACCAACCTGCGGGGGTTACCGGACCCACGACTTCACTCGAGCCCAACGGCCCCCGAGGCAAACCCCAATTCCGAATCGATGGAACCGTCCACTTCTGGGTCTTTCCAAAGCGGACGACCTTACAAGGCGACCTCTCGGTTGAACCTCATACCTGTAAGGCACCCGCCTACTCCAACGGCTACCGGCTGCTCCTCACCTTCGAAGACTCTCCACCCGAGATCCTCAACAATGCGCAAGGCGTCTTCGGCGATCTCTGCCTTGCTCCCTCCGAAAAGCCAGGAAAAATCAGCGTTCGCTTCGTCAGCTTCATGATCCGTGGAAATTATCAATCGCGCATCGTCTCGAGAAAGCTCTACAACGTACTCAGCCTCCAGGCGAAGCCCCTGTTCGACGCGATCCAGAAGCGCGCCCTCAGCGGTCCTCTCGACGCGCCCTGACACCTTTCAGGCCGAGCAGCTCTTTCCAACTCTGAGCAGTAAGAATTCGGCTCGATCGAGCCAGCCAAGTCGGCGCCAAGCGATGCGCCGCCTTCATCATCTTTCCGTTGAAGGTAGGAAAAATCTCTTCCTTGCCGTCAGCCACTGCCTGAAAAATTTCCTGGGCAACCAGTGCGGGGTCCCCAATGGCCGGCTGCAACCATTTCGGAAATTCGAAACCATCCCTCGCATTCATGATGTCCGTCTGCACAAAACCGGGGCAAACCAGCAAGACTCGATACGGGGCGTTCTGCTGACGAAATTCGAGATGGAGAGAGCGAGTGAAACCCACCACCGCATGTTTCGAGGCCGTGTAGGCCGACATGAAGGGGGCCGGCACGATCCCATTCATGGAAGCGACGTTCACCAACATTCCCCGTTCCGGTTCCCGCATCCGAGAGAGGGCGATCCGACAGCCATTCACGACGCCCAAAAAGTTCACTCGCCAGACCCGATCAAATTTCTCGGCTGAGAGCTCCGTGAACGAACCTAGCTCAGAGACGCCCGCATTGTTGACCCAAAGCTCGGGCTTTCCCTGCCGCTCGATCGCACGATCCGCCGCTGCGGCAAGGGACAACGGATCGGAAACATCACAAGAGAGCGTCACCAAGTTCGGGCTCGCCACCTCGCGAGCCAGCTCAACCAACGCGACTTCCGAGACATCCATCGCCGCGACCTTCGCGCCTCGAGAGAGATAGATCTTCACCAGCTCGCGGCCAATCCCTTTCGCGCCACCTGTCACCACCACTGTCTTTGGTTCGATCAAAAGAAACCCTCCGGAAGTCGTACGTGAGGCGGATCGGTCTGGAGCCAGGAAGCCTGGCCATGCTCAACGATTAAGATCTCTTCGAACTTGATGCCAAACTCAGCATTGCCAAAATGAGGCTCAATCGCCCAAAGCCCCTCCTTCTCTCCCTGATGCCAAGGGCCGAGGACCTCCGAAAAAACCCCTCGGCTCAACAGCGCCCAATAGGCATGAAGCGTGAACGGGATCCCCACCCCTCGAAACTGGCTCAACGGCACCTGATGAAGACGGTGCCCCAAGGCGCCCAGCGGATATCGTTTATGACAGTTCTCATATCCACGTTGAGTCATCACCTGGTCGATCGTCGCCCAAATCTCATCCGGCCTCATCGGACCGGAAAACCACTCCAAAAGCTGCTGCCGCAACTCAAGCAAAAAGGCGCGCGCCTGCACCAGGGCCGCATTCGGGACCTTCGAGAAACAGAAGCCGATATCGCCCGCGTACCCCGCGAGCACCGGCGCCGTATCGAGAATCACGACTTCCCGACCGTCGAAGGCACGCTTCGTCGAGGGCAGAAAATGTCCGTAGTGCTTCATCCCTTGAAAACCAGAGCGCTCGCCAAACCAGGCAAACGAACGATGAAAAAAAGTCTTCACGCCGTGATCCTGTAGAAAAACATCCATCAGCTGCGCGGTTCGCTTTTCGCTCCAACCCGGCTGGAGCTCACGACCAATGGTCACCGCGCACTCGTACGCGAGTCGCTGCACCCGTAGAAAGGCCGCTTTTTCTTCCTCGCTGAGGGTATGGGTCGAAGAGGGCGACCAGCGGTTCAGAAGCGGAAGCGAACGCAGGCGAGAAAGTCGGGACGTAATCACGAAGCTCCTCCGACGGAACACAGAAATTTTTCGATCATTCGGTTGACCTGAGTTGCATGATCGAGCTGCAGCCAATGATTTCCGTCAAGCACGCGAATTTCCGCGTGCTCGGCGAACCGGGCTAACTCGGACTCCGTCGGCACTTCGAGAAAGGCATCGTCCTTCCCCGCGATCACGAGCACCGGCGCGTTCAGATGCTTGCGCCGAGCCCTCAGCACGGACGGCAACGCCCGAAAGAAGGCCCGATAATGCTCAAGCAAGGGAGCAACTGAAGTAGGAAGAGGCAGGTCGGCCGCCAAACCGCCCTTTCTCCTCGCTGCCCTGACAGCCCCTGATTTTCCAGGACCAAACCAGCGCTCAGCCACGCGAGGAAGTAAAAATACGCCGATATACCAACTCTTGGCCACCTGCTTGGGACGCAGTATCCGTCGGGCCATCTGCTCGAGCGAAGGCGCGTTGATCAACGTGAGGCCAATGAGACGCGGGCCCAGCAAGTGGGCCAGCTCGACGGCATGAATTCCGCCGATATCATGTCCGATCACCACCACTCGTCTCGAAGCGCCTAGCCGCACGCTCTCGGCTCTCAGAATCTCCAGATGATCCAAGGCCACCGCCGAGAGCGAGAATCGGCGGCGATCCGATCCGGGCAGGCTGGGGCCGCTGCCTCGCAAGAAAGGCGCAAGGATGAGAAAGCGCGTCGAAAAATACGCAATCTGCTCTTGCCAGCTCTCGGCGTCATCCGGAAAGCCGTGAATGAAAAAGAGCACGGGAAGATTTTCGTCGGGACGCTCAGGCCCGGCCCGCAACCATCCGGTGGCGAGCCCTCGAATCAGTTGCGTCTCCAGCACGACGCCCGCCCCCATCCGTCAGTACCCCACGAGGGTTGCGCCCTCAAATTGCGGAAACGGAAGCACGATAGCCCCCTGAGCATCAGCGGTCTCCATGAGCTTCTCATGGCTCGACTGATTCACCAGCGAGCTCACGTAGGGCGTCTGCGTCACCAGGCGGTAGAGCACCATCGGCTTCGGCATCGACTCAAACAACGGAAGCGCGGTAATCAGCGTATCGAAGAGGGGGTGCACGCCCTTCATCTTCCTCATGCCCTGTAATCTTCGCAAGCTCGATACTGACCAGACGGTCTGTAAAATTTGGGCCGCCGCAAAATCCGCCTTCCGGTGGAAGCCTTGCCAAGGTCGCGGGCTCCGATCACCCAGCCATTCAAGCACGAGGTAAGGAAACGGCGCATGACGAGCCTCCTCCTCGAAATGCCGCTGATGAATCTGGTAATAAAGCGGATCCAGGCGATCTTTGAACGGACGCAGCGAATGAAAAATTCGAAGAAATTCCTGCTCCACTGACGCCACTATCCACCAGAAACTCTGCCCCCCCGTGAGGAGATTCAAGCGAAGCATCTGCTCCGTCCGGGTACCCTCCACCTTGGGCAAAAGCGCGAGCAGCTCAGGCATCCCCACCCCGAGCTCATGGGCGAAAAGCTCTACATAACGGCGAAACGCCTCGGAATGCTTCTGCTCCTCTTGAAAAAAGAGGTGACCCAACTCGTTGAACTCAGGGCCGACCGGCATCCGCCGGCGAAAACCTTCCCAACACTCCTCCCGAAGGCGGAGCAGGCATTCTTCCAGCTCGAAGATGGCTGATGCGATCACGAGTCCCATCATCTGAGAGATCGCCAGGCGCTGCTCGGCCGAGGCGCCCGGAAAAAGGAGCGCGGCGCGGTCGAGCGCGACGAGCGGCTTGCTCAGATCAGGACCCCGAGGCCAATCAATTTCGGTCTCCAAATCCCACTGGTGCTTCTTCTGAAGCCGAGCCAAGCGATCCAAAGACTCCTCGTCATAAAGTTTGAACCTTGAAGGTGCCGCCATCCCTGGACTCCTCTCCCCAGCTCTCAGTATAACCCCTATTTAATCAGAATTGAATAAATCCGACCAAAGTGGTATAGAAATCGCCATGTTCGCCCCCCTTCTCATCCTTGCATCGTTGAGCCTCGCCCCGGCCTCCGCCGAGTGCCGGTGGCCCTCGCCCGACTCGCCGACCTTCATCGACACCGGCGACTCCCGCTCCTTCATCGCGGCCCTGCCCGGTTTGCCGTCTGAACAGGAGTGGCCTACGGATGGCTCACTGAACGACTATCGAAATTGGGTAGAGGCTCGCATCAACCCCGAGCCATCGTTTCAGGCTCAGCAGATTCAAGAATTCGGGGTATTGGACCGCGCCGTCAATGCCGCTTTGCTCCAGGGGCAAGGGGGACGTATCCGGCCCGCTCGTTGCCTGGAACGCCTCCTTTTGTCATTTCACCACGCCTACTCCCCGCTCACGCTCAGGGACACCGAGTTTCGGGCCTGGATTCTGGAGAGCGCGGGCCGATATCGGGTCTACTTTGTCAGCTCAACCCTTCGAGCCGCGAGCGGAATCCTTCCGCGAGAGATCGAAGCGCGCCTCCACGCGGATCTCCGAAAGGGCTGGCGCCTCGCCATCGACCTCCATAACCATCCCTTCGATCTCAGGCAAAGCTGCGGCCTCGGCGCAGCCGGTGGGTTTCCCGCTCCCTCTCCGCAGGACTTTCTCTCGTACCAACGCGGCAGCGGAGACGAAGCCACGCAGTACCTCGTCACCAATGGATATTTTACCGGCGAAATGAGCATCGCGGACGTGATTCGGGCGCAAGCTTCCGAAGGAAACTGGCGCCCGAATCTATCCGCACTGAGAGACGACCGCCCGGCCGGCTGCGCGCTAGCGAACCACCGATGATAGCTTCTGAAGATAAGAAGCCACGTCGATACGGCCGCATTTGATGTACGTCGGGAACAGAGGAACCGCCGACTCGCACAACTTCTGCCGAACGACGCTCGAGGGCAGATCACCCCGCAAGCTGAACCCCAGGGCAAGCGCCCCGGACACCTGCGGCGCCGCCATCGACGTACCGGAGATCGTTCCGTAGCCCCCGTACCTCAACGTACTGTAGATATTGCTGCCCGGAGCGGCAACCTCCACCGTGTTCACGCCGTAGTTCGAGAACGAGCTGAGCTGGTCGGACTCGTCGGTCGAACCGACCGAAACGACTCCGGAGTAGTTCGCTGGGTAGAAACCGCTCGAGTCGGTATTCTTCCCATTGTTCCCCGAGGCCGCGACGAACACCACATTGCTCGACACCGCATCAGCCACGGCGCCCTCGAGATAGGAGGAATAACTCGACCCCCCCCACGAGTTGTTGATCACGCTCGCGCCGTTGGCCACCGCGTACTCCATCGCGGCCACCGCGTCGCTCGTGTAACCATTCCCGCTCGAGGAGATGAACTTCAACGCCATCACCTTCACTCGTGGAGCTACCCCCGCAGTGCCCTGGCCATTGATCGCCGCGGCAATGATTCCCGCGACGTGCGTGCCATGATCGGTATCTCCGGTCGTGATCGGCTTGTCGGCGACGAAGTCCCATCCATGGACATCGTCCACATAGCCGTTGTGATCATCATCCACGCCGGGCAACCCCGTCGCTTCCGCCTGATTCACCCAGAGATTTCCCTGCAAATCGGGATGAGTGATATCCAGCCCCGAATCGATGATCGCCACGACGACAGCTGGAGATCCGCGAGAAATCGCCCAGGCATCGTAGAGTCGCATCTTCTGTTTACCATAATCATGCCGCTCACCGATCGCATCCGAAGGCATCCCTTCCAACGGCACCGGAGTGACCACATTCCCCTCCGGGGGCTTGACGCGTTTTTTGGCGAGTGTTTCGTGATAACTAAAATCCGGCTCGCAATGCTGAGTTTTGCACACTGTCCTTTCTTCTTCTTGAGTGAGTAATCGAACCTTGCCATCGATCCTTGAGATCGTGCCGCGAGGAGGAGCCTCTGCAACCTGACCGTCGGATTTATCTTCTCCTGACCCGCAAGCCGCACTCAGCGCGGATAGCGAGATCAAAACAAATAGAGAGTTCAGCCGTCGTGGCCGACATACGTACTTCATCACGGGATATCCTCCTTGAGACAATTGATTATTGCCAGAGCCGAAGCTCAAGCATTGGTAATCAATACCTATAAGCAGGAACCGCGCCAGGAGCGGCTCTCCGGCGATGGTCGGATTTATTTTTTTATTTAAATGTTATAAATTCAAGGTCATGCCGACTTGTATTTCAACTATCAATATGTAGACTCACCAAGTCACTTCTGACTCAGCTTATCCGGCTTGTGGGATCATTTCTGCCCTAGTCAATCACAGTCATGGTGCCAAAGTTGCCGCTCCTAGAGCTCGAAGCGAAGGGCGCCACGAACGCGATCGAAATTTTGCATGTCGTGAAGGAAATCCGCGCCACCGTTTGAAGCACTGCTCACTTGCGCCGAAATGAGATCAGCCCCCAAGGTCAGAGAAAGGCGATTGATCGGCCGCCACTCGATCTCAGAGGTGAGCAAAGTGCCCCCCACCGCGAAATCACGAACCACGCGCCCCATCCATGAAACACTGGAAAATGCGTTTTGAAAAAGTGGATAGGAAAACTGAGCCGAAACCGCCTGACGGAACATATACCGGGATTCAAAGAACCCATCATAACCCCCGGTCGAGAGCGGCCCCACATCCGAGGCAACGCCCAAGAACGACTGCAGGTAGCTGAGCTTGGCTTTTCCCTTGAATACGGAAAAATCTGATCCGAAACCCAGCCAACCTCCTGCCGGAAATCTCTGTGTCGTGTACCCTGGTTCAAAGATCGGAGCTTCAGGTGAATCCCATAATGCTGAGACCCAGGGACTGATGGTTTCGCTCCGATACCCCACGTCCGCCGAGACCACATGGCTCTGAACGATTTGCGGCCGAAGTACGGGCTCGATCTGTTCGGTCGACAGATTATAGATACCCTGACTCCGCATCGAAAGCAGCGGCTTGGTCAAAGGCTTGTACTGGTAAGCCGCATGCGCAAAAAAACCGTTGTGTTCGTAGCCCATCATCCCGCCCACCGACGGCTTCAAAATGAGCTTCTCGATGGAAGGCATCTCAATCGTATAGCGAATGGGAGTATCAACCCCGATCAACGGCGCGTTCTCGGGAGGCGGAAGATAGAAAGGATGCGAAGAAGTGAATATCCCATTTCGAATCGCGGACGAGGGGCCTGACTCGGGGATCGCGATTCCGGAGCCAAAGGCCACAAATTCAAATCCACGACTCTTCAATTCAACGAAGATTCCCGTCAAACCGTTGCGACTCGGCCGAAGAGGGTCCCAGCGAAAAGAAGGTTCAGTCACACCGAGCGACCACGCCCGATCGATGATGCTCCAATCTTGCCGCCGACGCCCCAGATAAAGACCCAGCTTCGTCTCACGAGTTCTGACGAGTGCGGCGCCTACGCTCGCCTCCATGATCTCAAAGCTGCTGTACTCCGCGACGCTCGGAACGCCCAGGTAGCCGCGGGCGGCGCCATCCGCCTCGAAGGCGCCGACGCGGGCGGAGCCGGCTCCTTCGAGCTGAAGACTCATAAACAGGCGCTGAGGACGCCCCCGAGTCGGCATCTTATCGGCGAAGAAACTTTCACCCTGCCACTGCACCGCCAGCTTCAGCGGGTTGCGTGACTCCTCCAAACGGGTCTCTACAGACGAAATACTTTCGTTTGCCCACAGCGGGCTACTGCCGCCCACCAGCCAACAGAAGGCGAGGCAAAGGCGGCAGAGAAATGTCCGAGCAAAATTGGCAACTAACAATTGCATGCGATGCGTTATATCTAATTCTGAAGCCCTTTGCATCATTAAAAAATACCTATATATTCATATGGTTATAATTATTTATATCCGTTTGTATTTTTAGATGAAAAAAGACAGGTATTCAGATATATTCCAGCGCATCGTGAACTGGATCCAGCTCAAATACCTCCCCACTCTTCTTCCCTCCCTCCTCGCATTGACGCTGTCAGGTTGCGGTATGACCGACAATCGGCCGGACAACGGAGGCATGAATCTCGGTGCAGCACTCGACCTCTCCTGCCTGGATCAACTCCCCAGCCAAATGGTCGCGATCAGTGACGGCAGTGCGGCAAATGACGCCGCGGTCGAAGCTCCTTTTGCGTGCATGGATCGCGCCCTGGTCATCTTCACCACGTACACGCGCGGCGCGGACCCGGAATCCTACACCTCCGAAGAATTACGCCACTTCCTGAATCGCCACTTCATGACCACCTCGAAAGTTTCGATCGCGCTCACGACCAGTGTCATGAGTCTCAAGGCTGCGATGCTAGGCGGCTCAGCCGACCACGTCTCACGGGAAGACCTCGCCCATATTCGGGATTTCATTCAAACGGCGAAAATCGAGGCAGTGCACCTCAAAGCGGTCCTCCCTCTCTTCCTAGGAGGAAAAAATCTCTCGCCCGAATCGCTGAGTGAAACGGCTCCCCTCCTCGAAGCCGCTGCCGAAGCCCTCGGCGCGAATCTGGAACGGGCAGCCGGCCCTTACACTTTCTCGCGGCTCAACGTCTTCCTGTCTGAGCTGAACCGATTCATCCACTCAGAGGACCAGGAGTTCGAGACCAGCACCCTCACCCACCTCCAGCGCTACGTCCCCCTCATGCGCGGAGCAAAAGCCCTGATCTTCGGCAATGACGGCGAACAGATTCATGCGGCTGAGTGGCGCATCCTCCTCCGAGTCGGAGCCCACCTTGCCACCGGTTACCTCACCTGGGCAAACGCCCCCGAAAATCTCCGCTGGGCCGGCGAAGACGGTGCACGCATGGTCGCCGCCTTCGCTCAGGCCTTCTCCGGCGCTGTCCGCCAAATTCCGCGCCCCAACCAGATGCTGAACGTCGAGGACCAAGCTCACCTCAGAGATGAAGTGGTGCAGCACCTGCGCGAACACGAGGATACGGCTTCCCTCGCCCACTTCGTCGGAGTCGGGCTTCTCGGCGCGCGCGTTCTTTTTGGCGACGAGCAGGGCAATATCCTCATCCCGAGAATCGAGGCGCTTCCCCAAGTTCTCCGGAACGCCGCGCCTGAGCTCAACCCCATTTTCAAGTGGCTCGAGAATGGAGCCGATGGCGAGCTCCCCTTCGAAGCCGTCACGCGGGCCGGGGGCATCTTCGGCGACTACCTCGCGCAAAGGGCCCCTCTCGACGCGTCCTTCATCGAAGACTCTCTCCGCTTCACGCAAGACCTGGTTCCGGAAACAGAAGAGTACCTCACCTATGTACCGCTCATTTACGCGGTGAAGTATTTCATTACCGGGAAATCAAACACTCGTATCGCGGGCGACAGCTGGCAAGTCCTCCTTGAAACCGGAGCCGACGCCTATGCCGCCTCCTGGCTCGTGCGCACTCAAGTTCTTGCAAACCCGAACTCCTGGAAAAGCGACGCGTTTCAGACAGGCCTCCGCTCAGCCGTCACCACCATTTTCGATGTGCTCGCCCGCATCTCCCGACATCACCCGTCCGACACGATCTCTTTCGATATTTTCGACCAGCTTATCGTGGCTGGATTCCATTTTGCCGACCTGAACGCAATCAAGCTCCCGATCACGGCCCCGACGCTGGGCCGTACGCTCCGGCCCTTTTTTCGGTACGTCCTCGGCGGCAGAGACGTCTCCGCCTCGGGCCGCCTCGCCCGGGGTCTGACATTGCCCAGTATTCGAAGAGCAAAAAGCGAGTTTCTCAACTGGTCCGTCACGCAAGGCTGGATCGAGACCACCTTCCTTCAACGCATCGAATCCACCCAATTGGATGAGAAGACACTCCCAACGCAAGCCCTGCTGGCTCAAGCTCAGACCCTCCAAAACCGTTCTTATTCGGCCGGGCCCGGAGCCACCCTTGAAAACCTGCTCGATAGCTTTCCTCGCCTGCTCACCGTCGGGGAAACGACCCTCTTCTTCGCCGCGAATCAGCGAGATCTTCATACTCGCGGCTTCGACGAGCTCTCGATGCTCAACATCCTCAAAACCCTCTTGAAACTCCTGGCCGAGGGATACACCTCGCAAACCGACCAACAACCGGCCTTCCTCACCCGGGTTGAAATTCAACGCGGAATGGAAGATTTTTTCCCACTTCTGAGCGAACTGCATCTGACCGCGCCCACTGATTCTCCGGACGGCCTGGCCCAAACCTTAACCGGCGAGGGAAATCTCTTCCCGAGCCAGGCCAACGGTGACGGAGTCATGCAGCAAGGGGAAGGGATCGAAATGCTCCTGCACGTGATGTCGGCGCGGACGATCAAAGACCGGATCATCGAAGCGCTCAGCGACGCAGGCTGCGGGCCCATCGACCCGAGAGTCAAAATCGATCCGCCGCTTCATGCTACGTCCGTCAGGGAAAAACTCTTTCATCAGACCAGCATTTTCACGAGCCAGCTCACTCCCTACATGCCCCGCATGATCGCGGAATTTAACTCCTACTCGGAGGCTGAGCGTGCCCGCTTCTTCAATGCTCTCGAGAAAATCGGACGATCCGGAAGCAATTTCTCCGAGCCCTTCACGCCCGCCTACCTCCAACGTATCGTCAACGTCCTGCAGTTCGCGGAATCCGTTTATCAACGGCTGGATCTCGACTGGTCCAACGTGCTCGAGCGGCAGGAGGCAATGGCTGCTTTTCCTCTCTTTAAGCGGCCGCTCCAAGAGGCCAGCGGAAAAACCGGCTATGAGCTCGAGGCTATTTTCGGCTACATTCTCCGCTACGGCATCCCGCCTCGTAAACCCGATCATCCGAATCCGTTCGCGAATCTCGCGCGAGCCACCGGTTATTTCGGTTGGCTTCTCAACTGGAAAATCGTTGGCGCAAGCGGCGTCGACATCCAGCTCACGCGCCTGAAGCTCGTGACCCTCTTTGCCGAGCTTTCTTCTGCGCCCCATTGACAGACCCCAGTCCCGCCGATTACATCCTACCTCGTCTCTTCTATCGGTTGGAGCGTAGCTCAGTGGCAGAGCATCGCCTTCACACGGCGAGGGTCGCTGGTTCAACCCCAGTCGCTCCAACCATTTTCCGAAGCAGTAAGAATCAAAAACAAACGCAAGTACTGAAAACCA
>CAYIHX010000031.1:0-46831 GCA_964363305.1 uncultured Bacteriovoracaceae bacterium | reverse complement strand
GGTGGTCGAGCGAACGATGAGTTGTTCGAAAGAACGGTAAAAGGATCCGAGCATGGCGCTGATTCCGCGTGAGGTACCTCCTCTGAAATCTTTCTCGATGGCCATCGACAGGTGCCAGGCTTTCGGTGCCTTGAGTTGGGGGTTTCCAAACGTCGCACTGCTTTCGAGCTCGGAAGGGGGCTGGGAGTAGAGACCCCCGGCCGCTCGGGCGAGCCACGAATCGTCGATGGCGTAGCGGGCGGCGAGTCGTGGCGTGGCCACGACGTCGGCAATGAGTGGATAGTAGTCGATGCGCGCGGTAGGAAGGAACACCAGGGGCGCGTCTTCCCAGGGTCTGAGTTCGTTTCGCCAGTATGCGCCGATTTGATGGGAGCGTCCGTTGTCGACGTTCAGCTCTCTTTCGAGCGTTCCGTCGGTGGAGTAGAAGCGCGCCCCGACCGTCGCCCAGGAGTAGCGGTTGTCGTAACCCAGGGATGAGGTCCAGTAAGGGTTCATCTTGCGCTCGACCTCTCCCCGGGCGGTGAGGGCCCAGGTGCGCTGCCTGAAGTACTGGCTCGAAATATCGATCCGCGTAAAATCGCGGCCGATGCCGAAGGACCAGCGGGAGGTGGTGCGGTCGCTATGCCGGTGAGTGAGTTGGGGGATGAAGCGAAAGAACGCGGTCTCGTTATCCAGGCGGAGATTGGAATCGCGGGTCGTCGGTCGATCGAGGAGGAGCTTGAGGTTGTCATAGGAACCCGCGAAGGTGATTTTCACTTGATCGCGATGAGTGAGCTCCGTGCTGAAAACCGATACTAAATCGGAGTAGGTGGGCGCCGCGGTCAAGCCGACTGTTCCATCCTTCGGTAGCGCCGCCTTCAGCACAGCCCCGATATAGGCGCTTCGCCCGCCGATTAAGAGCGAGCTTTTTTTTCCGATGGGACCTTCAATCATCGCACCCGAATTGAACAAATCCGCGAAACCGAAACCATGCCATCCTTTTTTTTCAGGCTCCTTCGTCGTGACACCGACGATCCCACCGAGCGCGCGCCCATAGGTGGGGCCATATCCGGCGCTGAGGTAATCGACTCGGTCGAGAGATTCGGGAAGCACGACGGAACTCAGGCCGCCGAAGTGAAAGATGATCGGGACTTCGTGCCCGTCGATCTGGTAGCGCGTATCCTGGGGCGAGGAGCCTTGGATGATGACTTGCGCGGAGAAGGGGAGGGCGCGGTTCACCCCGGGAAGATTTTGGATCGCCTTGAGGGGATCGCCCCCGCTTCCGGGAAGAGTTAAAAACTCGCTTCTTTTGAGGGTCCTTTGTGTGTCATCCTTTTTCTGGCCCTTTCCGATAATCGTGGTCTCAAAGAGTTGATAGGAGTTTTTTTCAACGCTCAGAATTCGGTCATCGTCCGCGTCCCTTTGATCCGCGAGGTCGCTTTGCTCGAGTTTTCGGTATCCCGCTCGGTTGACTACCCAGGTGAATTCGCCCTCGGGAACGTTTTCTATTTTGAACCGGCCTTCGGCGTCGGACTTCGCCTTCAGCTTGTGAGGCAGCAGGAAAATAGTTTGATCCGCCAGCGGGTCACGGGTTCCTTTTTCCCGAACCACCCCTTGCAGCATCACCGCTTGGGCGGGAGAGGAGGTCAGGGCTAAAAACCCGAGAGAAAGGAAGAGGAGGTTCTTCACGGATCGAGCCTCAAGAAGGATGTGCCGCCGCGTTCATCGCTGATGATGGTGATGATAAACGGCGCGTAATTCAAATTTGAGGATGGGGTGAATTCAACGGGGCTGGTCGGTGTGAGGATATTGGCGTCGAGGCCCCCGGTGCTCGCATACCAGCGTAGCGTCGTGTTTTCGGTCCGAGTTTCAAATGAGCCATCTGGTTTGAGGTAGCTGTAGGTCTCGGTGGCCGTGGGTGAGGGGGTGGCGCGAAGCTTGGTTTGAACGGTGGGCAAAGTGGCGATCGGCGTGATGCCGTCTTCCGCGGCGAAGCCGGTGAGGGAGGGGTTCTGGTTTTTTGGGGTCTTGGTCGCCCCACTGACGCGAATTCGTCTGTAGGCGGATGTATCTTCGCCATCGCTGGAAGTGACGGTGACGAGCACGAGGTAGTTCGCGCCATTGAATGGATCGGGAAGATCGGAGGGGACGGCGACGGAGAACGCGGGAATGAGATCGGTGTACTGGGGGGGCGTGAGCGCGATGGCCGTCGAGGCCAAGGTTTGTTTAGCGGCATCGTGGTCGCAAGAGGGTTCAACGCCATAGGCGAGGCCCGGGTCCGTGCAAGCCTCTGCCGTATAGGAGAGCGCACGGCCTCCGCCTCGCACGTCACTGACCAGGAGCTGAAGGCTGACGGCTGCTCCGGGCAGAACCTCGGGCGTATCAGTCACGATCGCGAGCACTCGCAGGCGGTCAAGGAGCTGGGGATTGGGGAGGTTGGTCGAACAGCCGACGGTGAGGAGCAATAAAAGAGAGAGGTTTCGCACTTTCATCCGTCACCTCTCGATCACAAAGCGGTAGGCATAGCGAATTTTCACCGCAACGGGCTGGTTTTCGACTTCGGCGGGTCGGAAGCGCATTTTTTTTACGGCGATGGAGGCGGCTTCATCGAGGCCGTAGCCGGGGCCCTCAACCAGAAAGGCCTCGCGAACGGCGCCCGCGGCGTCGATCAAGATGTCGAAGATGACCGCTCCTTCGATATTCCTTTTCTTTGCTTCGCTCGGATAAGCGACACGCACCTCCGAAATCAGCTCGGGCATCTTGGAGACCAGATACTCCTCGGTGGGAATGGGCAGTTGGTCCTCATCCTCGGGGCGAAGCGTTTTCCGGTCCGGCTCTTTCGCGATCGTATTGCCGGCTTTGAGCGTAGGCCCGTCGCTTGAGGTGATCGATTTTCGGGAAACGCCGAAGACGGCTCGGGGCTTCGATCTTTGCCCGGGACGAACGGGGTTCATGGGTTGGGCCGCGGTCGGGGGCAGTTCAATGACATCAAACGGAACGAGCTCGTCTTTTGGTTGACTGACGAAAGAAAGTCCGATGAGAAGCACAAGCAACGCGTGCCCGGCCGTTGAAAGCGCCCAGGAGGGAGCTTCGAGCAGGGAGATCAACCAGCGGGGAAGCCGATTACTCCGGTCGCTGGATCTGGAAGGCAAAGCGGCTGAGTCCTGCATTCTTTACTAAGTCGATGACTTTGATGACGTCTCCGTGGATAGCGTCCTTGTCGGCGCTGATGATCGCCTGGAGCCGAGGGTTCTTGGCGAGCTCTTTTTTTACTTCTTCCGTGAGGGCGGCGGGCGTGACGGCAATACCGTTCAGCAAGAACTGGCCTTGCCGAGTGACGGCGACACCGAGGGATTCGGGGGTTTTCGTGTCCGAGCTCGTCGCTTTGGGAAGTTGGATACCGATGATGTCTTTCATCAGGGTGGGCGCGGTAATCATGAAGATGACAAGGAGGACGAGTACGACATCGACGAACGGTGTGACGTTGATGCCTGAGATCGGGGTGCCGGACTCGGTATCGTTTGAGTTGAGATCCGCTCCCATCCGGTTTAGCCTTTTTTCTTCTCAGAGAGTTGAAAAGCCACAAAAAGATCCCGAACGATCTCACCGTCGATCAATCGGGCGCGCGCATCCTTGGCGAAAACATTGTAGGCCACTACCGCCGGGATCGCTACGAAAAGGCCGATTGCCGTGGCGACGAGGGCCTCGGAGATTCCGCCGATCACCGACTGGGTATTCGCCTGCTGTGACGAGAGCTGCCCGAAGGCCTGGATAATGCCGAGCACCGTGCCGAAGAGGCCGATGAACGGTGCGTTTGAGCCCAGCGTGGCAAGAACCGTGAGTCCTTTTTCGAGACCGGCCCGTTCTTCAGTCAGGTAGCTTTTCACGGAACGATCGACGGCGTCCGGCGAACTGCCGGCTCGCAGGGCCACCTGGAGGGCCCGTCCCGCGATCGAGCCCGGGTTTTCCTTCGCCCAGCGCACGAGCGCCTCGGGCGCGCCAGTCGCGATCAACGCCTTGGCTTCCCCGATCTTGGAGGCGAGTCGAAATGCGCGCAACGTCCGGTAGCGGTCGATCATGATGGAGAATGACCAGATCGAGAGACCGGTCAGAATGATGAGGACGAGGTAGCTCCCCAGTTGCGTAAACAGAATCCAGTTCGGCATACTGGGAAAAAGGCTAGCCTGAGGTGATAACGATGAAAAGCGGAGAGTTCCTCATTCTCGGATTTCGCGGTTATGACTTACCCGACTGGGTGAGGCAATTCGCCACCGCTCATGGCCTGGGCGGAGTCATTCTTTTTGACTACGACGTACAGACCCGAAAGTACCAAAATAACGTGGAGAGCCCGGAGCAGGTGCGCCGGTTGTGCGCCCAGGTGCATGCGTTACCCGGCCGGCCGTTGGTATTTATCGATCAAGAAGGGGGCAAGGTGCGCCGGCTGAAGGAGAAGCTGGGCTTCGCCGAGTTGCCGTCGGCCCAGGCGGCTGATGTGTTGACCGATCCCGAGTATGCCTGGAGTCTTGAGGAATCTTTCGAGCAGCAGCGGGAGCTGGGGATCGATGTCGACCTGATGCCCGTGGTTGATCTCAATACGAATCCGAAGAATCCCGACATCGGCGCGGTCGAGCGGTCGTATTCGCATGATCCGGTTCGCGTCGAGCGCGCGGTGCGTTTGTGTAACCATGCCGCGCGAGCGGCGGGTCTTCAGCTCTGCCTGAAGCATTACCCGGGCCTGGGCGGCGCGACCGTGAACTCACACGAGGAGTTGACCGATATTTCGGGCACGGTGTCCGAGGCGCAGCTCGAGCTTTTCAATAAATGGTCGCGCGAGCTTTACGGCGAGATGGTGCTCGTCAGTCACGGCATCATGACGGAGTGGGATCCCGGCGTGCCGGTTTCGATGTCGGCGGAGGGGATTCGCCGGTTGCGCGACTTCGCGCGGGATGTCGTGCTGATCTCGGATGACGTACAAATGCAGGGTATGCAGAAGAAGTTGTCCACGCAGGAGGGCGCGCTAGCGGGGCTGCGCGCGGGCCTGGATCTGATCTGTATCGGCAACAACCTGCTTGATGAGCAAAATCAGATGATGGCCCTCGCGGAGCGCATCACGAGCGAGGCCGCCGGCGACGTGCGCCTCGCCGAGCATCTCGTGCACGCGACGATGCGGATTGCGCAACGGAAGGTGACGGCGTTCGGTCACGGGAAGTGAGGGGGCAAGTTCGCTCGAAATACCTGTTTGCCAATCCCGCTCGACGCAGCGTCACCCTGCAAATCTCCTCGCCTCGCGCGAACAAGAATGAGCTGTTCGGCGCCGCGTTTGGATCGGCCTTAGCTTTGATTGGCCACGGAGTTGTGAGTGAGCCTTGCTCCGGTCCTGTTTTTCATACGCACCGTACTTAACCATTCGAGGATGGAATGTGTGACGGCATCGATACCATCCTTGGTCAGTTTGGAGACATTCGCCTTGATCGCCTGAACCCTGATATCCCCAGGCATGCCATCACTTGACTTTCAAAAAATCCACTGACAGCTTTGTGGCATGCGTACCCTCCATCGACAGACACCATTGGGCATCGTTGTTCTGTTTTTTTTGAATAGCGTACCAGCATTCGCGGAACATTCCTTCATCGAGGTTTGCAAAAAAGGATTTGCGCGGGACAATCCCGGCTTTGCCTTGGTCACCTACGCCACTTCAATGGCAACGAACTTCGGACAGCGAATTGACAACTGCCGGGATGCCCTATCGGAACTTGAGAAAGAGTCCGTAGGATCCCTGATCCTTTACAAAGCACCTCACATTACTCATCTCGACGCGATCTGGGACCTGGATTTCTTGCAGGTCCTGGATGTCGGACCGCAGGTGGTTTCACTCCGCGGAGTGGGGCGAATGAAGGGGCTACAGCTGCTGGAGATCAACCATCGTGTCCCCCTCGAGGAGGAGATCGAAGAGATCTCATCGTTATCGCAGCTGAGTAGTTTGGTGCTCTTCAATAGCGAAGCTCCTCGTCTGCCGTTGCCGGAACTTAGTGCTCTCGGAAAAATGTCTCAGATGGAGAAACTGGCTGTTTCCAACTGGACTGTGCAGGATCTGAACTTTCTTTCGAAGCTCAAACGGCTTACGAGGCTGGTTTTAAAAGACCTCGATTTGATCGTCTGGCCTGGTTTCGATTTGCCAAAGCTCGCCGAACTCGATCTCTCAGGAAATAACATCAAATCGACCGACGGATTAGAGAAACTTCAACAGCTCAAAAGTTTATATCTGAATGGAAACCCATTGGAGAGGACCCAGGTGGAAAACCTTCGTCGACAACTCCCGAACACTCACATCTTCTTCTAAATGAGGCACTCTATGTTTGTTGCGTACGCGTTGTCCTTTTTTGTGGCCTTTACGTCTGCTCATGCATTCCAGAAGACGACTCTTCCGTCAGACTTCGCGTCGGTTTGCGAGGCTGGCCTGATCACCGATAACCCCAAATTTTTCGTTATTGAAGTTTTGATGAGGAGATATGGAGCTACCGACTGCGCCAGTGCCTTTGATGCCTTACAGGGTCTAAAGGTTTTCTCGACTGATTCGCTGCCTTTCTCTATGGCCAAGATGGATGTGGTTCACTATTTGCCCGACGCCTCGCTGCTTCGCCATGCTTCAGAGTTGAAAGGGGTCGATCTCACTTTCTCTCGCCTACGCGGCCTTGACGGACTGACGGGGAATTCAAGGCTGAGACGATTGGTGATCACTGACTTCGAGGGTGAGAGCGTCAAAGAGCTTGGTACACTCAAGAATCTAGAGACGCTCGAGTTCAGCGAACCGAAGACCGATCGATTGAACTACTTGTTTGTTCGCGAACTCACGAAACTCAGGACCCTTGAGATTCGAGGAGCCTCTCTGGGTTCAGTGGATTTTCTCCGTGAGGAGAGCATGAGGGACGTCTGGGCACTTGACTTTGCGTACAATGAAATTGCGGACCTAACGCCCATTCTCGCCTTTCGAAATCTACGCTTCCTGCAGCTCGCAGGTAATCAGATTAAAGACGTTGAGGCCCTCGGAGAACTGGAGGCTCTCGAGTACTTGGGTATCAGTGGTAATCCGGTTTCCGAAGAGTCCATTCGTCGTCTTCGTCAGAAGCTTCCAAAGTTGGTGATTAGTAAGAACTCAGCTTCCCTCTTTCGGGCCTCGCGCTGGACGAAGTAAGCGAGATACCATCGTTAGAATGATCCGGCCCTTCTTGAGCTGTTTAATGTAGGCCCCCTTTATAAGTGATGATCGCCTTACTTTCTGATGTATCGGGTCACATTATCCTCAGTCAATTTGCCTTGCCCTTCCATACTCTTCGGAGAAATCCGCTCCAGCGGGTCCAACGCACTTGAGGGACAAAGTATCATCCCGATTCCCTTTCCACCCAGAGGTGGGCTCGTGGACGGGGTTCCGTGCTTTCAGGGGCGTCGTGGGAGACGTGAAATAAAATGGGTCGACAGCAGACCGTGCAGTCTTCCGTGTAGGAGGTGTCGGGCACCGAAGGGTCGACGAAGACGGTGTTCGATTCGCCGCAAAAGGGGCAGCGGATAAAATGTTCTTCTTGTTCGCCGCTGTGCATGGAGAAAGGATCGGGCGAGGGGAGAAAAAAGTCAAAGGATGCACGCGACCCTACGGGGCGCTGATGGCCTCGACCTTCTTGATTTCGAGCTGTTGATAGATGCCCGAGGCGGGAGTGGGGATTGGTTTCGCCTCTTGGAGTACCGTGTTCATCTCGACTCGTGGGTAAATCTGGTGCATGAGCGCGCGGGTCGGCGCGGCCTGCCCGCTTCGGAATTTTTCATGGACGGCCGCATCCCGCGCCAGCACGAAGAGATTGCATTCCGCCGCAGTCGGGCATTCAAACGCGAAAGTGCCGGAGTCGGATTCATACCGGGTATACCGCTCGGGGGCCTTCTCCAAGCCGAGCATTTCAATGGCGCGTTGAAGGTGCAGTAGCTCTTCGCGCTTCAGGGTGACACCGTCGTGGCGAACGCGTTCAGCGAAACGAGGGGTTTGCAGCCACTGAGCGCCGAAAAGCCCCATACCGACGCCGAGGCAAAAAACGATCAGGAGGTTTCTCATCACGATTCCCTGTTCACCACCGTGCTCGAAGAAAGTCAAAGGATGCGGGATCGCGTCGCTGCGAGTCTTGACTTTCAGATCGAGGGGCCTCAAACCTGAAAACCATGGTAAAAGCTCAGACGTGGCGCGTCGGGATGATCTCCTGCCTCCTCCTGGTATTCATGCTGCTGGTCGCGGTGGGACTGGGAAGTCAGACCCTCACTTTTGCCGGTATCGACGCCGGCACGCGGATTCCCTCTGATCTCGTGGCCCATAACCAAAACGGCCAGGAAGTAAGCCTGAACTCGTATCACGGCCAATGGCTGCTCCTTTATTTCTATCCCAAGGACGACACGCCAGGCTGCACGAAGCAGGCTTGCGCTCTGCGAGATAATTATAAAAAATTCCGCGATGAAGGGATCGTGATCTTCGGCGTTTCCAAGCAAGACGCAGAAAGTCATCGTGATTTCAAAGCCAAGTATCATCTGCCGTTTGATCTCCTGACGGACGAGAAGGGGGGGCTCGGAAAAACCTTCGGGGTTTCGTCGATTCCTCTGATCGGAATTTACAAACGTCAGAGCGTGCTCATTTCTCCTGACGGAACGGTTGCCAGATTCTTCGAGACGGTGAACCCTGAGAGTCATGATCGGATCATTCTGGAAACCGTTCGTGATTTTCGTAAGGCCACTCACGGCGCTCGCCCTTCTCCTTCTCCCGCCCCCTGAGTCGTTCGCTCAGTCGCTGAAGCTGACGCCCGGAAAAGCGACCCACGGTTGGTTGAGGCAGATCCCCGAGGCAGTGGCTCCGGGGATTCTGAATGAGTCGCCGACTTTGGCGGTTCTGAGCGAACGAAGCGTGGCGCTCGCCTGGGTACAATTTGATGCCGATGCTCATCGCGAGAAGCTGCTGTATAGAGAGTGGACGGATGGGGTTTTCGGGGCGTCCCAAGTTTTGTCGGAGGGGCCTCGAGCGTGGCATCCTCGGCTCTTTCGTTCTTCGGCTGATTCGTTGTGGGCTGTTTGGTGTGGGCTCGATTCATTTCCTGAGCGCGGGGAGCATGGGCGCAAAATCTACCTGCGGAGGTTACGCCCGGAGCTGGGGCCGCCCGAAGAGGTGAGTCGTGGCTCCGGGCGAAATTGTGACCCTGAAGTTTCGGTTCATGAGAGCGGGCGCTTCTTGATCGCATGGGAAAGCGAGGCGTCCCAGCGTTTCGAGAGCGCAATCGATTATCGAATTTACTCGCCCGAAGGACGCGCGCAGAGCCAGCCGCGCCCGGTGCAGCCCTTGGCTTTCGATCGGCGTCCGTCCGTTCGTGCGGTGAAGGACGGTTGGGAGCTGGTGTGGGATCGGTTCATGGATCGCGCGCCGAGTGCGGGCGACGATCCGAACTATGATCTCTGGTTTGCACGGGTGAGCATGAAGGGACAGGTAAGCGCAGTGAGCCCGATCGATCTCGGTGAGGGAATCCAGGCCGCGCCGACATGGCTGTCGACCGGTTCGAGCTCGGCGGCGCTCGTTTATCATTCGACGCAGGGGCACTCGCTCGTGAAGCATTCGCAGGTGTTGCGTTTTGATTCGAGCACTGGGCAGTTTGAGCGGGCGAAACTGAAAAACGAACTCGAGGAGCAGGAGTCTCGCGGGGAGATGCAGGGCAGCGAATTTCCGGTAGCCGCTTATCATGCCAAGAAGGGGCTCGTTTGGGCCACGCGCCCGTCTCAGGGTTTCTATCTGCATCGGCTCGAGGGCGAGCAGATCATCACCTGGGATTTAACGCTCGCGGGTTGGAGCGCCCGTGGCATCCAGGCGCAGCTCGCTTTTTCTCCGGCCGGGGTGTTGTACGTCGTTCGGCGCGCCGCCCGGGAAGTCGTTTTTGAACGAATCGAACTTCCGGATCTTCCTAAGATGAAAGCTCCTCGATGGACAACCCTCGGCGCGCTTAAGCCCTTGAAATTTGTGCCTGGAAAACCACCACGTCGTCCGCGGCCACCGCCGGCTCCGGGGAAGGAAAAATACGCGGTTTATTTTGGCGACGTGCACATGCACTCGGCGATTTCGGACGCCACAGGCACGGCCGACGAAGTGATCGCGCGGGCGTTCGTGCGCGGTCTCGACTTTGCCACACTGACCGATCACGACACGGTCGGTGGAAGTCGGATGTTGCCGTCCGAGTATGCAGAAATTTCTTGGCTGACGGATGTCTTTGGTCGCCTGAGCGGTTTCACCACGCTGCACGCCTATGAATGGACCACGCCGCTTCTCCCTAAGGGCTCCGGCCATCGCAATGTCTACTTCGAGGGGCATGGCCCGGAAGAAGTCTACACGACCGGCAATGGTCATGGCGATACACAGAAGCTTTTTGCCGCGCTGAAAGGCGAGAAGGCTTTCGCGGTGCCGCATCACACCACCTGGACGGGAACGGACTGGGAGAATCACGACGATGCCATTCAGCGACAGGTCGAGGTGGTGTCGGCGCATGGCGCCTCGGATGAACCCAACGGACCGATCGAGTCGCGGGGCGAGATGAGTGGGATGTTCGCGGTGGATGGGTTGAAGCGGGGTCTCCATTTTGGCTTCATCGCGGGCACGGACGGGCACGGCCTGATCTATCATCACGGAGTTGCCCGGCATCGCGATCCCTGGGCCCATGCCGTGACGGGCGTGATCGCGAAGGCTGCCGATCGTGCGACCTTGTGGCATGCGCTCTATGAGCGTCGCACGTTTGGCACCTCGGGCCCTCGCATGCGCGCTTTTTTGAAGTGGAGTCAGGCGTGGCAGGGCGAGCAGGTCGCCGCCGGTGCTCACCATCGGCTGGAGTACGAGGTGCACGGAACCCACACGCTCGTGAAGGTGGAGCTGTTCCGAAACGGCGAGCTGTGGAAAGTGTTCCCGGTGAAAGATGGCGCGCGCGATGCACAAGGGCAGATCAAGGTTGAAGATCTGCCAGCGGACCGGGAGACCAGCTATTTTCTGCGCGCCACCGAGAAAGGAAGGTTGGCCCCGGTGGAGGCGGTCTGGACGAGTCCGGTGTTTATTCGTCCACCTTAATCGGTCAATTGACGTTATTTTTTCTGCTTTTTCAGCGATGGCGAGGGCGATGACGAAGTCGGGAAGCCGACCTCCCCCTGAGCCAGCTTGAGCGCGAACGCGGAGAGCGTGTGCACCATCCGGCCTGCGCCGACGGTCTGGGCGCCCTCCCGCGCCGGAGCGCCGAGGTCGACCGTACCCGCGATATCGAGGTGCACCCAGGGAGTTTCGGCCACGAATTTCTGGAGAAACGCGGCCGCTAGCGAGGCACCCCCGTCGCGGGCTTTGCCCATGTTCGCCAGATCGGCGATTTCGCTCTTGAGCTCCGCGCCATAGCGCGCGCTCACGGGGAGAGGCCAGGTGGGCTCGCCTGCGTCGCCGGAAGTCTTCATGAGCTGCGCTTGAAACTCTTTGTGATTCGAAAAGCAGCCGGTCAGGTGATTGCCTAGGGCTACGACGCAAGCGCCGGTCAGCGTGGCGATGTCGACCAGGTAGTCGGGCTTTTGCTCAACCGCATAGTCGAGAGCGTCGGCGAGAATGAGGCGACCTTCGGCGTCGGTATTGAGGATTTCGACGGTCTTGCCTGCACGGCTCATCGCCACGTCACTGGGTAAGGTCGCCTTCGCATCGATGCAGTTGTACGTGAGCGGCGTGATGCCGATGACCGAAACCTTCGGTTTGAGTTTCTGCAGGACGAGCATCGTCCCCAGAACAGCCGCCGCGCCGCCCATATCTTTTTTCATCTCCACGAGGCCGCGCCACTCACCGGTCTTGAGATTGATTCCTCCGGTATCGAAGGTGACGCCTTTGCCGACGAGTGCGAGCGTAGGTTTCTTTCCCGCGTATTCCTTGCCGTAGCGAGCGACGAGGAAGCGAGGGGGATGCTCTGAGCCGCGCCCGACCGCGAGAAGGAGTCCCATTTTCTCTTTCGCGATTCGCTTCTCATCCCAGATCTCCAGGTGAATGATCTTCGGGTCGATGGAGGCCTTGAAGCGGGCCGCGATGTCCGAGGGGCCGCCGTCGTGAGCCGGGAGCTCGATCAGATGCCGAGCGAAGGTCACACCCTGAATCGTGGCGCGCAGAATGGCCAGGTGTGCTTCTGAGAGTGCGGAACCCGCTGGGAGCGCTATCTCTAGTTTTCGAAGTCGCGGGCCCGGCTCATTTTTGGTCCGGAACTCGGTGATCTTGAAATTTGCGAGACCGAGTCCTTTGAGAATTCCCATCAACAGGGGCAGGCTCTCGGTCGCAAGGAGGGGGGCAGGAAAAAAAAGCCGCGCGGTTTCGATCTGTTGCTGAAGGAGGTATCGGCCGAAAGCCTCCGCATGTTCAGAGGCTTCTTGCGCATCGAGGGCTTGAAACTCTCCGAGGCCGAAAAAAATATGCGGCGCATCATGGCCGTGCAGAGAAAGCCGTGCGCCGAGGTCGCCTTTCCAGGCGGCGTGGTCGGCGAGGTGTTTTGGCAGGGATTTTTCCCATTCCGGGCCTGCGCGGTGGTTCTTCAGTACAAAGAGAACCGATGGCATGTCGCGCGCGGGAGAAGCGGAGGAGCCGGAAAGGACGAACTCGGGAGCGGAATAGTTGAACTGGGTCATCCCGAGAGGATGTATCAGAGCGAGGCCCCCTTGACGAGTGGACTGTTTCGGGATGTCTTAACCGCATGAAACAGGCTCTTCGGATGATGATGGGTATCGGGATGTTCTGGGCCATGGCGGCACATGCGGCATTGCCCTGGATCGAAGAGAGCAGAGCGCCCTCGCTTTGGACCATGGTCGCGTCGGGAGCCGGCAATCTCACCTATCGAGTGGGAAGCGAGTGGGGGAAGTTTCTGGTGACAACCGAGGGGATGGAGCGGGAGAGCGCCGCTTTTCGGCGTGCGGCGATGGCGACGGCGCGAGTCGGAGGCGCCACCGGGTTTTTGCTCGGTGAATTCGCCGGGGAATGGGTAGTCGCCACGAATCATCATGTTTGCCCGTCGGCCTGGAGCTGCCTGGGCAAGGAGATTCGCTTTCCGTTTCTCGACGTCGCGGCGTCCGTTCAGACCTTCATCGGGACTTGGCCGAATATCGATCTCGCGCTTTTCACACTCAAGGTCTCGTCCCCGAGCGACCTTGAGCGCCTTCGGGCCGTCGCCAAGAATTTTCAATGGCACGCGGAGTTCGAGCGCGCCAAGAAGTTGCTCTCGATCGGCTTTGGCATCGCGGACAATCCGGGCCGTCAGATGGTCGCCGTGCAAGACAGCGACTGCGAGGTTTTCTCCGACCGAAACGAGTTCAGGCTGATGGGAGACCCAGACGCGCTGAATCCGGCCGACTACGAGGCCTGGTCGTTTTCACATGGCTGCGACGTTTCTCACGGCGATTCAGGCTCTGCCATGGTGGATCGCGAGTCGGGCGATCTGATGGGGATTGTTTGGACGGGGAAGATTCCCAAGGCGTCGAAGGTGCAGGACTCTGCTTATCTCGCCGGACTGCTTACGCACCCGACCGAGGAGATCTGGACCGAGCTCAACTACGGCGTTCCGGCGCAGAAGATGGCGGAGTACCTGGAAGAACAGCTGCAAAAAGGCGAGTTGCCGGAGCTGCATCGGCGGTTGCTGAGAGAGCTGTTGGATCAGCCGGGGATTTAGCGTTTTTCGATCAGATCGCGGAGGCGTGCCAGTTCCGCGATCACCTCGCGGTGTTCTTTCATCGTCAGCCGTTCTCCTTGCATGAAGACGATGGAAATCAGGATGGCGCCGAAGCTCACGAAGAAGAAGTTCCCGGAGATCATCAGAGCGGCCGCGATCAGCCGGCCGGCGTCGGTGTGGGGGTAGATGTCTCCGTACCCAACGGTCGTGACGGTCGTGAGCGCCCACCAGAGGGCGTCAAGATAGGTGTCCACTTTTGGGTTGGTTTCATTTTCAAAATGAAAAAAGAGCGCGCTTCCCGCAAACATCAGGATGTTGCCGGTCAGGGCGACGAAGATGACGACGCGGGAGCTGAGCGCGTGATACAGCTTTTGGGCGTAGCTAGGAATTCTGAAAAATCGTTTCATGCCGGTTCTTTCTTGGCTACCCAGGCTAAGCCCTGGGCATTGAGTTCAAGATCGAGGGCGACGAGTTCCCGATCCGCCGACGTCGGGCTGAGCCCGTGTCTGCTGAATTCGCTCGTCATGAGCGCTTGCAGCTCCGACTCGATCGTCGTGGCCAATGCTTCCGACGTCCGCGCATCGTGGCGGTAGGTTTCAACTAGGCGCGCGCTCGCTTCGATCCAGCGCCTCAGCTGGGCGGCGGCCGATCGCAGGTCGCGAATCTCGCCGTAGTGAGTGAGGTGGGCTGACGGGGTTTCCAGGCTGATGATTCGGTCGATCGACTTCAGCGCCTCCTCCGGTTCAAAATCAGTCGGGCTGGTCGACGCAAAAACGAAGGCGCCGTTTCGTTGGAGGGAAGGATACGCGAGTCCGAACGCGTCTCCAGTAAAGACGGTCTGAGCGTCGGGATCGTGGATGACCAGATGGTGCTTCGCATGGCCGCGGGTATGAATGAATTCGAGAGATGAACGGCCGAGTGTGAGGGTTTCGCCGTCATTCATCTCGCGCAGGCGGTCGCGCGGGATGGGGCTCAGGGTTCCGTAGAGCTGAAGGAAGCGCGCTTCGCCATAGACCGCCTGCGCGCCTGCGATCAGCTTCGAGGGATCGAGCAGGTGGCGGGCCGCGCGCGGGTGGGCGAGGACGGTCGCGTTCGGGCAGGCTTCGAGCAATGCGCTGGTTCCGCCAGCGTGGTCGAGGTGCACATGAGTAATGAGCAGGTAGCGTACTTGAGCGGGCTTGGCGCCCGCGAGGGCAAGCGTTTTCAGAATGAGCGGGACCGCGTGCGCCGTATTGTTTTCGACGATGGCGATCTCGCCCTCCGGGGTGGTGCGAATAAAGGCGGCCGCGAATTGCGGTCGAAGGTAATCGCAGTCGACTGTGATGACTTGCGCCTTCATGTCGCGCCTCCGCGGAGCGCGAAGTAGGCGTGCCAGCGGTCGCCATTCGGAAGAGTTCTCTCCCCCTCGGAATCGCGTTGGAATCCCGTCTGCTGAAGGAGCGCGCCCATCTGAGCCGAGGTCATGAAAGAGTCGGGAAAGGAGATGAAGAGGAGCCCGGTGCCGGGCTTCAGGGCCAAAAAGAGACTCTGTAGAACGCGATGAAGCTCGTCCGGCGTCAGCTCTTGAGCGACCTGGTTCAACCAGACGCCATCGTAAGCGGCTCGCTCGAAGTGCGCGAGCCGAAGATCTTTCTGGAAGACCGAGGCGCCGGCCCGAGCCGCGACTTCGAGTGCGTCCGGGCGAAGATCGATGCCGTCGACGCGGAGATCATTGGCGTGGAACCACCGCAGATCCACTCCGGCGCCGCAACCGGCATCGAGAACTCGGGGCGTCGCGCTCGGTTGGCGCGCCCGGACTTCGGTGAGAAAGCGCATCAGGGCCGCGGGATCTTGGGTTGCTTGGCTGCGCATGATGAGATCTGCGAGGCTGGTTTGGGTCATTTTTCGTACTCGCACCGGGCGTAGATGACGTGGCGGTGGTGCAGGGGGCTGAAGCTCATCGAGGTCGTGACCGCTTCTTGCAAGGCCTCGATGCGTTCTTCCGCGAACTCGAAAATCGCTCCGCAATCCGCGCAGACGATGTGATCGTGGTGGGTCCCGTCGCCGTCGGCGAGCTCGAAAACCGTTCGGCCCTGGTCGTCCAGCAGGGTTTCTTTGACGAGCCCGGCCTCAACGAGCGTTTTGATATTTCGGTAAACGGTGGCTGCGCCAATGCCGGGGTGGCGTTTTTGTACAATTCGAACAACGTCTTGCGTACTGAAGTGGCCCGGAATTCCCCCGAGCACGACCTCCGCGATCGCCGTGCGCTGATCGCTGTGTTTGAGACCGTTTGCCACGAGATGTTCTTTGAGTTTCCGCTGCCACTCGGGGCCGGTGGCGGGTTGAGGAATGGGTCTTCCGCAAGGGGGCGCGCTGGAGGTCATGGCCCGACCTTAGTCGAACGGGCTCTCGTCAGCCACCTCATTCACGGGCTCGACGGGTGTTCAGGTCTTGGACAGCGGGGAGGGCTCAGCCGGGCGTATCTTTGATCCAACGTCGGCATGGATTCTGCTTCTCCAGAAAGGGATGAGATTCGCCCGGAGACCGCCTATCCTCAAATCTTTCGCATGGGGTGCCGTCGCGGCCCTGGGCTTCGTCATGTTCGCCGGTCAGGCGCAGACGCGGCCTCTCGCCTGGAGCGAGGCTCCTCGTCTTCGGTACTTCCCTGATTTGAACCTGTCCTTGAGGGCGGAGGGATGGGCGAGCGCTGAGGAGGAGCTCACCTCGGAGTCCTGGACGACCGAGCGGCTGGCCTGGGCGGAGGATCAGGGGCTCATCGAAAAAGGAGGCTTATCGGCGGAGGAGCTTGCGGGTGGGGTTCCATCCATGGCACGCGCCCCCGGTTGGGCCGAGCAAATTGCGCTTGTAGCCTCTCGTGCTCTTTTCGGGGTTCGACTGCCGACCGTGTTTGAAGTTCAGAGTCTGGTGGAGAGCCGGAGCCTGAAGTTGATTGATCTTCGCAACAACGGAGTGAGCATGGTGTTTCACGTACCGATCTCCGCTTCGATCATGGTCAACGGCGGGATTCTTGCCGACTTCGTGTATTCGCCCAGCGTATTTTCCTCGCATGCCTGGCAGCCCGATGTCTTCTACCGGAACTTCACGAATATGGGCCTGACGGCGGGCATCGCCCGACGAGACGGTCAAGGCCAGTATCTCTACGGGCGAGTGGTGATCCGCGGGTCTTCCCTGGACCTGGAGGGACAGCCTGAGGCGGTCACCGCGCGCGAGCCGCTCTATGTCGGGTTTCTGGTTGGCACGGAGTTCGACCGCCGTTGGGTGTCCCCGGAACGGGAATGAGTCGGATTCGAGCGGACTCGGAATCAGGAGCACGAGCAACTGCAGTTTCCGGGGATATTCTGCGCGCACCAGGCATCGCAGGAAGTCCTCTCTGAAAATCCCGTCCGAGTTCCACTGGAACCGCCCATCACTGTTGCGCACTGGGTGGAGGATCCACAGCTCCAGCTCGCTTGGCAGCCACCATCGCTGGTGGACTCGGAGGGGGCGTTGTCATCGACGCCCGGAATCGGTTGAGTGACCTTCGGCAGCGCGATGATCGCATTCGGGATGGCGGTCGCCGTGAATGACGAGGAGGTGAGTCCCGCCGACGTCGCGATCGATTGGAGTTGGCTGAAAGCCGTGGCGTCGCTCAAGAGCGTCGTCATGAAGGACTTCCAATTCAAGGTCGCGCTCGCTTCTAACGAGCCATTGGTGCCGGCCAGCGATACATCGATGATCGCTATCAGGGAGACGCGGGTGCTCGATGCGTGATTGGGGTCGCTATAGCAGTAGGCGCCGCTGGGCGGAGGATAGACTCCTCCCGGGCAGATCAGTTCGCTGGCCGCCGTCGTTGTCGGATTGAGGTCGAGTTGCAGCTGCGCGCCCGCGACGACGAGGTCGCGCGGAATTTCGGAAATCAGCGTCTGGGTCTGGGCGCTATCGGTCACGGCCAGAAAAATGGGGTAGTCGGCCGCATCGGTCACCGCGCTCGTCTCCACTTTGAAGGTGAAGCTGCCATCCGCAAGGGTCACGGCTTTGTTGGGCACGCCGCTTCCCGCTGCGAATGCCAGGGTCATCCACTGCTGCGGCTCGGGCGAGACGAGTCCAACGTAACCGCCGACCACCGGTGAGCGCGTGCGAGCGCCGGTCATCGCCTTGCCTCGGACGATGAACGTGGAGTCGGAGACGGTCTCGACGTCCGAGCACGATGCGACCAGCCCCGCCGTGACCCATGCCGCGGACAGAACCGCGGTTCTCATTGGAAGCTTCATTTGGGTTCCTCCGGCGCGGCATCAGGAAAAATGAACGAGACTCCCAGCCGGAGCTCGAATCCCGTCAAGCTGCATTTCATGGCTTCTCCCGCGGGGCTTTGCACGACCACGCTCTCATCCGTGTTTTTGGTGATGCCCAGGAGAGGGATTCCGTAGTGGTACATCGCCGAGACATCCGCGCGAAAAAGGCTATGGGTATACAGCCGGACGCCGACCCCGGCGGCCACGTCCATGCTCATGGAGGTGTAGGTGTCTTCGGAAGCGTTGATGGTTAAAAGCGAACCGCCGACGTGGATCGGAACGAAGAATTGCACGGGCCCGAGTTTGCCGTAAGCATCATGGATCGGAAGGTTGACCCCCGAGTAAAGCTCGTAGAGGGCGAGGGCCGCGTCCGCGGTGTAGGTCGTGATGAAGGTTGTGGCGTCATAGGTTTGAAGGCTTGGAATCGTTCCTCGGGCATACCTGAAGCCGATCGTGTTACCGGGCTTGAACTCGAGTCCTGCTTCAAAGACGGGAAGATTGCCGAGGTTGAGGCGGTCCGATGCCGCGACCTTGGGGAGGAAGACCGGCGAGATGCCCAAGAAAACCGCGCCCGATTTCCCGGACCATCGATTCATCACGGGCGACTGAGCTGGCGCCTCCTCGGTTCGGCCAACGTCGCTTCCAAAAAAAGCGAGCGACAGCAGCAAGAAGGCGATGGGCATCCGGAATCTGTAAAATTTGACGATTGAATCGGAGGCGGTCATGGCTCTTGGTTCTCGAATTTAACGTTAACCCATTCGAACGAGGAGCGCATCTCCCCTTGGCCGAGTTCGCCCATTGTGCCACGGCCCACGCACTGAACGCCAGCGTCCCGCGTGATGGCGCAGGCGTGATTCTCTCCTAAGGTGAGACTCGAATAAATTGAATTTCCCGGCGGTCGGTAGAATGGTCCCTGAGCGAGGGTCCAGTCATTGGTTACGTTCGGAATCCAATCGCCCCAACAGAGTGGCGTGGAATCTTCTTGCAGACCGCAGTGCCCGTTCAGACTGCCTCCCTCCAAGGAGTGAATGGAGCCGGGGAGGCGAATCTTGGCGGGAGATTCGCAGTCGTCTCGTGGAAAAATTCTTTCGTAGATCGGAATGCGCGCGTGGGCTCTTTTTCCACAAGATTTTTCTAAGGAAGCGGAAGGCACCCAGCCCAGGCATTCCACCTGTCCTCTGTTCAGGACTGCGCACGTGGAGCGGCTGGAAAGGCTCAGGCTCTCCACTCCTTCCCAGCCCGGGATCTCGCAAGGAGTCCGAAGAAAATTTGCCGCTTCGTTGGCGCAGCTTCCGCCGAAGCTGTTTTCAGCCGCTCCCCAGCACGAGACCTTTCCGCCCTGGCGGAGCGCGCAGTATTGATCGTCATTTGAATCCGCGAAAACACGCAGAGCGTCGTGAATACTCGGCATGGGCATGACGGCGTCCATGCCGCGCCCCCAGCGGCCATTGCAGTAGACCCGTCCGGTGGGCATGACCGCGCAAGCGGTGCTGTAACTCACGGCAAGGCTGACCGCTCCGTTGAAAGAGGGCGCCTCCGTGGGAGGCTGAATCCTCCCGGTGATCGAACCGAGCGTTGGCAGGGTTCCCCAGCACATCACGCGTGCATCATGCAAAGTAGCGCAAACCAAGCGGCCTCCCGCGGAAACGGATCGCGCGCCACGAATTCCTGGAACTGCCACGGGGATAGGCGAGGCCGCGACCGTTCGGTTGCCCAGCTGGCCGTTCTGATTCGTGCCCCAGCAGAGCACCTGCCCGCCGGTCGTCACCGCGCACGTATGCCACGAGCCGGCCGAAAGTTGCGCGATTCGGGCGCTAGCGTGGGGCCGGGTGAGCATGAACTCCCGGGCGTAAAGGTTCGGTTCGAGCGTCGAGAAAAGCAGGCCCACCAGCCGTCGTGTGCGAAGCGAGTTTCGATCACTTTCGACCTCGCGAAGCACCGCGTAGATGGCCTCGTGTGCAAACAGACCGGCTTTCTCCTGTTCGGTGAGCAGGTCGAAGAGGTCGCGATTGATCAGAACCTCGCCATTTTCCGAGAAATTCACCACCTGTTCGTAACCGAGCGTTCCATCCAAGCAGGTCGATGGACTCGGGATGATTCGATAGAGCGAATCGTCGACTTCCCGGAGGCGTACATTTCTCACATCCACGAGATGTGCTCGTACGTAGGCGAGTTTGCGGTCAAAAATTTCGGCGAAGGTGGGATTGATGCCGGCGATCCGGCCGCGCGCTTCCGCGATGAGCGCGCCGCCGTCCGTGGCGGTTGCCCGAAGCGTCAGGTGGTGCTCCGCCTCGGCCTCAAAAAAGTCGACGAGCCGCGCGGACCGGACGCGCCCATCGAGCTCGCGGCAGACCCAGCCGCCGCCGCCATTTCCGACCCCGGTGGATTCGGTTGCCCAGGTTGGCTCAAGGGTCACGCAGAGCGTGAGGACGGAAAGCAGCAAACGAAGGAGGCGAGTGATCATGGGTTTTTTGTTTTCTCCCGAGTGACGGGGCAGAATTGCAGGCTGAGGAGATGGACTTCCGCGCCCTGAGCGTTGTGCGTCTCCGCTTCGAAGCGCGCGATGACATCGGCAATGGCGCGGCGGAGGTGCGCTTTAAGCTCCGGGATGTCCCGGGTTCGGACGGGAAGGGCGTAGGCGCCGTATTCTCGTTCTTCAATGGGGACCTCCGCCAGTGCCTCGGAGGAGATTTTCATTCCTTCTCGGTGAAACGCCTGAATCGCGGCATGTCGAAAGTCCGGAGGAGTGGTGAAGTGCCTGCTCGATTTTTCGAGACAAAGGCCTTCGGGGCTGATTCGCAAGACTTGAAGTTTTTTCAGGCGCGCGAGGGATTCGGAAATCTGCTCGCGGGTCGCGGAGATTCGCAGGCGCTGCTGAATCCACTCGGCCGTCGCCTTGAATCCTCGCAGCGCGGTCATTTCCGCGACCACCGCATCCAAGGGATTTGAAAGAAACCGAAGCTCCGTCAGCTCTTCGCGTCCGGGAAGGCCTCTGGGGCTGAGCTCTTCGAGCCGTTCGAAGTGAAAGGCCCGTTCTTGCGGCGATTTGGCGCGGGAGAGGTCAGTGAGGGTTTGAAAGTAGCTGCGCTCCGCTCCCTTCAGTTCGAGGCTTTTGATCAATTTAGGAATGTACCGGGAAGGAATCCCTCTTTTTCCCTCGAGCGCGAGTTGGAGGGGGGCATGGCTCGCCATCCCTAGAGCCCGCGCCCAGGCGCGAAGCGTGAAGGAGGCGTTGTGCTTCTTTTTATTTAGCCAAGCATCCCTTAAGAACAGAGACAGCTCGGTGTAATGAAAGATCACGGTTGCCATGCCTTGCCCGTACCATCGCCGTTCGCTATTTTATACGGCTTCTCATTGCAATCTCGCTAGGGGTGCACTTTGACGACGGCGAGTCCGAAGCCGATACCACTGCTGATCGGGCTACCCCGGGTATAAAGCCTGAATACGGGCGTGCCTTCGGCATTGATTCGTACTGAATACTCAGTCCGATCGTAGGTTCCGACCAGACTGCCGTCTGCTTCTGTCGAGGGGGCAAAGGGTCCCCCATCCAGGTGCTGTTGAATCTCTTGGATCAGGTCAGGGCTCGGATGATCGAAGTAGTCTGGTTCGGGGGCGTTCGAGTGGAGGACCAGGATTTGGTGCTGATTCCCTACTTCTCGCACGACGAGGAGGGCATTGGTCACGCGGCCGAAGGCCTCCAGGCGGCCGCTCCACCAGCCGAGAACCTGGCCGTAAGTGGGAAGCGTCGCGTGATTGAAGGCGTCTTCGTTGCTGAGGGCTGACGACTGGCTATTTTCGATCTGCGGTAGTTGCAGGGTGCTGAAGGCCTGGTCAGAGGCAAAAGCCGGAGACGCCGAGAGAAGCAGAAGGGCACTGATTATGCTGATTCGCATGAGATACTCCTGAAGGTTGAGTTTTCGTTCATTTGGATATTTCAAGAGTAGGGTTAGTAGGCTCTCGCCCGAGACGCATCTTTTTATGGTGACGGTCATGAGTAAGTGGTTCGGGGTTGAAACCAGAGGGGATCATTTCATCCCCTCCGCCTACCCCTCTCCGCTCTTCTGCATCCAAATAAAGAGCAGCACCGAGCCACAGAAGAGGCCGATGACCAGGCGCGCGGCGATGGGCACGGTCGGGACGAAGTACAGGGGGAAGGAGAGGCTGCCGGCCATCAGGAAAGAGACGAAAATTTTGGTGCGGAGGCGAATCACTCGCCGTTTTTGCCAGTCGTGAATGGGGGGGCCCAGTTGGCGGTGGGAGAGCAGCCAGGAATGCAGTTTCTCGCTTCCTCGCGCGTAACAGAAAGCGGTGAGAAGGAGGAATGGAGTCGTCGGAAGGAGCGGGAGGAAAATGCCGATCGTGCCCGTGATGAGGCTGACCGTTCCCAGTACGACCCAAAATCCCTTTGCGAGCTGACGATGATGCAGTGCCATGGTCTTCCTTCATGGTAGGCTGACGAGATGAGTTCGTCTATTTTTCAGGTGTCAGGGCTTCCTTTTAACGCGATTGATTTTTCATCTTTCACCGAGCAGGACCTCCGTGAGTCGGTTTTGATCGCCATCGGGCTTGCGCAAAAAAAAATTGCACGGATCAAGGACGCTATCAGTCCTCCGACGTTCGCGAACACGGTGCTGGCTTTGGAGGAGGCGACGGAAGAGGTCGACCTGGCCAACGGCCTGCTCTCCAATCTTCTGGGGGTCAAGTCGACGGAGACACTCCAGGCGATCGCCAAGGAAGTGCAGCCGCTTCTCACGCGGTTCTCGAGCGATGTCACGCTTGATGCCGACCTTTTTCGTCAGATCGATGCAGTTTTCCGCGTCGATCGCTCAGGCCTTTCCGTCGAAGACGTCGAGCTCCTGGAGCGTACGCACCGAGAATTTGTCCAGAACGGCGTGGGCCTTCCGCCCGAGGGGCAGGCGAAGATCCGCGCGATCGATCTCGAGGTGACGCAACTCGTTCGCCAGTATGAGGACCAATCCCTGGCGGCCACGAAGGGTTTTGAGCTGGTGCTCACGGCCGAGGAGGAGGTTGCCGGGCTTCCCGCGGGTTGGAAACTCGCCGCGTGCGAGGCCGCGGGCAAGAAGGGCAAAGAGGGCTGGCTGGTTTCTCTCGCCTATCCGAGCTTCGCGCCGTTTTTGATGTTCGCGGATCGTCGCGACCTGCGCGAGAAGGTATGGAAAGCGGCGAACTCCCGTTGCATCGGAGGCCTGCTGGATAATCGTCCCGTCGCCTGGCGAATCGGCCAGCTTCGGCACGACCGCGCGCGGCTGCTGGGTTATGATTCGCACGCGCACTTCACGTTGGAGGACCGCATGGCCGAGAAGCCGGAGGTCGTGGAGAAGTTTCTGGAGCGACTCACCACAAAGGCTCGGCCTCCCGCCGAGCGGGAGGTGAACGAACTCCGAACCTTGAGCGGTCTCGGATCGGAAATGCAGTCCTGGGACGTGGCCTATTACACGGAAAAATTGCGCAAACGGAAACTCGACTTCGACGAGGAGGAGCTGAAGCCGTTTCTTCCCTTGGCGGCCGCCCTGGAAGGAGTTCAGCTCGTCACCGGGAAAGTTTTCGGTATACGGTGGAAACTGAGGGCCGATATACCGGCCTACGAGGAAGAGGTTCAGGTATACGAGATATCCGACTCGTCGGGCGAGTACCTCGGGCTGCTGTACGTTGATCTTTTTCCGCGGGAGACTAAGAATTCAGGCGCGTGGATGACTCACTACCGCGATCAAGGCATGGTCGGCGGAAAGGCGGAGCGCCCTCATGTCGCCTTGGTCTGTAATTTCCCGCGCCCCGTGGGTGAGCACCCTTCGCTGCTGAGCCCGCAAGAGTTGAGCACGTTATTTCATGAGACCGGGCATGCCATGCATCTTCTCGTCTCGAAGGGACGACATCGAGCCGTGGCGGGGACCAATGTTTATTGGGATTTTGTGGAGTTGCCCTCGCAGCTGTTGGAGGGGTGGGCTTCCGAGCCCGATGCCGTCGAAACTTATGCTCGGCATTGGAAGACGGGCGAGAAACCCGGTCGCCCACTGCTTGAAAAGCTGAAAAAATCGGAACAATTCCTGAAAGGGTTGTTCGTCATGCGGCAGATGTTGTTTGCGTACCTCGATTGGGCTTGGCACGGCGGGAACCCTGCCCGTTTTGGGTCGATCGAAAAACTGGAAGCAGACGTCCGCGCGCATGCAGCGCTTTTGCCGTATGTCGAGGGGACCGGAATCTCCAGTTTCTTCGGGCACATCTTCGGCGGAGGATACGCCGCTGGTTACTATAGTTATGCCTGGGCGGACGTCCTGGCTGCCGACGCCTTCGAGGCGTTTCTCGAGAAAGGCCTCTTCAACGAAGAGACCGGGCGCCGCTTTCGCCAAGAGATCTTAGAGAAGGGCGGCAGCGAGCACCCACTGACGCTTTACAAGCGCTTCCGGGGACGCGCACCCGATCCCGACGCGATGCTGCGGCGGGATGGGCTGTTGTAGATCCCGCTTATCCGCAAGGGAGATCAAACATCAACTTCCGGTGACGAATGACCTGATCCTCTGTCCGGAAGTTGATGTTTGATCTCCTTCGCAGAGGAGGGGGGCTCCCGGCCCCCGCTCACCATCCCAAGACATAAGAGAAGATCAGCGGCGCGACGATCGTCGCATCGCTTTCGATGATGAACTTCGGCGTGTGGCGGCCGAGCTTGCCCCAGGTGATCTTCTCGTTCGGGACCGCCCCCGAGTACGAGCCGTACGAGGTGGTCGAATCCGAGATCTGGCAGAAGTAGCCCCAGAGCTTGGCCTGAATGCCGAGGTCTTGCTGAAGCATGGGGACGACACAGATCGGGAAGTCACCGGCGATGCCGCCACCGATTTGAAACATGCCGAGCGAGGCGTTCTTGGTGATGCTTTGGTAGAACTCCGATAGGAACGTCATCGCCTCGATGCCGGTTCGGACGGTGTGCACGTTCTTCACGTCTCCGCGCAGAACGGCCGCCGCGTACATATTTCCGAGAGTTGAGTCTTCCCAACCCGGGCAGATGATGGGGAGGTCTTTCTCCGCCGCCGCCAGCATCCAGGAGTTTTTCGGGTCGATCTCATAGTGTTTTTTCAGGTCACCACTTTTGAGCGCCATGAAGAAAAATTCATGAGGGAAGTAACGCTTTCCTTCGCGGTCGGCCTTCGTCCACAGATCGAGCATCACTTTTTCCATCCGGCGCATCGCCTCGCCTTCGGGGATGCAGGTGTCCGTCACGCGGTTGAGGTGACGCTCCAGGAGCTTCTCTTCGTCGGTCGCGCTGAGTTCGCGGTAGTGCGGTACGCGCTCGTAGTGCGTGTGCGCAACGAGGTTGAAGATGTCTTCCTCGAGATTGGCTCCCGTTGTGCTGATGAGGTGAATCTTATCTTGGCGAATCATTTCAGCCAAAGAGAGGCCAAGTTCTGCCGTGCTCATCGCACCTGCTAGGGTGACCATCATCTTGCCGCCTTGCGACAAATGAGTTTCATACCCTTTGGCTGCGTCGACGAGAGCAGCTGCGTTAAAGTGACGGTAGTGATGCTGCACAAATTCGGAGACAGGTCCCTTTTTCATAGAGGGCTCCTTAGCAGAGGCCAGTTCAGAGCGGCAAGACAGGAAAAAAATTCATACCCCGATTGACTCGCGAAGCAAAAGGCGCAAGAAGTAGGCTTCTTGATGGCGTCCCGTGGGGGGGCTTCACCGGGGGAATTCTGAAAACCAAAAACGAGTTTCGGTTTTCTAGGGCACCGTAAGGCCGCGCGGGATGCAAGGGGCTAGGTGAGTGTGGGGAAAATCTCATGACTCAGTTGACGAAGGGGCCGCTTCGGCTCGGTGTTTCGTTCTTCTTTTCTGCAATGAGCATCGCGCTGATTTCGGGCTGCGGTCCTTATCAGAAGGTTTCCATTCTCGAGTCTCGAGTTCCTCAGACGGCTCCGATTGAAACCGGGAAGCTGGTCACGTTGAAGGGTACTCCGGACGAACTGCACCAGCAGATCGGTGCGTTAGAGTCTTGGGCCTCTGACATCGGAGCTCGCGTTCGTGTGGTCAGCGAAGCGGTCGGCGTTGTTGAAGTTTTCGGAGCCAGCCAGGACGAAGTGGTGGCGATTCTCCCTTCGGCCACAGTCGAAGAGAATGTCTACTTCCCCCATTTGTTGAATGGAAGCCGCAGGCAGCTCGAGGCCTTTGCGGATGATGCGGCGGAGGGCATGAAATGCACGACCCGCGATCCGACACTCGCCATCCAACTGGGGCTTTCAAAGGGCGGCCCGGATACTTTCGATCGCGGCGTAGCGACCCTGGGTTCCTCGTTCTCCCTCATGGTTCGCGAAAAGAACGCTGCTCCTGTGACTTTTTTCTGGATTGCCAGCGGGCCGACCGAGTCACGCTATCACCACGTCGAGCAGACGGGCACAGAGTTCGAAGTGACCACGGATATTCCGGGCTCATATGACGTGCTGATCGTCGCGGCTCGTGGCGATGGTCGCTGTCTGGGGCGCGTTTTTCGCTTCGGAGTGACCACCAGTGAGGAGTTTGCTGGAACTCATGCTGCGCGTCATTTTGATGCATCAGATCGAAGCAAGTTCGTTCATCTCGGTGTGATCGAGGCCGAGGCGGCGTGGGCCGTGACTCGGGGCAAGGGCGTGACGGTGGCGGTCATCGATACCGGGGTGAATTTCAATCACCCTGATTTGACTCAGAACGTCGCGGTCGATGCGAACGGTGCGCTCATCGGCTCTAACTTCTGGTTGCCTACGGCTCGACCCTTTGACGACCATGGCCACGGTACCCACGTAGCGGGACTTTCGGCCTCTGCCGTGATGGGGATTGCTCCTGAAGCAACGATTATTCCCATCAAGGCTTTGAATTCGATGGGCGGCGGGGATCTTTCGTCCCTTGTTGCGGCGATTCGGTTTGCAGGCCAGATCGGCGCGGACGTGATCAACGCATCGTTCGGTGGCGAGAGCGATGAGTTCACGAGTATTCGCGAGTCGATTGAATATGCGACGTCGCGGGGATCGCTGTTTGTCGTGGCCGCCGGTAATGGGGATGAGCAGGGCAATGGCTTCAGCATCGATGTGCGCCCGGTCTACCCGGCTGCGCTGGGGTTGCCTGGCCAGCTGACCGTGGCCGCGACCCGCTTCGATGGTGCGCTCTCCGTTTACTCGAACTTTGGCGACAAAAATGTCGATGTGGCCGCTCCGGGGGGCGATCCTGCTGCGGGGCAGGGGCCGTTGATGTCGGCGTATTACCTGCCGGGGAGAAAGCTGTACGTGGGGCAGATGGGCACTTCCATGGCGACCCCGGTGACGGCCGGAGTGGCTGCGTTGGTGAAGAGTCTCCACCCGCAGGAGTCTCTGGTTCAGCTCAAGGCCCGTTTGATCGCGGCTGGGCATGATGTGCCAGCCTTGGCGGGGAAGGTTCGCTCCGGGAAGTTACTGAATGCGCGCCTGGCGGTTTCTCAGCGAGATTGATTCCCGCTCGATCACTCATCCTCCTCCTTCTTACTTCTTCACGATTGCATGAAAATTCGGAGTGAGGGTTGGGTGCGGCTACGAATTGACGCAAGAGACCGAAAGGATTGTGGGCACTTTTTTCATCGGGTGTTATCCTTGAGAGAGCATGCATATTCTTCTCGTTCAAGATTCATCGACCGTTCGGGAGAAGGTCGTCTTCGCGCTTGAAAGTACTTTTGGTGCCAAGATTACCGAGGCGGCCAACTTCAAGAAGGCGAAAGTCGAGCTCGATCGAATCAAGGATGAGATCGACTTGATCGTCTGCGATCTGCAGCAGGGATCTGTTCAGGACTTCGAGACCTTCCAGCAGCAGGCCGGCGCCTTGCCCTGTATATTATGCGTCGACAGCAAACCAGTCCACGAACCGCCGGTGGGTTGGCATGTTTTGAGCGTGGTCGATCGAAATCAGCTCATTAATAATCTTCTTGGCTCGATCCAACGATTAATCGACAAGGGCTCGCTCCTTGCGACGTCCGCCACGGACGAGGCCTTGGGTGAGTACGTAAAAATTCGTACGAAGCTTCTGCTGGGAGTATGTCCACTCAAGGCGAATGTTTTTATCCGACTGTCGGATAAAAAATTTCTCAAGCTCTTTAAGGAAGGCGATCGTTTCGAGTTCGCCGACATGGAGAAGTACACGATTCGTAAAGGCGTCGAGTATCTTTACCTTCGGCGTGATGAGACGAAGGAATTCATCGATAAGTACAACATGGATCTGCAAAAAATAGTGGCCCGGGCCTCGAATATCTCGATGGAAGAGATGTCTCAGATCAACGGCGCTATTTACGAAACGGTGCAAGAGCTGGCGAATACGATCGGTTTCACGAAAGATGTCCAGGTGATGGCTCGCCACCATATGAAGATGACCGTGAAGTCCATGGGCAAGAGCCCGAACCTCGGTCAGATTCTGGGAAGGCTCAACCTTTTTGAAGGGGAGTACATTTCGACGCACAGCACGCTGACCTCCTATATGGGATGCGCGATCGCCTTCCATCTGGAATGGGCGTCTGAGGGCACCTTTCAGAAGATCACGATGGCGGCGTTCATGCATGACATTGCGCTACAGAACGTCGATCTGGCTGAATGTGAAACCCTGGAGGACGTCCGCAAGAAAGGCTTCGGTGAGGAAGAAGAGAAGGAGTTCAGGAATCATCCCCAGAAGGCGGCTGAGCTCGCGCGGCAATTTCAGGAGGTTCCGCCTGATGTCGATGTGATTGTCGGGCAGCATCACGAACTGCCCGATGGAACGGGCTTTCCCCGTAAACTCACCTCGAATCACATCGCGCCGTTGGCTTGCGTTTTTATCGTCGCCCACGATATGGCTAAAATGGCGCTGAAAAGGGGAGTGGAGTTCGATGTGAAAGAGTTCATCGCGGAGAAGAAGGCGAAGTATACGACCAATCAGTTCAGAAAGATTTTCGCCGCGATCGAACATCTCGACATGAGCGAGATAGGCCCTAAATGATCCAAAATATCTGGAATTCCCCTCCTGGAGGGTTTCAGTGGATTGATATTTCGAATCCCTCCGAGGCCGGATTAAAGCAGTTGGCGAAGCTCTATGATTTGCCTCGCACGGTGGTGCGGGCGTCGCTGGAACCGGATCATTTGCCGAAGGTGGAGCGCTTTCCGACGGCGACGTTCATCGTGCTGCGGGCTTTTGACGAGAAGGCGGATGACGTCGGCGACACAGTCCAGGAGTTGACCCGGAAAATCGCCATCTTCCGTTCAGATAAGTTCGTCATCACGATCCACCGCAAGGATCAGCCTTTTCTGGCGGAGTTGCGGCGCAAGGTGCATGAGAAAGGCGTCGAAGGCTGCGAGACGGATGCCTCGATGGCCAATGGTCTTTTGCTTGAGCTTCTTTTCGCGACCGTCCGGACCTTCGAGACGCCGATCGAGCGGAGTTTGGCGCAGCTCGAGCAGCAGGAGTCACGCATTTTCGGAAAATCCGAAGAGGGAAGTCATTCCATTCAAGAAGGGTATTTTTTGCGACGGAGAGGCGCCGTGTTTCGGCGGATGCTGAGGTTATCGGGCGACGTTCTCGGCCGTCTAGCTCAGCAAAGCAGCGACGTCCCGCAGAGTCAGCTGCAGGCCGTGCGTGAGGTGACCGAGCGCCTTTACTTCCAGGCGGACGATTTGCTGGACAATGCTTCGACCCTGCTCGGAATGCACATCTCGCTGTCTTCTCAGAAGGTGACGGAGGCGAGCCATCGCACCAATGAAATTGTCCGTCTTCTCACGGTTTCTTCCGTCTTCTTTTTGCCGTTGAATTTCATCGCGGGCATCTACGGCATGAACTTCACATGGATGCCGGGTCTGAGCTGGCGCTACGGTTTCTTCGCATCGCTCGTCGGTATGGGGTTCGTTTCCATCGCTATTTACGCGTGGATCAAGCGGCAAGGCTGGCTCAAGTAGGCTTGAATACTTCGGCGCGCGAGCTGACGATCTTCGCGATCAGGCCAAACTGCATGGCCTCTTCCGGCGTCATCCAGTTATCACGATCGGTCGCTTCCTCGATCTCGGCGAGTGGTTTGCCGGTCTCATGGGCGTAGAGAGAGTTGATCTTTTCGCGGGTTTGCACGATGTCGCGTGCGTGGATCTCCAGCTCGGACGCGGTACCATGAATGGTGCCCGAGATCAGGGGCTGATGGATGAGAATTTTTGCGTTCGGAAATGCGAACCGATTTGCCTTTTTTCGGGGCGCAAGCGAGATGATCGAACCCATGCTGGCCGCCATGCCCACGACCACGGAGACCACTTCCGGCTCGATGAAGCGGACGGTGTCAAAGATGGAAAAACCCGAGGTGATTTCACCTCCGGGACTATTGATGAAAAGATAGATGGGCTTTTTGGAATCGGTTGCTTCCATGGCGAGAAGGGTTTTGTTAACGTGTCGCGCCATTTCTTCCCCCACTGGGCCACTGACCTGAATAATTCGCTGACTAAAAAGAGCTTCATCAAGGGGAGTAAAGAAGGGGTTTGCCATGGTATCTCCAGGTTAAGAGTGAACTCGGCGAAAGGGAACCGGAAAAATGATTTTGAGGCGGCAATCGAAGGTAGCGGGCTGTGGAAACTATTGGGTCTTCGTCACCACGGGGACGCGGGTCGAGGAGTGTGAGGCCCTTTCTGGCGTGAAAGATTGGGATGCGAGAGCAAGAGCGTCCCTTTCTTCAGCTGTGGGGCCAGAAAAAAAACTGAAGGAAGTGACCTCGATTTCCCTTAACAACGGACACCGGATCCTCTTTTTGCCGCTCGAGCTGACCAAGAAACGGGCCCTCTGGTTTGACGAGCTTCGAAAGGCAGTCACTCAGGCATTCATCGCGTGCGGGGGGGAAGGCCTGTTGGGTCAAGAAGGGCTCTCCATTCGGATTGATTCTCTGGATCGAGATCAGCAGAAGGCTCTTTGGGCGGCACTTGCTTTTCTCTCTTCTACCTGGAGCTGGAAGCCCACAAAGTTCTCGAAAGAAAAGACGCCGGCGGCGGGTGAGGCGATTCCCCTTCTGCTTTTCAGCGCGCTGAGGGAGGAGCTTCTTCTTGAGGTTGAAATTCGCTTTGCAGCCCTGGGACGGGCGAATAACCGGGTTCGAACCTGGTCGATGCTTCCCTATAATCATCTCGGGCCGAAGCAGTTTCGGGAGGCGTTGCGGGTCTTGGCACGCGACCATGCGCTTGGCTTCGAGTTCATGGGGCGAACCGAGCTTACCCGGCTCAAAGCCGGAGGCTTTCTTGCCGTCATGGCGGCAAACCCTCAGTGTGAGGGAGGCATCGTGAAGCTTTCATATCGCCCTCGGGTCGGCAAAGGGAGTGCTCGGTCCCCTCGCGGTAAGCCCATTGCCCTCGTGGGTAAGGGACTTTGCTATGATACCGGCGGTTACAATCTCAAGCCGGGAGCCTCGATGCTGGGAATGCATGGAGACATGACCGGAGCGGCGGTGGTGGCCTCTTACTTGGCCTTCCTTTCAGAAGTGAAGTCGCCGCTGGCCGTGGACGTATACTGCGCGATTGCGGAGAATCTTATTTCCGAGTCGGCCTACACTCCGAATCAAGTCGTGCAAACCTTAGATGGCACGACGATCGAAGTGGTCGATACGGACGCCGAAGGTCGGATGGCGCTTTCGGACACGCTGGCCTGGGTTCGGCGACAGAAGCCTCGTCTCGTGATTGATTATGCAACGCTCACCGGGGCCTCGATTCGCGCGCTCGGAAAGAAACGAAGTGCCGTATTTTCGAATCGACCGGAGCTGGCGCGCTTGGCCGTGGATGCGGGTGAAAAATCCGGCGAAAGCACTTGGAGCTTTCCCATCGGTGAGGAGTATCGGCCCGATCTGGAATCGAAAGTGGCGGATCTGCTTCAGTGCGCGGACAGTCATTTTTCCGACCACATCTACGCGGCCACCTTTCTTTCGCATTTCGTGGGGGACGAGACGCCTTGGGTTCATGTCGACCTCTCCGCCCAGGAGTGCGCGGGAGGATTGGGCCTCATTCGTTCCGACGTCAGTGGCTTTGGCATTCTCTGGACGGATCAATTTTTCGAGCTTTTTGAGGCCATCTAAGGGAGCATCGAGGCGATGGATTGGAAAATTTTCGGCAGCACTTTTGTAACCATCTTCATTGCCGAGATGGGCGATAAAACACAGTTTGCGGCGCTGGCCGCCTCCTCTCGATCCACTCACACCTTCTCGGTGTGGTTGGCGGTAGTGCTCGGCTTGGGACTGGCGGGAACGCTCGGAGTGTTCGGCGGAAAAATACTGGGTGATTTTTTGAATCCGCAGATGCTGAGGTGGGTGTCGGGCGGTCTCTTTATCGCCGTCGGAGTATGGGTTCTCGCGGTAGGAGATTGAAATGGCTTTTACTCTTCTGGGAAAAAACGTTGAGTTAGGTTCCCCTCTTCGCCTCTCGAGTTGGCGGAAGGTGGCGATCGGAACCTGGCGCACCGCGGGCGATCCGTCGGTGTACGGAGTATTAGAGGTCGACGCGGAGCCCGTGCTCGAGTACCTTCAAGAAATTTTCCTGAAGAGTGGAAGGAAGGTGACCCTGACGCACTTCATGGGCGCCGTGGTGGGGAGGACTCTTGCGCGCCATCCCGAGATCAATGTGGTCCTCCGTTGGGGCCAGCTTTATCCGCGAAAGACGGCAGACGTTTTCTTTCAGGTGGCCTCTGATGTTCGGGGCGATGATCTTTCCGGAATGGTGGTACGAGGCGCCGATCAGAAGTCGCTCCTTCAGATTGCTGATGAGGTCAGCGCGAAGGTTCGGTCGATCAAAGCGAACGACGATCGCGACTATGCTCGGATGAAGGGCCTCATGGGATTTTTGCCGGGGATCGTCTCGGGCTGGGTGCTTTCGGTCTCCGGGTGGTTTTTGTACCGGATGAACTTTTGGTCTTCGTTGCTCGGAGTACCCAGAGACTCCTTCGGCGGCGTGATGATTACCAATGTGGGATCGCTCGGACTGGATTTGGGATTTGCCCCTCTCGTGCCGTACTCCCACGTCCCGATTTTGATCGCGCTCGGGCGAATACAGGAGATGCCAGTGGTCAAGAATGGGCAGGTCGTGGTTGGAAAGAGAATTAAACTTTGCGTGACATTCGACCATCGCCTGATCGACGGCGTCCACGCCGCCAAGATGGCAAAGACCGTCGAGGGCTTTTTCTTTCGTCCTCGGCAGGAGCTGGGTGAATGAGCCCGAATTTTTCGGAAATCCTTGCCGTTGCGCTGGGAGGAGGCGCGGGCTCCGTTCTTAGATATTTGACGAAGTTTGTCTTTTCTTCGGTGCACGGGGGAATTCCCTGGTCGACCTTGTTGGTCAACACGGTCGGTTGCTTTCTGATCGGTTTGACGTTGGGATCGATCGAGTCGGAGCGGATGAGCATGAGTGTTGGGTGGAGGCTGTTTCTTGTCCCTGGATTTCTCGGTGGGCTGACGACGTTCTCCACATTTTCTTGGGAATCGATCGAATTGTGGCGTTCTGGCCAGTTTTTTTCAGCGGTCGCATACGCGGCGGCGAGTATTATTCTGGGTTTTATTTTTGCCGCGCTTGGACGATTTTCAGTTTCGATTTAGACTAGAAAGATGGTTTCACTGAAGGGGCGTAGGATTTTAGTCGTCGATGACGAGCAGGAGATTCGAGAAATCCTGGTCGATATTCTTGAGCTTCATGATGCGATAGTCGCGCAGGCGGAGGGGGCGCACCAAGCGCTTGAGCTCATGAAGGCGCAATCTTTTGATACCGTTGTCAGCGACGTGAGGATGCCAGAGGGGGACGGCATCTTTCTTTTGAAATCGATCCGCGAAGCGGATCCCGCCAAGCCATTGGTTTTTCTGGCGACGGGCTTCTCGGATCTCACCGAAGAGGAAGCGGTCGCCCTCGGAGCGGTGCGGATGATCGCGAAGCCGTTTGATCTTTCCGTGTTGATTTCGATGTTGGCCGCGGCTTCCGTGCCAAATTGAGTTTTTTGAGTTCGACGGACTCTCCCAGTTGGGCCACGCTCACGCTCAATCCCAGTTCAGACTCGATCTTGACTCGAAGGGCTTCGGCGGCCTGGGGCTCTCCATGGACGAGAAAAATGTGGGTCGGAGGTTTCTTGAGGAGAGGGCGAATCCAATCCAGGAGTTCTCCCTGATCGGCATGTGCCGAGAGGTCAGAAAGAGCGACGACCTCGGCTTTTACAGGGATGAATTCGCCCAGTAACTTGAGCTCGTGTGCGCCCCTCAAAAGGAGGCGACCCCGAGTCCCGGAGGCTTGGTAGCCGGTGAGAATGACTGTGTTTTTTTGCTGTGAAAGACGGGTGGCGAGATGATGGAGGATTCGGCCACCGGTGATCATGCCGCTCCCGGCGATGACGATCGTCGAGTCTCGGCGACGGAGCAGCTCCTTGCTCTGTTGTTGGCTCATGACACTGGTCGAGATGTTTTCCATGGCTTGAAGCTGAGAAGCCGACAGCGAATGCCATTCGGGATAATCCGAAAATACTTCGGTCGCTCGAATGCCCATAGGGGTATCCAGAAAAACAGGAACCGGCGGAATCTCCCCCTTTTTTCTGAGGTCAGCAAGGAGGTGAAGAAGATCTTGAGTTCGTCCGATGGCGAATGCTGGGATTAAGACATGCCCCTTTCTTGCGACCGTTCTGCGGATGGTATCCGCCAGGACTTTCCTCGCGGACTCGCCCGAATGGAGGCGATCGCCATAGGTCGATTCCATCACGAGAATGTCGGTGGTCTCTAGGGGATCGCCGGGGCGAAGCATCAAGGGCTTTTTTCTTCCGAGATCTCCAGAAAAAGAGACCCGACCTTCGCTGCTTTCAATTTGAATCCAGCAGGAGCCGATGATGTGGCCGTTCGGCATGAACCGAGCCGATATTCCCTTCAGGACGGGAATGGCTTTGCGCTCCGGAACCGTCTTGAAGAGTCGAATGGCTCGTTCCGCTTCCTCGCTGGTGTAGAGCGGACGCGCGGGGTGGTGCTTCGTATAACCAAAACGATTGGCACGGGCGGCGTCGGCCTCTTGAATTTTCGCGCTGTCGCGCAAAATCAAGAGAGCGACCGCTGCAGTAGGCGCTGAGCAGAAAATCGGGCCCTGGTAGCCTTGCCGCACCAAGATGGGAAGGTAGCCGCAGTGATCCAAATGGCCATGAGTTAAGATCACAGCTTTTAGTTTCTTGATGTCAAAAGGGAGCACCTCCCAATTCATGCGTCGCAGCTCTTTCAATCCTTGAAAAAGGCCGCAGTCGATCAAGATGTTTCCTTGGGCGGTCTCGAGAAGATGCTTTGAGCCGGTAACGGTTCCGGCTCCCCCCAGAAATCGAAGCTTCATGGGGTTAAAAACTCCAAGGTCACGTCGTCGGGACTACTCAGCAAAATCTGCGGATTCGCCTGATTGGCATCCACCACGTTCAGGACTCCCTGCGCATGAACCCGGATCAAGGGGTTGACGAGCTTGTTTCTGCCGGATTCGGCGGAGCTGGCGGCTCGATTCCAGCCGAGGGAAAGCTTTTCTCTGATTTTCTTGAAAAGCTCCGGATTCTCGAAATTCACGAGGGTGTATTCGAGCGTCGTCCCCTCGGGGGCAATCTCTTGCAGGGCGAAGACGTCAAAAACAATTTGGGGGCTTCGTGGAAAGAGCACGAGCGAACCTTCCAGGGCCGCGGTCTGGCCGTGCCGGCTTCTCACGGAAGAGAGAATCTCGAAGGCCTTTTCCGCCGAAGGATCGGGCGCCAGATGGGTGGGGGAGGGAGGATGGTCGCGCAGCACGTAGCGGAGGCGAATCCGGTCGCCACGAAAGAGAGTGCTGGTCTCGGCGGCGGAACGGAAGAATACCGGAATGACGGCATCTTTGTACTCGAGAACGACGGCCTTGCCTTCGGCGACGATGGCATGGACACGAAAAACTGCCTCGGCTCGGCCTTTGAGTTCATCAGGAATTTTTGCGCGATAGGAATAGGCAGGAATCGGACTTTCGTACTTTTCGTCGAGGGTCGCGCCTTCGACGAGAATATGTCGAATCGGTGCGCGGCTTACCAGGAAATGGCCTTTCAGAATCACTCGATCATGACGGGCGAGGGTCGATAGTTTTGATTCGATCTCAGGAGTCGAGGCGACCAAGGGGAACTCGTAGTGCGAGAAAAAGTCGGCGGGGTCGCGAATCGTGAAGACGAAGAGGCTTCGCTCGCCGACCGAGCCATGGATTCGGCCGGTGAGACCGGCCCCCTTGAGTTGGGCTTCGATTTGGGGCCAATCGAGGTCCGCGTGCGCGGCAAGGGGAAAGGAGAGCAAGAAGGACGCCAAGAGGAGAGAGAGCTTCATGGCGTTGGCATCTCATACGGGAGTCTAGCGGCCCAGTTTTTTCTGTGATTCGTAATAGTCGTAGGTGCCGGGATAGATTCGCAGTTCTCCGCGATCCAGTTCAAATACGCGCGTGGCGACTGAGCGCAGGAAGTGGCGGTCGTGAGAGACGATGAGGATCGTTCCCTGAAACTTCTTGAGCGCGTCGAGCAACATCTCGCGCGACTTGATGTCGAGATGATTCGTCGGCTCATCGAGAATCAGCAGGTTGACTGGCGAGGAGAGGATCGTAGCCAGGACGACGCGGCTTTTCTCGCCTCCCGAAAGAACGGAGATCTTCTTGTGAACGTCGTCGCCGCTGAAGAGGAAGGCCCCGAGCAGGTTACGGACATAGCCAATCGTCGCGTCTCGAATGCGATCATGGATCTCTTCGAAGATGGTCTTTTTAGGGTCGAGCACGTCAAGGGCGTGTTGGCTGAAGTAGCCAGCACGGACCGAGGCACCGACGGTAACGTCTCCCTCCGAGGGCTGGGTTTCGCCCGCGATGATTTTCAGAAGGGTCGATTTTCCGGCGCCGTTGACTCCCACCACTGCGATACGTTCGAGTCTGCCCACCATCGCCGAGGCGTTTTCGAAGACTAGCTTCTCGCTCTGATTGTGCGCTGCGGGGTATTTTTTTGAGAGGGCTGCTATTTTTACCACGTCATTGCCACCGCGCGGGGCGTCCGGAAAGTCGAAGCTCATGGCGCGCTCTTCCGCCGGAATCTCGATTCGCTCGATCTTCTCGAGCATCTTCACGCGCGACTGCACCTGCGCGGCGTGAGAAGCTCGCGCGGCGAAACGCGAGATGAACTCCTCTTCCTTCGACAGCATATCCTGCTGTTTTTTGTGCGCCGCCATAAGCTGTTCGAGACGGATCTTGCGCTCCTGCTCGTAGAAATCGTAGTTGCCGCTGTAGACCGTGATGGTTTTATTCTCGACCGCGATGATTCGCGACACGATTCGGTTCATGAACTCCCGGTCGTGGCTGGTCATGAGGAGGGCGCCCTTGAAATCGACTAGCCATTGCTCGAGCCATACGATGCTCTCGAGGTCGAGATGGTTGGTGGGCTCGTCCATCAGGAGCACGTCGGGTTTGAGTGCGAGAATCTTCGCCAGCTCGATGCGCATCTTCCAGCCGCCCGAAAACGATTCCACCGGCCGATCGTAATCAGAGGGGCCGATGCCGAGTCCCGTGAGGATCTCCTTGGCCCGAGCCTCGAGGTCAAAGCCGCCCCGCGCTTCGAACTCGCTCTGGGCCTCTCCGTACTTTTCGAGCATGGCCGCCATCTCGTCGTCGTCGAGGGGTTCTTCCTCCAGGCGGGAGAGGCGGTTCTGCATTTTCGCGAGGGCCTCGCCCAGTTCGCTGACGCGGCCGGCTCCGGCGAGGACCTCGCCCAGGGCGCTCCGGCCCTTCATTTCCCCGACATCCTGAGAAAAATACCCGATCACCCAGCGTTCGGGCTTCGAAACGCTTCCACCGTCGACGCTTTCCTCGCCCGTGATGATTCGGAAGACGGTGGTTTTTCCGGCGCCATTTGGCCCCACCAGGCCGAGCTTGTCACCTGGACGGATCTGGAACGTCCCATTTTCGTAGAGCATCTTCTGGCCGTACTGCTTGCGAACCCCTGAGAGAGCGATCATGTGCCCGGGTTGGTATCACGGATCGTCTGGTGGATCGTCGGATTTTTGTCGTGGTTTGCGTTTCCCGAGTAGTTGGCTATCCTGGGAAGATGCGGCGTTGGAGAGGCGTTTTCCTGCTGGTTCTTTTTGGGGGATTGTCGGCGTGCTCATCCACTTGCACTCAGCGATTGCCCGCTGGTGAACGCAACCGCGCCCCGACCCAATGGGATTCAGGACGCGATCAAAATCGTTAATTACTCGCCGCGGCTGAATCGGGGAGCGATGACGGGCTTCCCGGTCGATTTTTTGAAGTGGGGTTTCCCGCGGAATTCGCTTCGGGGCGTTCGGGGCCCGGCGGACTCACCCTCAAACCGTCGTGCCGGAGCAGAAGCTCCCCGGCTCTCGAATCTCCGAGAAGGAGACTGTGCTCCCTCGAAGCGTCGCGCCGGTGCGTGCGGGGCGACGAGCGGCGCGAGCTGGGGTGCTTCACGAGTCTCGTTGAAGACTTCGGGGAAGTGGAGGGCGAGGAATCGTCCTGCGATCTCTTCTCCAGTCATCGTCGAGAGGGCGGCTTTCCAGTCGCCGTCCATGAGGTCGACGGCCCGCTTGAACCCGTTCTGTTCTTTGAATTCGCCCAGGATGCGAGAGACCTTCTTCGATCCGATATCTTTTCGAGAAGGGATTCTTCCTTCGGTCATGCGGCTTTTCGTAATTTGCTCAACTCGTCGAATCATCACCCGGTTGCTGGGAGATACGAGGCTGAGCGCAAGGCCCGCCTTCCCGCTGCGGGCGGTACGGCCGATCCGATGGATGTAGTTATCGAGCTCGCGGGGAATCGAGTAGTTGATGACATGCGTGACATCTTTCACGTCGAGTCCGCGAGAGGCGACGTCGGTGCAGATGAGCAACGTGACTTTACGGTCGCGGAAGGCCTGCATCGTGCGTTCGCGGGCCCGTTGGTCCATGTCGCCATGTAAGCAGTCGACCGAATAGCCACGTTCAGCGAGGACGCGGGTCAGCTCGATCACGAGGACCTTGGTTTGACAGAAGACAATTCCGAAGAAGTCGTCGGCGGCATCGATCAGCTTGCAGAGTACTTCAGGTTTGTTTTGCTCGGAGGTCACGTAGTAGATCTGTTCGACCGTATCCGAGAGGACCTCTTTGCGATTGACCGCAACCTGCTGTGGGCTTTGGAGATACTCATCCGCGACCTTTCGAACCTCTCGGCTCATCGTGGCCGAGAAGAGCCAGATGTTTGATCGGCTTTCGGGCATTTTGGAAAGAACGGCCTCGAGGTCATCCTTGAAGCCCATGGAGATCATTTCGTCCGCTTCGTCGAGAATCAGGGTGCTCACCCCGTCTAACTTGAGCGTTCCTTTTTCCAGGTGATCGACAACACGGCCTGGAGTCCCGACGACGACGTTCACGCCGCTTTTGAGGCCGCGGAACTGGTCGCCGTAGCTGGCGCCGCCGTAGATGGGAAGGGCCCGTACGCCGAGGTGTTTGCCCAAGAGATCAATTTGACCGGCGACTTGCATGGCGAGTTCGCGCGTTGGGCACAGGATGATAGCCTGGACGGTTCGTTTATTGGGATCGATGCGTTGGAGCAGAGGAATCGAAAATGCTGCTGTTTTACCGGTGCCGGTCGCGGCCAGTCCGATGAAATCGGTGGGCTCGCCGAGCAAGATGGGAAGCGCTTCTGCTTGAATGGGGCTGGGAGTTTCAAAGCCCATTTCAGTGATCGCGCGTAACAGGGGTTCTCGAAGGGATAGATCTTTAAAGGATAGCAAAATGGCCTACTTTCGTTGAGGCCGGGTAAATAACATACTTAGTTATATAAGTATTGGGTAATTTCAGCTGATCGAAATCACTCGGTATTCTCGTTCCTGCTTGTTGATCTCGACCTCGAAAGAGTCGCCAGGCCTTTTTCCGGTGAGCGCTTCCCCGAGCGGAGCGTTGGGTGTGATGACGTGGATGGATTTCCCCTCCACGGAAACCTGGAGGCCGCCTCCCTCGCCTACAAGAAAGAAAAAAGAGCGTTTTCCCCGGCATTCTACTTCGATGAGGGCCCCCACGTCCGCGTCTCGGGGAACAGGCAAATCGAGTCCCAGCGAGGCCTGATAAAGCGCGATGAGGCGTTCGAGCTCTGCCGCCCGTTTTCCTTGGGCGGCGGCAAGGTAGGAGGCCTCTAGGCCGCGGGTATCGTACTGATCTTCGGCCTTGTTCTCTTCGTGCGTGGCTTCCTGATGGGCCACTCGCGCTGCACGGCTAATCGTTTCAAGCTCGCCTCGGAGTTGGAGTAGAATCGCCTCGATGAGCTTCTTCTTCATGAGGTCAGTGTGCCCACTCCTTCTCCCTTTTGCCAGGCTCGATCAAGAGGAGTCGCATCCCCCTCTCTTCGCCGTGCTCAAACATCGTTTTGGCTTTTTAGGGAAGGGGTTTCTATCAGAGGGATGCGAGCTACCCGAGCGAGGCCCATGGATGGGCCGAGCCGGGCAGGGCAAGCCATGGATGGCTTGCGAGTCATCCCTCTGATAGAAACCCCTTCCCTAAAAAGCCAAAACGAAACTGCGCGCGGCGAAGAGAGGGGGATGCGACTCCTCTCGATCGACGAGCCCGAAATAAAGAGAGAGGAACGGCGCATCTCGCGTGGGCGTATGCTAGTGTGGCGGGGAATGCGAGACGTCGAAGTACTGATTTTAGGGGCCGGTGGAGCCGGCCTGATGTGCGCGATTGAAGCGAGCCGCCGAGGTCGGCGGGTTCTGGTGCTCGATCACGCCAAGAAGGTGGGCGGCAAGATTCTGATCTCCGGCGGTGGGCGCTGCAATTTCACGAATCTCGGCGCCTCGCCGGCCCAGTATGTGTCGAGCAACCCGCATTTCTGCAAATCGGCACTTTCTCGCTTTCGCCCTGAGATGTTCATCGAGCGGGTGCAGGCTCACGGAATCCCTTTTCACGAAAAGAAGCTTGGCCAGCTGTTTTGCGACGGATCGGCGCAGGCTATTGTCGATCTTCTGAGCTCTGACGCCGAAAAGGCCGGGGCCGAGGTGTGGCTCGATACCCGGATTGAGGCCGTTGAGCGTTGCGAGGCGTTGGACCCGGTTCGTTTTCGCCTCCGGACCAGTCGCGGCGAGGTGCATGCGGAATCTGTCGTGGTGGCCACCGGCGGTCTTTCAATTCCGAAAGTGGGGGCGACCGGGGTGGGATATGAGTTGGCCTCTCAGTTCGGCTTGAAGTTGGTGGAGCGAGCAGCCGCGCTCGATGGTTTCGTTTTCGGCGCCGACGAGGCCCGCCTATTTGAGGGGATGGCGGGGCTCTCCATTGACTGCGTGATGACCGCGGGGGGAAAAAGTTTTCGTGAAAATTTGTTGTTCACGCATACGGGGTTGAGTGGGCCGGCATCGCTCCAGGCCTCTTTGCATTGGTATCGGGGAGAGAAGGTGAGCATCGATCTTTTGCCAGGACAGAAGTTGTTCGACGAGTGGATGCAAAAAAAACGGGAAGGCAGCCGGGCGCAGGTGAAGAATCTGCTCTGTGAAAAATTGCCCGCCCGGTTTGCCGAGCGATTCGCCGAACTGTATTTTCCGTTCGAACTTCCTTTGCCACAGGTATCCGAGCGGGAGCTGCAGACCTTCTGTTCGAAGGTTCATGCGTGGGAGTTCATTCCGCGAGGCACCGTCGGCTACAACAAGGCGGAAGTGACCCGGGGAGGGGTGGATACGGACGATTTGAACTCTAAGACCATGGAAGCTCGCCAGGTGCCTGGGTTGTACTTTATTGGGGAGGTCGTGGACGTGACGGGCTGGCTTGGTGGCTATAATTTTCAGTGGGCCTGGGCGTCCGGGTGGGCCGCGGGGCAAGTGGTTTAGCGCCTTGCGTTATCTTGCGTCATGGGCTTAAACTGCGTCCATGGCCTCAGAACTGCGCGCATCCACGGTCGCCTATTTCGACTGCAACGCCACGACCCCGACCCTGCCGATCGCAGCGGACGCGGCGCTCGAAGCCATGCGAACCTTGTATGGAAATCCGAGTAGTTCGCACCTCGTGGGCCTGCAGGCCAAGAGCATTCTCGAAGGTGCCCGTAAGGTCACTGCCGAGGTGCTCGGGGTTCAGCCCGATTGCCTGGTGTTCACGAGTGGAGCTACCGAGGCGATCCAGACAGTGATTTTCTCGGTGCTGGTGACCGCGAAAGAGCACGGGCTCGGAAGCTGTGATCGGGTACTTTATTCGGCTACCGAGCATAAGGCGGTTTCGCAAGCGCTGAAACATTGGGTTAAGGTGCTGGATCTTCCGCTTCAGATCGTCGCGATGCCAGTCGATTCACAGGGGCAGTTGCGCCAGGACGTGCTCCGCAGAGAGTTGCCGCAGGCCCTCCTGCTTTGCACGATGGCAGTGAATAATGAGACCGGTGTAATCCAGAATCTAGCCCTCGTGGAGCAAGCTCTGAAAGAGACGGGTTCGAGGGCTCGGTGGCTGGTGGATGGTGTACAGGCGCTCGGCAAGGTCGAGCTGGGGTTGGCGCGATCGCGCGTCGACTATGTGACCTTTAGTGGCCACAAGCTCTACGCTCCCAAGGGGATCGGGTTGTTATATATTCGTTCAGAGGCCCCGATCATTCCACTCATCGTGGGAGGGGGGCAGGAGCGTGGGCTGCGTTCTGGAACTGAAAATCTGCCGGGCGTAGCGGCCTTTGGTGCAATACTGAGGGAACTGCTTAAGCCCGAAGGTGAGTCAGTGTTCGCGTCGACCCGGGTGCTGTGCGCGTATCGCGATCAAATCGTAGCGGAGCTTCGCAGGTCGTTTCCAAAGATCGAGTTTAACACCCCGTTTGAGTGTTCGGTGCCGACAACCTTGAATTTTTCCGTGCCCGACCTGAGCAACCGAGAGTTGCTTGACCTCTTTGATTCGGCCGGTGTTCGTCTGAGTTCGGGCTCGGCCTGCAGTTCCACCTCGGTCGAGCCGAGCGAGGTTCTCGATGCGATGGGCATCCCAGAGTGGCGGAGTGTTTCCGCTCTTCGGCTTTCGTTCGGTCCTTGTACGGACCAGGCGGAAATCGATCGAGGCTGTCGCGCCATCCGGGAAGCGGCACTTGCGTTGCGAAGCTCTTGTCTCTTGAATACAGCCGGAGGCTTTGAGGCTCCCGCGGGCCTGCGCGACGGCGTCATTCAGATTCGAACCGGTGCGACGAATACCTGGATCATCGCTGATAAAAATGCCCGAACCTGCGTGGTGATCGACCCGAGCGAAAGCGCGGCCGAGAGAATTGAATCGTATATTCGCTGTCAAGATCTCGCAGTGGTCGCGGTGCTCGACACCCATAGCCATGCCGATCATGATTCGACACGACCTTTTTTGCAGAGGATTTTGGAAGATTTGCTCGTCTCGGGGGCGTCGCATGGGGCGGATGCGCTGGGTTGGCCTTCCGCCGGCGGGTGGGAGGTCGAATTGGATTCTGGCCTCAAGGTGTCGGCGCTGAGACTCGGGGTTGTGCCGGGTGGGGAGAGGATTTTAGCGCGCCTTCCTACCCCGGGCCACACGTCAGACAGTCATGCGTTCTTGCTGGGCGTGGCGCAAAAGGGAAAGCTCGAGGCCGCAGCCGTACAGTTCGTGTTTTGCGGCGATACGATCTTAAGCGGCGGGTTGGGGCGCACCAATTTCACGGTGAGCGAGCCGTCGGCGCTTTTCCATTCCCTTCGTTTGTTGGCTGGCGTGCTCGCTCCTCGCACTTTGCTTTGTCCGGCTCATGATTACGATAATAGTTTCGCCACGACGCTGGAGACCGAGTCGCGGGAGAATGCCCTGCTGAAGAGCGTCTTTGGCCGGAATCTTTCTTCCGCATTAGGTCGCTTCGTGGAGGAGAAGAAGAGCATCGATTTGCGCCTCGCTTCGCTTGAGGAGGATTTTCAAGGCATCGTCTGCGGAGTGGCTGGCGCGCGTGGGTTGCCGGGGGATGCGGAGATGAAGATTTCCCCGGCGCAGCTGCGTGCCGCGAAGGAGGAGTACCGGGTGATCGACGTACGGGAACCCCAAGAACACGTACTTTTCAAGGACTGGAGTGCCCTGGGGTTGCGGAGCCCGGCGCGGAATGTCCCGTTGTCGCGTTTTGTGAACTTCATGCGGGAGATTCTCAGTGGCGAGATGGGCGACGCCCGGATCGTGCTTCTGTGCCGCAGCGGTAATCGTAGCCTGCAGGCTGCGAAAACTCTCCGCCGCATGGGTTACCCCCAGGTCTGGAGCCTCGAAGGCGGTGTGACGCTGCTCTGAGCTTTAAGGGGGCGAGGTGATTCGGGCCAAGACGGAGAAAATACTGACAGGTTTCATGTAAGCACTGAATCGTTTCGACAGCGAAAGCTTGGAAAGAAGGCCCAGGGCTGCTTCCGAATGTTTGGCTGGCTCATAGAGAAGCAGCACTTCGGGGTGTTGCTCCAATGCGTTGAGCCCTTTCAGAAGGGCGGTCCACGTTTTAGTCTCGATCCCATCCAGGTCCACGAACAGGTAATCTAGCGCCTTGATCTGCTCCAAGAGGGGTTTGAGATCAGGCGAAACCGCTAAATTTTCTACTTCTCTCGCGCTTCGTCTGGCAAAGATTTTTCGAATGAGATGTCGGATGCTTTCATCATTGGCGAGCATGCCCGCGTGAAGAGACTGCTCCTTTAATTTTTGCGCCCTTTTTTGGAAAACCATCTCACGGAGCAAATCTCTCATCGACACAATCCCCGCCAAGGTTTGGCCTGAGATCGAGTCCTCATGTAAGATCGGGAGGTGGCGGATACCATGCTCGATCATGATCTCCGCCGCTTGATCGAGTTCGTCGATCGAGATGGTGATGACTGGCTTACTCATGAGGTGGACAATGGGCTTGTTCCAGTGCCCACCTTGTTGAATCTGGTCGATCCACTTGAGAAGGTCCCGCTCCGTGAAAATTCCGACCAGGCCATGGGTCGAGTCTGATACGAGAATCGAGCCGCAACCCAGGTCACGCATGGTGCGGACGCACTCCGAAATAGGAGTTGAAGAGGGCACCGCATGGGCGGTTGATGGTGTGATTTTCCAGCTCGACATGGGGTCTCTCCCTTGGACACTTGACTAAATGGTATTCCGCTTCTTTTGGGTAGATAGAAATGATGGTTGCTGCGCCGCGAAGTGAATCTTTTTTCGAATTCAACTAGATCTATCGCACTGAATCGGGGGTTCTGATGATGCGACGCTTGGGTTTCTGGATGGTCGGGTTTTTCGGGCTGATTTTTTCTCTGGTTTCGTTTCAGGTCCGGGCGTCCGACCCCGCCGAGCCGACGCTGATTCGATGGACGGGACAAGATGATGCTGATGCCTCCATCCCTCATGTGCTTGAGGCGTTGAGTGTTCGCACCGGGTTTGGGCTCAAATCGTCCGACTTCGTCGCGCAGGATGATCGTCCGCTGGCCTTCACGCATTACACGCGCCTGGCGCAGCTGCATCGGGGGTTACCGGTCGCGGGGATGTCCGTCCGAATCTGGAAGGATCAAGAGTCCGGCCGTCTGATTCAAGTGGAAGCGCAGGTGGCGAATCCAGATCAGGCCACGCAGGAAATGCGTACCTTTTCCCTCAGTAGTCGTCCGTCCTGGGGGCGCATCCTTCAGCAGGTTCGTTGGGCGGTGGCTCGTACCAACCTGACGGACGATCGAGGCTTCGGGGCCACCACTTTCTCAGATGAATGGAGTCAAGGCGAGGCAGTCCGGCGGGTAACGGTCACCGGCCGTCGAGGGAAGCATGTCGTGGCGGTTTCGCTGGCAACGGGCTTGGTCGTTTCGCACGCCTATGCTGAATTTCCCCAGCATGACGGGTTGACTCTGAACGCTCAGGTCTATCCGATTTACGAGCTCTCCGAGGCCGGAGATGGCCAGGTGCTCGAACGACAACCGGCTCCTCTCAAGTACATCGATACCCGGGTGAGACGACCCAAGAGCAATCCCTATGAGTCGTTGGGGTGGCGCCGTTATCTGGAGTCGCAGCTCGATCCCGTGCTCGGAGAGTCCGAGCTCGGAAGGCTGCAGGGGTTTTGGTCGAGTTCTTATGTCCGCCGCGAGGCAGCGCTGCTGCTCCTGGGGCTTCCTTATGATGAAAATCGCTTTGACGCCGCCGGGCTGACTTTGAGCGGGCGCTACGCGACGATCAACCTTCATCCCTCCGCCGTGGCGAAGTATGGGACGCGCATGAATTTCACCTCGGGGTTCTCTTCTCAGTTTCGGCCGGATTGGCGTGAAACCGAAACGAATGGTGAATCTCAATGGGAAATGGTTCCGACTGCTGGCCGTCTCGGGAAGGCGATTCTCTCGGCCGAGGAGGCTTGGAATCGTCCGGCCACCCGGAATCCGGAACAGGATCCGCTCGTCTATCTCAACGAGGGGTTTGACGAGCTTCAAGTCTACTACGCCGTCAATCAGCTGTTTGACGCTTTGAGGCCGATGGGATTTGTCGACCCGGATCTCGCGGAACGACCGTTCCACGCCTTCCTGTTCGACACGGACATCTCGATGCGGGATAACGCCTACTACACGGACGACACGATCAATTTCACGACGTATTCACCCGGTAGCCAGAATATGGCGCGCGACAATCCCACCATCTGGCATGAGCTCGGGCATGGCGTGATGGACCGTCTCATGGGGGATATGTTGCACCTCGCGGACACCGGGGGTTTGAGTGAAGGGATGGCCGATTTTGTGGCTCAGCTCGTGGTTCAGGCTGTGACGGACGGTCGCGCCTTTCCGGGTTCTGATCATTTCCGCATCATCAATCGGACGGGGTTTCACCTGACCAACGAAGTCCACGATGATGGGGAAGCCTACGGGGGCGCCATGAACGATCTGCTGACGTCGGCCATCGCGCGGGATGGCCGAAATGGCTTGATCGAGGTCACCGAT
>CAYIHX010000030.1:0-47916 GCA_964363305.1 uncultured Bacteriovoracaceae bacterium | reverse complement strand
CTGATCCGCGCGAATTCGCCAGATAAAGTACAAAGCCGATTTCAGGCATCGAAACCACTCTAATAAAAAAACAAACGACTGCGGGAGCTGTATTTCAAGAAGAAGCCGGGCGCGTCACTCGAAGAGATTTTCACTTGGGCCGTGGAAGAAACTTTGAATCGGCACGACCCGATTCGGCGGGATGAGCGCGTTCGGGCGCGGGAAACAGATCGAGCTCAGAAGGCGGCTTCGGCGCGGCGAGTGACTGAAGCAACTCGGCCCGTGCGCGCTCCATCACCGTCATTCGACTTGGAGGTCCTCGCGTCGTCAGCTCGGCCGCCGCAATACCCCACGTCGCCATCCAAATCCACGCCCTACCGTCCTCACCTCCCGGCGACGACGCGTCGCCTCATCCTCCGGCGAAGTGTGTATCGCTGCGAGTACCACGACTCGCGGACCGGGCTCCGATGCGAATCGACGAGGGCTCTCGAAATCGATCACCGCGTACCGCTTGTTTTCGGGGGTTCGAGCACGGCGGAGAATCTTCAGGTTCTGTGTCGCCCGCATCACCGGGCGAAGGGGTTGTTGGGAATTCAAATGAACTAGGCTCCCGTGGCTGAGCTGCGCTAGGGAGAAGCGCCGAGTCTTGGTCCTGTTGACGCTATGCGTCTTGCATCATTCGTTTATGTGCTGTGCGTCATGTAAAATCTTTTGATCCCGTCGTCTGCGCTCGTTACAACCCCAACCGTTCAACAACCTTCCAAAAGGGGATTTCAAAATGAAGAAGTTTTTCGCGCTTTCCGCGCTCGTGTTGGTCTCGATGACCTCGGCCTACGCTGATGATGCCCGTTCCTTGTATGACCAAGCGGTTTCTAATTACGCGGCTCGCGCCGACCTTTCGCGCAATGATTCGGTGATCAGCACTCTCGAGCGCGCGAAGACTCTGACTGAAGATACAGACCTGAAGTACTCGATCGTGGTTCTTCTTTCCCGAGCCTACTATTGGAAGGGGATGAACTCGCAGTCGAACGATGCTAGAAAGCAGCACTTCGAGGCGGCTTTGGATGCCGCGAACGACGCTAAGAGAATCACCGACGATTACGCTGAAGCCTACTACTACGCCGCGATTTCGCGTGGCCGCTGGGCGGAAGCGAACGGCGTGCTCGCCTCCCTTCGGTATGCAGGCGAGTTGATGGACAACTGCAAGGCCGCCAAAGAGCGCATCACCGTTGAAGGTGAGAGCGGCGAAACGGTCGATTCATTCGGCCCGGCCCGTACCCTCGGACGGGTCTACGCAAAACTTCCCGGCTTTGCCGGGGGCTCGACCGAAAAGGCGCGCCAAAACTTGGAAGTGGCTTTTGCGAACGGACGCGCTAATGCGCTCAACCATGTCTACCTGGCTGAAGTTTTGAACGGTGGCAGTTCGGCCGACAAGGCTCGCGCGCGCCAGATGCTGGACGCCCTGCTCGCGACGCCTCCTGAGCAGCTCAACGCGGATCGCCTGCCTGAAATGGTGGAAGAGTATCGTTTGGCTCGCGAACTGCGCAACTCGATGGGTCGCTAAGCGATCTGACGAGATGACCTCATTTGCGCCTCGCCCGGTGGGTTCCGAGCGGGGCGCCGAAGTTTGAAGAACAGGGGAGTCTTGATGAAACGGTTGGAACTTCTGAGAAGTTGGATTCTTGTTTTGGTCTCGGCATGGATCGCGGCCCCGTGCCCGCAGACGCTGGTTTGGGCGCAAGATATTCGCGCGCCGTTCGATCTGGAGACCGCTCGTGTATTGCCCGGCGGCATCCGTAGCCCTCGATTCAAAACGGTGTTCACCTCGATCGATGAGCGTTTTGACGGTCAGGGCACGGCCCAGCCAGTATCGGCCAAGCTGAATAAGACGGTGACGTTCGCCGACGTGATAGCGGCTCGTTCTACCGATGCCGAAAAAAATGAAATCCGCGGACTACTGAGTAATGCCGGTCTTTCCGAGACTGATAGTCCGGGTTTCACGACTGGCGACGTCGCGGTCGCAGCCACGGTATTTGCTCCCGTATTTTCGATCGGACTGACGGACTGGTGGACGGCCGCGATCGCGGCGCCTATCTATTTTGTGAACATCCATGCGACCAGCGCATTCGTCGCAGGTCCGTCAGCACAGCGCGTCATCGACGAGGCCAACAAGAGTGGTATCGAGAAGGCCAACGAAGTGGCCGATAAATTGAATAACGCCGTGAATGAGAAACTCGCGCGTTTGGGTTACCAGCCGATTGCGAACAAGAGCTTTACCGCGTTGAGCGATATTCGAATCATCAACAAGTTCAAGGTGCTCGAGTCGGGGGACGCGGGCATGATGCACACCGTGACCCTGAAGGGGGAAGCGACTCTTCCGACGGGTCGAGTGCAGTCGCCCGACGATCTCCTTTCCATTCCCGTGGGCGACGGCCAGTGGGATCTCGGGGCCGGCGTGATTTACGACCTCACTCTCGCGAGCATCATTCGGTTGAACGCGTTCGGTGGTTATACGGCTCAGCTTCCGTCGACGATGGAGCATCGGTTGCCGACTTCGGCGACGGATTCGCTATCTGCGGATAAAGAGCGAGTGTGGAAGGATCTGGGAGATCTCGCCTCCACGGGTTCGTCGGTGAGCCTTGATCTTCCGGGCACAGGGGTGACTCTCGGTGCTGGTTACATGTACCAATTCATGAATACAACGAGCGTGCGCAACGGTACGATCGCTGCGGCCTCGCGATACCGATTGCTGGAGGATCTGTTCCCTTTGCGCGACCTGCACTCGGGCTTACTGATGGTGGGTTTTTCTTCGGTCGAGATGTTCAAGGCGAAGAGGTTCCCCCTGCCGTTTCAGGCGAATCTGACTTACTCGGCGCCGTTCGGTGGACGTAATTCGACTACAAACTCGATGCTCCAGACGGAGCTGGTGTTGTTCTTCTAAGCTTCCAAGAAAGAGAGATTCAAAGATGAAAATCAAATTTCAGCGGGTCCTTTCTGTCGGGGTTTTGATTCTTTTGGCGGGTTGCGCGGCTCGGGACGTGAGTGCTCCATCGTTGCCGCTGAAGGCGCCGGTTCAGCGGCGACCCTTCGCCGCTGAGAAGCTGAACGGCCTTCAGATGAAGAGCAACAAGGTCTTCGTATGGGAATACGGAATGAAGGCGGAGCAAGTGGCGACCGCTCTTCAGATGGCGCAGGAGATTGATCGGCAGGATACGGCGCGCTTCATGGCTGAGTTTGAGGAAGAGCGGCTTTCGATTGAGCTCGGTGAGTTGGAGTCGATTCGGCGAAGGATCGAGCAAGAGCTTGTGCCAGCGAAGAGTGAGGCTCAACGGAAGGTGGACTTTTGGCGGCGGAAGAACAACCCCGAGAAGACGGCGGAATTCGAGCGGAAGGTGGCCGAGCTCGAACGCCAAATCGCGGAGGCTCAGGGGCAACTGGAGGAGGCTCGCCGTCGGCTCGATCCGGAGGGGGATCGTACGACGGAGCTTGCGTTGATTCGAAAGAGATTCGAGATGGCCGAGCGTTCCGGACGCAGAGCGCTTGATCGCTTGGTTTCCGTGGTGGAGTTAGATGACGAAGGTCCAGACACGATCATCTTTGGTCTCCACTCGGACGGCTCGTTGAAGGTGTCGGTCTTGGGTTGGGCTCCGGGTAGCGTTCGTCGGTACGATAACCGCAATACCTCGAAGCGGAGCTTCACGACCGAAGATGGTTTAGTGACCAATACCGCATTTGATTCCTCGAACGGGCGGATTGAGTTCGATGTTCCGGTTTATTCGAACGCGGACCGCACCGAACTCGAAGCGACTTACCACTTTAAGATGTTCCCGACGGAATACGCGAAGACTGACGATCCGACTGATGGGCGCATCTTTTTCTCCGGGGATGTATGGCGTGAGGCTGCAGTAGGCCCGCTCTGTTCGGTGGTGGAGTTTCACGATACCGGTTGTCGACGTAAAGGGATCGTCAAGCTCGTGAGTCGCGCCAGTCGCCAGTAATGCGACTGTGAATCGATCATTGACGAATACTGTGACGTGCCGCATTCTAAGAGGGAATCCTCATGAGCATGGCCCGATCCCGTTCTCCCTCATCCGGTCTCGTCATTAGTGCCCTGGTACTCGTCCAGGTGCTCTTCGGGTTGAACTATGCCGTTTCGAAGGGAATTGTCGGGCTTTTTCCGCCTCTGGTGTGGGCGAGCATGCGGATAGCCATCGCCACAGTCGTCATTCTGGGCGTGACCTTGGCCATGCGGCGGCCGCATCCGGGTGATCTGAAGAAATTCTTTATTCCCATGATTGGATTGGCGCTTCTGGGCACCATTATCAATCAGGCGAGCTTTCTGGTGGGGCTGCGGCACACGACCGCCACGAACAGCGCGGTTCTTAATTCCCTGATTCCTATTTTTACACTTTTGATCGTGACGATCCGGGGCCAGGAAAAACTCAGTCCCCGGCGGGCGATCGGCTTTCTGTTGGCTCTTTCCGGGGTGCTCGTTATTCGGAAAATAGAGACGATGCGGCTTTCTGACGAGACCTTGCTTGGCGATTCACTCACGATCTTGAACTGTTTCAGCTACGCGTGTTTTCTTTCGTTCGGGAAGAAATTCACGGAATCCCATGACCGGCTCTGGACCACGACTTGGCTTTTCATTTACGGGACGGTCGGGATCACGCTCCTTTCGCTCCCCGAATGGCGGGGGTTTTCGTTTCCCGCGATTTTGCCCTCGATGTGGGCTTCGATGATTTTCTCGATTCTGGGTGCGACGCTTCTGACCTATTTTTTGAACGTCTGGACCTTGTCGAAGGTCACGAGTTCGCAGGTCGCGATCTTCATCTACCTACAGCCGGTCGTCGGAGCGGCGTTCGCATGGTTCTGGCTTTCGGAGGAGCTCACGTTCCGAACAGTACTCGCCTCAGTGCTTATTTTCATGGGCATGCTGCTCGCCCTCGAGAGTCGTCGGCCGCGCTGGTGGAATAGATTCCGTCGCGCGTCCTCGGCGGCTGAGGAGGGAATTGCCTCGTGATCAATGAGCATCCGGCAGTGCCCCGCCATGCTGGCTTTTGGATTCGCCTGGTTGCGGATTTTTTGGACTCCGGCGCGTTGACTGTCGTTTCTTGGGTTTTGGAATATGCCGTCCTCGGGGTGATCTATTGGGTGTGGAGTTTCACGCAGCCCGAGCCGGTACCTGGGCTTCTGAAGGCTTTTGATCCCCTGATGATTCAGGTTCTGAACATTGGAATTTATATGAGCCTCTCCTTTCCCTATTACGTCATTGGCCACATGAAGTATGGCACTACCTTCGCCAAGCGACTTTTTAGAATCTACGTCGTGAATCAGGGAGATCTCGGCGCTCTGACTATGAGGCAGTCGATCGTGCGCTATCTGGCCTATTTTGTGTCGGCTCTGCCTCTTGGGGCTGGATATACCATGGCTGGTTTTCATCCAGAAAAACGGGCACTTCACGATCTTATTGCGGGAACGAGCTGTATTCGGCGATAGTTTTTGACGCGATGCATCATTCGGTGCTAAAAGAGGGCTCCCTGGAGGGGTGTCCATGATCGTTTTTGTTTTGAGTCTTTTGAGTCCCTTGCTTGCTTTCGCGGAGCCTACCTCACGACCCATTGACCTTTTTCCTCGTTCTATTTTTCAGGATACGGTGGCGAGTTCGGTTTCTTCTCCTTTTCGCGCGGAGACGCCCGCGCTCGATGGTGTTGATGCGTCGACGATCCTCGGAACTTTTCGGTTTGACTCCCACGGTGATCGCCGTGCGCTGGAAGAGGTCGAAATGCACCGTCTTAATGAGGATGGAAGTTTGACCGTGGGGGCATTGATGAATGCGATCTCAACGACGGCCATCATCGATCGGAGCACGCTTCGTGATCGCGTGCAGAATAGCTGCTTTGAGGGCGATTTTGATATTTTCTACCGTAAATATGTTGAGGGTGTGACGAACCTCAGTCTTGCTCGTGAGGGATTGGTGCGGATCCTCGATCAGGAGTCGATGAAGAGGAAAATGGAGCCGCGGGTTTCTGATCAAAATGCCCGTTTCGCCGCGCTTTCCGTGTTGGTGGATTTTGCCGTACGAAGAGAAATATTTAAAACTCTGGGGAGGACCGAGTTGCTTGGAACCTGGACTGCTCGTCAGATTGAGGCCATCAACGCGCAGATTGAGAACAATGAACGCATGCTCAGGTTCATGGGACGCCCGGTTACGGAACCGGTCAGCGGCGCATGGCGGGGCTGGCCGATTGCTTTGAACTCGGGCGTGATGCCCTGCGGGCCGCTTCAGACCCCTGCGCAGATCGTTCGCATGCCGCCGCCGAGTCCCGGACAAGCGATGTGCTCGCAGGTCCTTGATTTAGTTTGTCCCGGAGAAAGCGCTCCCCGCGCGGCCGGACAAAATGCGCAGAATGACTTTCGGATCTGCGGGATGACTCCGAGCGGTTTGTTTTCTTTTTTGCGGGACCGCGTGGCTAATGAGCAATTTCGGGTACCTGTGGTGATCGATTGGTCTACTCGTGTGTCCGCATTGAAGGTTTATTGGGATTCAGTTCTGGAAGAGCGTGAGCTCTTGGCTGCTCAAGTTGGAATGCAGGGTGGTGCGGTTCCCCCGTTCGATCCCGTGCCGATTACCCTCACGTACCTGGAAGGCACCTTTGACGATTTGAAGAGTCAGCTGCGCGTTGTGCTTGATCCGATGTACCAAAAGGTGCGGCGCATGTTGGTCTGGGAGGCGATGCTTCGCGATGTTTACCCGGATCGAGCGTGGTTCGCGGCGATGCAGCGGACGAGCAGCGCGGTGAAGGCTTATTACGAGAGCATGGGCGACCAGCTCGTTGAGCAGACGAAAAAAGTGACCCGTGTGTTGGATGTGAAGCTGAGCGGAGAGCGCGCTTTGGAGTTAAGCGCGGAACTCCTTGCTCATGTTGATGCCGGAGCGCCCGAGATTCAACAGCTGCTCCTTGTTGAGCAGTCGCGCGCTCGTTGCGAGCGGGGAAATCCGGTTGAAGCCCGGGACCGCATCGTCGCTCGGGTCGCTGACCGCTCGGAGGAGATGATTCGCGCGGCGCTATCCGGCCTTCAAGGGGTGAGCGTGGCTTCGGTTCGGTTAAGCCAGAGAAGCGAGGAGGAGGCGCCCACTGGTTCGTCTCCAGAAGACCAGCTTGCGCGAGCTGCTTTCGACGTCGGCGTGATGAGCCGCCCCGCGTTCAATCGTTTTCAGACGGTATTGGCGGATGGGACGATCGCCATTCGTTTCCTGCTGGATATGGATGAAGAAATCGTGGCTCGCGTGCCCTTGTATGTTCGGGACGCGAGTGGGGAGCGTGTTTATAATCCCGCGGTGCGGACGCAAATTGAGGGGAAAATCCAGGAAAAGGCCCGCGCTGTTCTGATGCGGGATCTGACCTATCGAATTTTCCGAACGAATAGGATGAGCTTCAATCAGGGCGTCTGCTCTGCCACAAATATTCCGTGCGCTTGGAATCCTCGAGCCCTCGTCGAAGCGCTCTTTCCTGAACATGTTTTTGAAGGACAGACCTTGGGAATGCTCGGGCCGAACCGGCCGGTTTCGAGTAGTCTCGGAGAGCCAGGGCTCTATTCACGAATCGATCGAATCGACCTTGGATTTTTCAATACGGCGCTCGGGTCGCGGAACGAGCTGGATGTCATTCCGGCGGCAGCTTCCTCTTCCTCTGGCCGACGAGGTAGGTAACTCCCAGCGGATGGGTGACGACGAGAGTATGTCCGATCCTCGCCGGTAGATAGAGGCGATCTCCCGGCGCGAGGGCAACTTTTTTGCCCGCGATCGCGAGTTCCATTTCTCCGCTGAGTACCCAGATGCATTCGTCATAATCATGGCGATGGTTCGGATAGATTTCCCCGGGGGCGTCGTTCCAACGGAAGGATTCGTATCCTTCGCGGCTGAGGCGGGCCTCGGCCTCCACTTGGTCCGGGGCCGTCGTACGATTCCAGGGGATGAGGTGGGCCGTCGTCTCAGAGCTCATTCTTCTAAAGTATAGGATGAGTTGGCATCTTGGCCAACGCCAGCTATTCTGAAAATGAAAGTTCAATCGAAGGGGTAAGGGGACATTCATGGGCGTTTACAGTCGCTACAAGCAGGATCCAGAAGGTTTTCGGAAACTTGTCGAGCTTCTCGAGACCACTCCGACTGCACGCAGACAGAAAATGATCGATGTGGGCATGACCGAGGATCCAGAATACACGGAACGCGCGGTTAAGCTCATGATGAATTTTCAGGATATCCTTGAACTTCCAGAGCCTGAGCTCGCGGAGGTGTGCGCCACGGCTCAGCCTCGGACGATTGCCATGGCGATTAGCCAGCTGCCGCCTGAGACCAAAGATCGGTTTCTTCGTTGCTGTAAGCCCCCCGTGGCGATCGGTGTCCGTGACTATTTCGGTATGGCGCCGACCTTGAGCGAAATCGGTGGGGCGCAACTCAAGATGATTGAGGTTGCCCGGAGTCTTGAGAAACGTGGCTTCGTGAAAAAGAAAAGGATCGTCTAAGTTAGGCGGAGGTCCGCGAAGTGGCGAGGCCTTCTTGGAGGGCTGTGTCCCAGAGTTCGCGGGAGAATTGATTCACCTCCAGCAGGTGGCCCCAGGACTCGGGCTGGTAGCCCGCCTGACCTTCGAACGTCTCAAACTCAAAGCCATCTCGATCTCGATGGAGCGCGGTGAGCGCCGCTGCGAGTCCCTGGGTTCGGAGGATATTGAGGTATTTTTCGCGGTCGAGTTGGAACATGCCCAGAGGCTAGCATCGGTTGCGGCGATTCGGGAAGGCCCTGAGTAGACACTTTTCCTCTGGATGACTAGTTCTTGGGCAGAGCCATTTTGGCTTTCTCGTAAAAAGTGCATTTATTTCAGCGGATTAAACTAGACTTGGTGCGGCACGCTTCCTGCTCTGGAAGGAACGACTTCGTGGAGGAAGTAATGCGACTGAGATCGTTATTCTGGGTCAGCTGGGTCGGATTCGCGGGAGTTGCCCTGGTGGCTTGTGGGAACTGGAAGATCGGGCTTCCGGGCGCCGACAGCAAGGGTGGCTCAGGCGCGGGCTCGCGCTCGGAGCAGGCACGGGCTCGTTACTGTCAGAAAGCACAGGTGGACTCGGAGTTGGATGTGGGGAGCTATGCCACCCTCCATGAGTGGGTGATTGAGCTTCTTCCGCAGCTCGAAAGAGATCGCCGGGTGCTAGCGCATGCGGACGCGCTCTATGACGTGGTCGAAACCATGATGAGACTCCGATCGGAGATTCGGAAATCCCCGGTCGAGATGGCGGAGCGAGCTCGAGCGATGGCTCTGAGGCTGCCGGGAGAGCCGGCCGAAGTTCTGCTCGATGTGATGCAGCGCTATCAGCTCGCCGAAGACGATGCCTGCACGGCTTTCGCGTTGGGAAAGCTAGCGACTGGATTTATTCGGCAGCTGGACCCGTTTGGCGAGCTGCTTTTTCCCGAACCGAGGCGTTCGAGTCTGGTATCGCGTCGACGAATTTCTGGAGGTTGGCTCTTGCCGCCGGCACAAAACGGCGCAGCTCCCGCCACTGGAATCGTTCAACCGGTTGATGGACCTTCTCTGGTCTGGACGGTGAGGCGCTGGGAGGACGATGCCGTCGAGGTTTTGGGCTCACTGAGTCAAAATCTATCCTCCAGGGCCCAGGATTTGTGGGTTTTCGATATTCGCTCCGCTGCGGGATTGAGTGTCCCGTTTCTCGAGCAGATGGAGCGATTGACTCAGGAGAGAATTGCCGCGGGAAAAGGTGTCCTGATCTGGACGGATCGCTTTACACGAGGCGCTCCAGAACTCTGGGCCCAGAGAATGGCGGAGACCTCTCCGCTGGTACTGACGATGGGAGAAATAACACAGGGCTATCTTCGTACTCCTTGCGAGAAGGAGGGCGTCTTGAGTGGCGAGTCGGGTCTCGTGCAGCTTCGTATCGGATGTCAGCTGTTGACGGAGGATTCCGCGCCCTTGGACCGGATTGGGTTTGTCCCGGAAATCATCACGCGGGTGGATGAGGACGCCTTAGGTTGGGTTCCTCGATCATCACTGCGGAAACTTCTCGAAAAAATCGCTGATGCTCGAGCTGAGGGCCACGGCCAGGGCATCGCGAGGTGGCGTGAAGACGCGACGAGGAGACAGCAGGTCCTTCAGCTGAAAATGTGGATTGATGGGCCGGGGTCGGCGTTTTCAGGGCGGGAGTTTTTGCGGGAACTGGGGCGGCAATGGCTTCTTCGTTGATAACTTGACGTAGCAAAATCAAACTTCTGAATTCCTTCACTCCTGGTGAGAAGTGGGATCGGTGTACCCTTTTCCGTGGAGACTACATCAATCATGTTGCACCTGTTAGCCCAAGAGACCGAGGGGGCTCGTCTTGCTTCTCTCAAAGAGTATCGTATTTTGGATTCCGAGCCCGAGCCCTCATTCGATGACATCGTTTCGCTCGCTTCCCTGATCTGTGAGACGCCGATTTCGCTGGTGAGTTTCGTCGATGAAGAGCGTCAATGGTTCAAGGCGAAGAAGGGCCTCGACCTGAGTCAAATTTCGCGAAGTATTTCTTTTTGCTCGCACGCGATCGGCGCAGGAGTGGAGGTATTCGAGGTTTCTGACGCGAGCAGGGATGCTCGATTTTCAGATAATCCGCTTGTGGTGGGGGAACCGGGAATCCGCTTCTATGCGGGTGCGGTTCTAACGGTACCATCAGGCGCTTTGCTCGGAACTGTTTGCGTGATTGACCGTAAAGCCCGGACTTTGTCGGATGTGCAAAAGGCGGCGCTGGCGGCTTTTGCACGTCAGGTAGTGATGCTCCTTGAGCAGAGACGACAGCGTTATGCGCTTGAGATGTCGGCAAAAATGAAGACCTTGGGGGAGATGACGTCGGGAATCGCCCACGAAATAAATAATCCGATCAGCGTTATCACCGGAAAATGTTATGTTCTCATGCAAAAAATTCAGGACCGGAGCATCGACTTTTCAGGAATTCAGCAGGTCATTGAGTCAATTTCAAAAACATCCTACCGAGTCGCGAAGATCATCAAGGGTTTGCGTGAATTTGCCGCCGGAGGTGCCTCCGAAAAGGTTCATCGAACTCGGCTCGGCGAAGTGATCGAGGATGCGATCGAGATGTCCCGTACCCGCCTGATCTCTTCGGGGGTGGAAATGCAGGTGGCGGAGATTCCAATGATCGAGGTCGAGTGGTTGCCTGTGCAGATTTCACAGGTGCTTCTCAATATATTTTGTAATGCGGTAGACGTCATTGATGAGCAGGGATTGTCGCCTTCAGATCGGTGGATTCGCCTGAGCTTTCGCTGCAGCGCGGATCGCGTTGTCATTATTGTCACAAATTCAGGCCCCTTGATTTCTCCCGAGGTGCGGACGAAAATCATGCAGCCATTTTTTACTACAAAGCCAACAGGGAAGGGTGTTGGGTTGGGTTTGAGTATTTCGAAAGGTCTGATCGAGCGACAAGGCGGAAGCTTGACGCTTTCGGATTCCGATCCGAACACGACATTTCTCATCGATTTGCCTTTGAGCGCGGCGGATTTTTTAGGTTGTACAGCTTGAGGAGCCGTTGGGTTCTCAACTAGAGGGTACGGCGGCGACCTCTTGGATCATTCCGATGGCGAGGAACTGATCTAGGCCGTCCGGGTCGCGGGTCGGCGGCCAAGTGCCGCTGGCCTCGGGATGCACTCCTGAGATGAACACCTTGCCTCGGCCATAGGCCGCTCGCGCGGCGGCGACAGATCCATTCGCGTAGCGGCCGATCACTTCTACGTTCTCGTCAGACAGGTTGATGTAGGGACCGTGCTCGAAGTGGATGTACCGTGTGGCTCCGAGCCACATGATCGGAATCTTGCCAGTAGTGGCGCTGTAGTTCCATGCGCTTCCTTGAATGAGCTCGAGATTGTTCACGGCCGAGAAGGCGCCTCCGCAGAAGCCGACGTAACCGCCTCCTCGGTGGACAAAGTCACGGACTTGATCAGCCATGCCCGTGCGGTTCATGTATGAGTCGGCCGAAAGGTTTGGGCCACCGGGTTGCACCCAGACGCTCGCGCTGTTGAGGACGGAGGGGTCGACGTAGCTGTCCACGGTGATTACTCGGAAGCCTGCCGACACAGCGACATGTTTCGCGAGTTCGAGGGTGTCGTCAGCGCCGGTCAAGACGCCGGGGCCGCTGTAGACGAGCGCGATCGGAGGTGCACCGGTGGATGGCGTTGGAGTGGGGGTAGGGTGGCTCGATGGCGTCGGAGTGGGGGTCGGGCTCGCAGTCGGAGTGGGGGTCGGGCTCGCAGTCGGAGTGGGGGTCGGTGCAGGGGCAGGCGGGGCTGGATCGCTCGGGCCGTCGAGAATGGGAAGGGCGACATCTGGAATCTCATTGCAGGAGACCGCGCTGAGGCACAGCAAGACCAGGATATATTTTCTGTTCATGAATTCGTTCTCCGGTGCGGCAATTTATGCCGATTTATTAAACAATCTCTAATGATTATTACGGAGTGAATGATGAAATGTTTCTATAAAACCGATGTGGTCGGGTGAATTATGAAAACTTGTTGAATTTGTGCGCCTGAGGTTATTATGGAGAGAGTGCTTCCCTCGCTTGCGGTTCCCACAGCGGAAAGTTGGACGAAGGAGTTGTCGACCGAGGCGGTGGACGCGGATCTCGCTCTGCGCTTTCAGGCTGGCGATCCCGAGGTGTTCACCCGGATATACGGACTTTTTAGGAAAAAAGTTCTCGCCGTGATTCAACGCCAGGTAGGGGATGCGGCATCCGCGGATGATATTGCGCAAGAGGTCTTTCTAAAAGTTCATCGTCATTGCGCGTCTTATGACCCGACTCGTTCTTTCAATGCATGGCTTGGAACGATTACGGCGCGAACCATCATTGACTGGCGAAGGAAGCAGGCCACATCGAGGCTTGAGCTTGGGGCCGGTGAATCTTTTGAAATAGAGCGTATCCCGAGCTATGCGCCCACCCCGGAGGGGATGCTGTTGATCTGGGGAGAAGAGACCTCTGTTCGTCTCATCTTGAAGCGGCTGACTCGCTTACAGCGACGGGTGCTGTTGCATCGCTTGGTGCGTCAGCTTACCTATTCAGAGATATCGATCCGCCTGGGTTTGAGCTTATCGGCCGTGAAGTCAGTACTGCATCGCGCGAGACTCATCTTGGCGGAAGCAGCGTCGTTCTAAGGAGACGGTGTCCCCGCCAGTTTTCGGACGATCGCCGCGTAGCCAGTGTAGGCGCCAAACATCAGAAGACAGGAGAGCATCATCGCCCAGGGGAATCGGAGCCCGGCCCGGAGCAGTACGGGGAGCGCGATAAAGAAAAACAGGGATGGAAGAATCGCCCAGAAAATTCCGGAGGAGAGCGCGCAGACCTTCTCGATGCTGCGAGTTTCAAAGTAGAGCCAGCTGAGAGCGAGAATGGACGTGAGCGGCAGCGAGGCGAGGATAGCCGCGAGCAGGGAAAATTTCTTTCCCAGCTCGGATACGGCGGCGATGAGTGTTGCCGTGACGAGTATTTTTATCAGAAATGGGAGCATGAGGTTTCTCTCAATTCGGGAGGGATGGCTTCCGGTATACAGTAAATTGATGTCGGATAAAGTCCATCATTTTGTGTTCTTTCTGTGGAGATTCTCCGTAAATCAGAGTACAATATCTTTGCTGTGGATATCTATCGGGAACTTATCAGAAAATTTGAATCAATTCTGGGTGGTTCTACCCCTCAGGGGCTGATTCTTACCGGAATTGTGGGGTGCGGGAAAACGACCTTGGCTCGTCGCGTACTTCGAGAGCTTTCTTCTCGATTCGAAATCTATGAATTCACCGGCGATGATGTTCGTTTTCGTGAGGCAGTCTTGGCTGACAGCCGTGCGTTGGTGAATCAGCTGGTGGGCCATAAGCGTGCTTTGATTTTCGTGGACGAGGTGCAGAAGTGCGACGCGGTGTTTGATGCGCTCAAGGTTGCATTTGACGAGGCCAAGGTTTCCTTCGTCGTATCGGGATCCAATCCTGAATTTCTCAACACGGTCGCGAAGCAGAAGCTGCAGAGACGCGCGGATCTTTGGTTTATGCTTCCCCTTTCCCTTCCTGAGATTCTGGCGCACGAGGGCTGCGCTCCCCTTGAAGATCTATTGTGGAGTCATTGTTTCTTGAAGCAGGCGGATTCTCTGCCAGACATCGGGGTTCGACTGGTTTTAACGGACACGATTCGCAAGCGAGTGCGCGATTATCTGATTTATGGGGGGCTGCCGCTCGTCTACTTGGCGCCCGAGCCTGATGACAAGCTCAGGCAGGTTCGGCAGACGGTGGAGCGTGGGTTCGAGGTGATCTCTCGGGAAAACAGCGCCAGTCGTGAGGTAGTGCAGATTGAGCTGGCTCGTCAGCAGTCGCAAGAGTTCGGATACCAGGGGATCATTCGGAAGACTCGTCTTACTCGACGCGAGCCCATCAATGAAGTGATCGATCATCTCGTCAATCACGGTTATCTGTGCAAGCGGCGACCTATCTTTCTTGAGGATGAGCGAAAAACTTATTTGTCCATTTTTTCATATGTCGACCCGGGCATCGTGACCTACCTTTCCGGGGAGGCGAGTCCGGACCGAGCCGAGTTGGGTCATCGAGTGGAAGGCGTGGTTCACGCGCGACTGGATCAGTGGGTGAAAAATGGTTTATTCAAGCACGAGTTGGGCTACTTCAAACCCTACGTGCTCGACGATCATGGAAAGATTAAATATCGCAGGGGCGAGATCGATTTTATTTTAAAATCAGGTAGACGTGTGTTGCCTATGGAGGTGAAGCTGGACGAACAGATCGCGGCGCTTGATACGTCGGCCCTGGAGAATCTTCTTCGGGAACATCCTCGGGTGCCGTTCGGGGTCGTTTTTTATGGCGGAACGCCTTTTCGAGATACGAAGAAACGCCTGCTGTATTGGCCGTTCTGGGCGTTATAGGGAAACATGGATCACGTTGAAGAGAAGTTCGTCGGGGTTGATGGGTCGGGCGAGACCTTGCGGAGTTGGGCGTGCTCATCGAGGGATGAAAATTTTCCGGGAGTAGGCTTGCGGTGCTGAGATGATCGCGTTAGTTTTCGTAACCTATGGGGACCTGCGGTGTTGTTTTCTCTTTGGTCTTGGGCGGGGCGATGATGAATATCTCACCGGCGATGGGCGCAGTACGGCAGGGTTTTCAGGATGAGCTTCTAGATAGGCTTGTTGGAAATTGGAGTCTCACCGGAACTATGGGGAGGCGAAAGCTGAGCCAGGACGTTGGAGCCGAGTGGGTGCTCGGGCATCGATTTTTGAAGATCGATTTCAAGGATTCGCCGTCGGAGAGTTCCGGCGCTCCGTATGAAGCGACCTACTATATCGGGTACGACCCGTCGCAGTCGCAGTATGTCTGTCATTTGATTGATTCGTTTGGAGCGAGCTTTTCTAAGACACTCGGTTTCGGAAAGCGAACGGATGCGGGAATTCTGTTTGAATTCGCCTATCCTGACGCATTTTTCGAGAATGCGTTCATCTGGGATCGGGCGACTGATACTTGGAAAATGGTTCTCCGCTACCGTAATTTGGAAGGGAAGTGGGTTCCGTTTGCCGAGAAGAACCTCCGAAGACGGCAGTCGGCGCGGTAGGTTTTATCGACGCATCTTGTCGATCGTAAAAAGCTGCACATTGAGCTGGGCGACCTGCTCCACCGGCGACTGATCGGCATACTGGGTCACCGCCTGAATAAAGGTTTGAATTTGAGCCACGACCTCCTCGAAGTCTTTTCGAGCGATCGTAAATATATGGCAGAAGAATTTCGCCCCGTTTTCGTAACGACTATCCAAGGCTTCTGCGGACGCCTCGAGCTGTTTGCGGATTCGTCTTTTTTGAATGACGCTGGACGATTTCCTATCGTGAACGAGAAGATAGTCGCTCGAAAGACGATAGACTCCATCCTCTTCAGACACGAGGCCCGCCTTTTTTAAGGCTTCAATGCTGCCCCGAGCTTGCGCCGTAGCGAGCCCGGTTAAGTCGCAGACTCGTTGCGCGGCACTGGCCGGCTCCAAGCCGCCCAAGCAGACCCAGACGGGCAGATGATCGGCCCAGTCTCCGATTTCTCCCGTTTTTTTTCGGCTGACCGTTTGAGAAATTTTCGGCCGAAGCGATCTTACACGGCTAAGATAGAAACTTTTCTCGTGCGGAGTCTCGGCCTGTCCGAGGTGAACCAGGCCCTCAAAGTACTCGACTTCGTTTGGTGTCAGCTCAAATCCACGGGCGAATCGAAAAATATTGGCCGTGGTCAATGGTCTCTTGCCGTCGATGACGAGCTTCAGATAGTTCGGTGAACGGATCCCGATCCGCTTTGAAAAGAGGGCGTAGGAGAAGGTTGGATCCCGAGCCTTCTCTTCGAGATAAGCATCTCGCAGGAAGACTCGGTGATCTGAGTAATTGAAGAGGTGGGGCATGACTTTCTGGGGGCCTCAATTGCGGATCGTAGCTCCTGGGCCAGGACGCAGGCCAGGGCGGTGCGGACTTCGTACCGAACCGTTCGGGTCAATGACGAGGTTACAGGCGTATTGTTTCCGTGGACCTCGTCCCTTCGCCGAGCAGGCCACTTGTTCGCCATTGACCACCAGTAATCCAGGGCGCCACGATTCCTCCTGCAAGCCATCACTTTTAAGCATTTCATAGACCGCCTTCGCCGAGTCGCCGGTAATGGCTACCCTGGCTTCAGTCCCATCGTTCCAGGTGTCGGTCCAGATCCTTGTGGCTGAGCCGCCCAAAAAATCTCCAATCGCGTAGGCAAGGGACGGTATCGCTAAGCTGAGAAGCGCGGTGAATGCAAATAAGGTTGCATTTTTCCCGGTATTTGTTCGCTTTTTCATATTGGCCAGTTCCTTTCGTGATCGGCAACCTGTCAAAATTGGCGCACCAAATCAAAGTCTTTCGTGCACGTCGTGAGGGTTTCCCTTAGCCAGCAGCTAAGGGAACTCAGGGGGTATCGTGGGCCTACGATCCTGTGTAAATTCGCCTCATGAAACTAACGATCATCTTTCATCTCGTGCTTTTGATGGCGAGTCAGGCTTCGGCTGCCGATGGCTGGCACGGCGACAATCATGAAAAAATCAGAGCCATGATCGGCCTGCACGGCAGGGTCGGCGCTCAGTATAGTCCGAAAGCGAAGCCGGTCGCGGTGTTCGATTGGGATAACACGGTTATCAAGAACGATGTGGGAGACGCGACGTTGTTTTGGATGCTCGCGAACGACAAGGTTCGAAAACCCACGGATTGGAGCCGGACGAGCGCATTTCTCACCCCCGCCGCTGTCGAGCATTTGCGTCTTCAATGCGGCAAACTGCCCGACTCGCTTCCGACGAGTCATCATCCTGAGTGTGCTGATGCGATCCTCGCGATTTACACGGAAGGGCGGGTGGCGGGCTCGGGTGTCCCGGCTTGGAGTGGAACGCAGAATTTGGATACGATCGAACCTGCTTATGCCTGGGGGGTCCAATTGATGGCGGGATATACGCCTGGTGAAATCGCGAAGTTCGGAGAAGAGGTGATTCGGCTCAATCTTGCGCGGCCTCTCCATGCGACCCAAAAAATCGGATCGAAGAGTTATGGCGCTTCGATCCGGATCTATGAGCCGATGAAGAATCTGATTTCAGAACTCCAAGGGGCGGGCTTCGAGGTTTGGATTTCGTCTGCGTCCGCTCAGCCGGTGGTCGAGGTCTTTGCTCGGCGAGTCGGCATCGCGGCCGATCACGTGATCGGCGGGCGGGCGTCATTGGATAGCGCCAAACGGCAGACTGCCGCTTTCGAGGGGTGTGGTATTCATCCTTCGGGCAATCAGTCACTGATCAACTACAGGCAAGGCAAGCGGTGCTGGATCAACAAGGTGATTTTTGGCGAGAAGAATCCAGAAAAGATGATGAATCAGCCGAGCCCGACGGTGTTTGCCGCAGGAGATTCGGATACCGACATTTTCTTTCTCCGGGATGCGCAAGCTCTTCGCCTCGCGATCAATCGCAGCAAGCCGGAGCTGATGTGCCATGCGTACGAGAATCGGGATGGCAAATGGATCGTCAATCCGATGTTCACTGAACCTAAGTCTCGGAAGACTGAAGGGCACGACTGTTCGAGATTCGGAATTGCGCCGCAGAAGGATGGGAATTGAAGGCTCGTCCAGGGAAACTTTCCCGAAGAACTCGGATTCGCGGACGCTGCGAGCCGCGAATCCGAGTTCTTCGGATTTGATCGCTTGGAGGCGATAAACCAGAACCGGCAAAGCCGTCATAAGGGCATCCTTAGTCTCGAATCGATTTCAAATCCGCCCCGTCGAGCATGGACGCCAAATCGTCGGCATGCTCCTCCTCGCTTGCGAGGATACCTTCAAGCATGCGTCGAGTGGTCACATCCCGTTCTCCCAGATATCCGATCATTTCACGATAGCTCTCAATCGCGATCCGCTCCGCGATCAAATTCTCTTTGATCATCTCGCGGAGGGTGCCGCTCTCCACGTACTCCGCATGGCTCCGTGCGGAAAGGCCGTCGGGAGAAAAGTCCGGCTGACCTCGCAGCTGAACAATGCGCGCAGCGATGAGGTCAGCATGCGCCATCTCCTCATTCGCGTGCTCGAGAAACTCAGCCGCCACCGGTGCTGCGTGAATCCCCGTCGCCATGAAATGATGGCGCTTGTAACGCAGAGCACAGACCAGCTCAGTGGCTAGCGCTCCGTTGAGCATACCGAGCACGACCTCGCGATCGGCTGCATAGTCAGCCGTGATCGCACCATTTTCGAGGTGTTTCCGCGCATGCTGGCGCAGGGTTTGGACATCCGCGAGCAGTGGGCGGTCTGTTGAAATGCTTGTCGTTCTCATACATTTTTCTCCCGTGGTTTGTGGTGAAACGGAAGGCCTCATTCCTCTGTCCGTGCCTTCCGACGCGGATTAAGTACCCGCTCTTGAGCGTAAGACTGCAAAGCACGAGCCAGAGGCCAGCACGGCAGAGGGCCCTCGAAGGAATTGATCGGGGCAATGTTGGGATCGTCATAGGGCACAATGACTCATCAGGCCTGTAAACTGACCTGCCTAGGAATTATACAATTCCAGGGGTCGGCAAGAGCTTCAATGTCAACGCAAAGACCTGAAAATGAGCGTCGGTTTCGATGGGGCGGCTTCTGCTCATCAAAGATTCGTAATCCACGAATTGGGGCAAGCCGTTTCTGCTTCCAGTGTCGAAGTAAAGGCCCTCAACATCCATACGATGGATGGAAGCAAGACGAGTAGATAAGCTATAGCTGTGGTCAGCTATATTATTATCTGCACTATAAGTTTACTCGTATCGGCGTTGACCCTTTTTTCTGGGTTTGGCCTCGGTACGCTTCTCCTTCCAGCGTTTTCGCTCTTCTTTCCAATTCAGGTTGCGGTTGGGGCGACGGCCATCGTTCATTTGGCCAATAACGTCTTCAAGGCCTTTCTTGTGGGTCGAAATGCCGATCCCAAAACCACTATCAGGTTTACCATCCCTGCCGTCCTGTCGGCGGCACTGGGGGCGTGGCTTTTGTCCCGTCTTGGAAATATTCCACCGATCACCAGCTACACTCTCTTCGGGCATAGTTTCCAAATAGAACCCATCAAACTGACCGTTGGGCTGTTGATCGGGGTCTTTTCCCTCTTTGAACTCATTCCATGGTTTCAAAAGGTCAGTCTCCATCCCAAATACATTCCGCTTGGAGGCCTGTTATCTGGTTTTTTTGGCGGGCTCTCCGGGCTTCAAGGTGCCCTTCGGAGCATGTTTCTCATTAGAGTTGGTCTGACCAAAGAGCAGTTCGTTGGAACAACGGTACTGTCCGCGATCATCGTGGACGTGACCCGAATCACCGTTTATGGATTTGTAATCTTTGGTCAGCACATCTCGAATCTCAAGGAGCAAGGTGCATTTGGGCTTGTCATTGCGGGGACGTTTGCCGCGCTTACAGGATCAATCGTCGGAACACAGCTCCTCAAGAAAACGACGCTCGGAACCGTTCAGAAAATTGTGGGCGTCTTGCTTCTTGTTCTGGCCCTCGCTCTTGTCGCTGGCCTTATTTGACGAAACGGCCTTCTTAGCAAGCCGGTTTCCTCTCAAATTACCTGCATCCTAATAAATCCGGCTCATCGGGTTTTCGAGTGGGTGATTTCCACGGTTTCAGAGCTCCGGCCGCATGCACGTGAGACCTTCAGCCGGAGGTACTCCTCGTCGCGTAGGCCGTAGGCGCGTCGCTGGATGAGCCGAATCTTATTGTTCAGTCCCTCGACGAATCCTAAGGCGATCTTGTTCTCCGCCTCGCAGTACGCCGCGATTCCGTCCCAGTGCTTGTCGACAGGTGGGAGCGGACGGGCAAAAGCGCCAGCTTGCTCGCAAGGCATTTAGGGTCTTGATCTTGCTTGAAAACAAATCCGACTTGACTTGCTTCTATAGTTCCACTATTCTGGAAATATGGAAATGAATGAGGCCACGGAGGCTTTCTCCTCACTATCCCAAGAAACGCGGCTCAAAGTGTTCAGGCTCCTGCTTGAATACGGCAGGGACGGAACGGTGCCGACAAAGATTGCAGAGGAACTAGCGATACCTGCGAATACCCTTTCATTTCATCTTTCTCATATGAGTAAGGCGGGACTGGTCACATCCAAGAAGGATGGCCGCTCCATCACCTACTTCGCTAATACGGATCTGATCGAAGACCTGATCGGCTATTTACAGGCAAACTGCTGCACGAGAGAGAGCAAAAGAAAAACCAAGGCCAAAAACTGTAACGAAAGGAAGTGCTAGTATGAAACGCTTTCATATTCACGTCGGAGTGAAAGATCTAGAAAAGTCTGTCCAATTCTATTCGACGCTTTTTGGTCAGAAGCCCTCGAAGCTCAAAGAAGACTATGCCAAGTGGATGCTTGAAGATCCAAGGATCAATTTTGCGATCTCGACGCGAGTCGGGGAAACTGGAGTGGATCATCTCGGAATTCAGGTCGATCAAGACTCGGAGCTAGCGGAAATCACCGAGCGGCTTAAGAAGGCGGATCTCGGTGGCTACGGCGAGGGTGAGACTACTTGTTGCTATGCCGACTCGAAAAAGGCATGGGTGCAAGATCCCGCCGGTATTGCCTGGGAAACCTACCGACTAGGCGGTCATCTTCTACGAGTACACCGGCTGGCGAGATGATGGTTTTCAATATGATTACCTCGCCCAGTTCGAGCGCAAGCAAACGTCCGAGCGCGTGGCGATAAACTTCCACGCCCGCGCTCTTCGCGGGCTGAGAAATGGCGGCGGAATAGTCCTGGGCTACGATAAAGACCCTACCCATCCGGGCAAGTATGTCGTCAACGCCGACGAAGCCGCTCAGGTCCGAAGACTGTTTGCGATCTACCGTGAAGAGTGCTCGCTGAACCAAACCATAAAACGTCTGGTGGCGGAGGGCATCCGCCCGAAGGCCCGACCGAATCGAAAAGAACGCCACAACATGGCCGGGCGATGGACCGTATCGACTATTGCAAATGTCCTACGGACTCAAGCCTATGCGGGCCTGCGTGAGGTCAATGCTAAGTCCCTTAGATTTCATGAACGCTACCAAGTCGTGAAGGCCTCTTGGGAGGTGATCGTAGATGAGACGGAATTTAGGACCGTTCAGGGCATCCTCGATGAGAATCTGACCAGGGAAAGAAAACGACTCGCCTCGGCCACCTCGCGGACATTTTTCTTGTCTGGTATCTTTTATTGCGAGGAATGCGGTCGTCCTCTCGTTGGCTCATCAGGACATGGGCGCGAAAAACTGACGATATGAACAGCCTCGGCGTCATTCTATCCCCGGCGCGGTCAGTCGTCCTTTGACCGTAAAATCAGCCATCTTGAAACTCGTGCGCTTGGGCGTAATGGACTGAAAACCATTTGGTTTGAAGTCGACAGTTTCGGCGCTGCTAATGCAAAACCAAGAAGTCGAATTTGTCGGGTCCTTGGTCCGGAAAACAACTAGCTTTGTGATCGCGAGGTTCACCCCTCGGCTTGGACATCGCGCGGACGTAAAACGGATCACCTCTGCGCCGCGATCGCAAAGAGTCGAGCCAAGCGACTGCGAAGATGCGTAGGAGGTGGGTGAGGATATTTTACACTCAAACTCTTTGAACAGCGGCAGTGTCAGGTCGGCGCAAGCCTTCGATTTAACTTCAACCGTGAAGGCGGTGATCGGCGTTTCGAAAGTTCCGAAATCGGCGGCAGATCCTGCACGCAGGAGAATCGCATAGTAGGCCCGCTCGGCAAAAGCTGTCTCGATCTCAATCGAACCATACCAGAGCCCGCGCCGATCTTTTGTCCCTAGCCGTGATCCATTCTTAAGCGGCGGGTACCGAAATGGTGTCCAGAGTAGATAGTGATACTTGCCACAATCCTGGTCGTAAGGCGAGGGAGGTTTGGCGGTCTCGATGATCTCTTCGAGGATACCTTGCTCTTCATCGCTATCGACGAGTTTACGCGTTGCGATCTTATGCTGGCCCTCAACGACTCGCCAGGGACTCCCGACGAAAGTCGTGAACTTAAACTTTGGCTCGCATCGCGTCCAGATATCTTGCAACATCGACGAGTCCTTGAATGTTCTTGGTGAGGTCGAGCGGAACGCCGCCGAGGTGAGAGTTGGCGGCCTTAAGCCACTTCGAGCAAAGCGCAGGCTTTCCGCCGAAGAGGCTATCTAGACTTCTGTAGATCCGCACAAACTGCGTAGCAGCCTCGCCCTCTTTGGTACCCAAAGAAACGACAGACTCTCCTTTGTACATACGCGATATTGTCGCCTCGCTAATGCCGATAATCTCAGAGAGGTCCTTTCGCTTGACTCCAAGCAGATCAGCAGAACGGAGAGTGGCCTTTGTCAGAACCGCTTCTTTTTGATTGGGCCTTTCCTTAACTTCAGTTTTCGGAGCCATTTTTCACCAATCTTTCACGTGAAATAATATCACTATTTTTTTTCATATGCAAATACCATGAGGTCACCGACAAGTGGCTGATATGATTGAAATATATTTTAAAATCACTAACCGGGGTGCGATAACACGCTTCAGTATAGCTGCGGCGGCCGTCCTTTGTTGGCAACAACTGCCCGAACTGTCCTTCCCATTTACCAATAAGCACTTGCTGGGTTACTTAGATCGAAGCACCGGTCCGATAGAATAGGATTCATTATCCCCGAAAGGTACCGAACTACCGGGAATAGGAAGCGTTGGTACTGCCGTGACCTAACGCAGCGTCGCATCGAAGCTTAATTTGGGTCACAGGAGCGATTCTTGGGAATGGGCTTTGCTTGATGCGGCCTGGGTTTCGGCTTCAGCCGAATCAAGGCGTCCTGAGTTTGCGACGCCCTCGCTCACCGAATCATTGAGCTTGATCTCAAGAACTGGGGCTTGATCGACAGCTAAAGCTGAATTCGCGATCAGCAATACAAATACCATGAAGTAGGTACGTTTCATTTGCTCCAACCCTTCAGGGCCCGCTCGACACGCTTCGCGATCGCAGCATCTGAAAGCACTGCGCTGCGTACAACAGAGAGTGCGAGACCAAAAGGCTTGCGTGCCGAAGACCTCTCCAGAAGCTCGAATATCAAATGGGGGACACCGACTGCTCCGAGAAGATGGGTTATGACCAGGGGCAGAGGCTCCTTCTCAAGCGCTCCGGTTTTCTGGCATTCGCGTATAATTTTACTGAGAACGCCAAAATGTCGCCCAAAATTGATTTTCACAAAACGAACTACTTCACGGTCTCCATTTAATACGTCTCCGATCAATGAAAGGATCAACGCGCGATTATTGCGCGAGAATCGCCCCATAGAGTTAAGAGCGCTTCTCAAGTTTTCTAAAGGCGCTTCACCCCGGCTGGCTTCAATACTGAGATCTAGAAAAAATTCCTCGTAAATTGTTTCGAGAACTCGCCGCGTAAACTCTCGCTTAGTTTTGAAATGATAGTGGAACATGCCAAGATTCACTCCGGCCTTAGATGCCACCTCACGAAGATTGAGACCAGTGAAGCCGGTTTTCGGAAGAATTTTTCTAGCTTCCTCAGTCAGGAGTAAATCTGTGTTGCGAGAAGGACGTGACATGGCATTATTCTCCAGCACTCATTGTTTCTTGATGTTCACTCAGCGCATTTCCAAATAGCGATTCCGTGTAAAATCATCGCCGCAGTCATCGAAAGTGCGCCGATGAGGACCAAAAGAGGCGGAACTCCGAACAGCACCTCCGTCAGAATGCCGACCGGCATTAGTATCCCAATCAGGGCCAGAACTGATACCACCTGCCGGGCGCGCTGCTTTATGGGCACTGCCGTCAACAGATAGCCGATCAGTACATTAAGGAACCCAAACAGCGCTCCATGCACGTGAGCTAAGCGTGTTTCAAAGTGTTTTCCGCTTCCGTATTGGGCAGCCCACTCGGCAGCGTTTGGTGCGAAATCCCGAAGATAAATGAGAATGAACCCGAGGATCATGAATGCGGCCATGGTCCAGAATCCGATGATCATGTTCCATCGACCTGTTCTAGATCTCTCAGGCATAAGACTTTGAGTTGAATCGTTCATGATCTGCCTCCGCTTTGACTTGCTAATTATACGGCCGTATAATTATACATCAGTATAATAATATGTCAATGGAGGCATACTTATGGCTAAGTCTTCCCGATTCGTTAAGTTAACGCGCATCGGTGCCGCTCTCGTCGCGACCCTGTTCGGTATCGCCACAATTAAGGAAGGTGGATCGGTCCTGTTCATCGGGGGAGAGGCCAGAGAAGCCGCAGGTAACTACATCCCTTTCATTCTCTGGTTCAACTTTTTTGCGGGCTTTTTCTATGTTGTGACCGGGATCGGAATCCTGCGGACTCGTTCTTGGGCTCGATGGATGGCCAGCGCGATCGCAGGAGCGACCCTAATCTTCTTCGCGCTATTGGTAGTCCATATCGCAGCGGAGCGACCCTATGAAATGCGCACAGTCCTCGCAATGGCAGTCCGCTCTGGGGTCTGGTTTGGAATTGCGTTCTTGCTGAACGGCAAACTACTTCGCGGAGGCCTATTGGGAGGAGTCTTCGTCTTATTGTCTTTTGCCGCCCACCCTTCGACTCTTTTGGCGTCGGAATCTGAACTTGCGAAAACTCCTGAAACTGTGATGGTCGTTGGAAAACAACTGTTTCTCAACGGGAAAACCGTTCGTACGGTATCTTTTCTAAAAATTAAAGCTTTCGCCGCTGGTTTTTATCTTGAGGCAAGAACCGGCAATTATGCGCAGATCTTGAAGTCGTCCCAGGTCAAACACATCCGGGTGCGCTTTCTAAAAAATGTGGGCAAGGACCGACTAGCCAGAACTTGGAGCAAACAGATTCGTGAAAGCTGTCAGAGTCACTGCGATGAGCTGGTAGCCTCGACCGCTCGACTAGGAGAGGCTTTCGAGGACCTCTCTTCGGGAGACCTACTGGAGTTTACTATTTACCCGGGTCGTCTTTCTATCTCTGTTAAGGGTCAACTCAAGGACTCCATTCCAAGCGCATCTCTAGCTGCAGCGATGCTTGATGTCTGGGTCGGTCCGAACCCGATGTCTGAGGATATTAAAAAGGATCTGCTCGGCGGAATGAGCGAGGGACACTGAACTGTCAGGCTCTTCTACGCGAAAAGCTCGAGGGCGGCTCCAAGTAGGAGCAATCGCGCTTCGAAAATTCTGCAGTTTGCGAAACACGTACAGAAAAAATTAGTTATTAAAAACAGAAAGCCAACTTAAGAACCCTTAAGTAACAGTTTCAACAAATTGGGACGACGGTGGTTTTATGTTTTTTAAGAAAAATGGTCGGGGTGAGGACACAATGTCCGAGCACCACCAATCCCACGATTTTATAGAGTTCTTCAGAGCCACAAGGCAGGGAATTTCTCAGAAGTGCGCCGAGCTTTATCGTTCGGGGCAGTCCTTACGCCAGATTGTTCGCGAGACCGGAATCCCCAAGACCACAGTCATCGAGGCCTTGCAGGCCATCGGCTTCGTCCCTGCGAAAGCTGCGGGCAGGAAACCAAAGTCATCGGCACTGACCATGCGTCCCCCGAAAGGGGTCCCGCCTTATGGCTTTTCGTGGTTACGCGGGCGACTCGTCGTGAACCCCGCCGAGATCGAGAACGTCCGCACCATCATCCAACTCAGGCAGAAGGACCACACCTTGCGGTACATCGCCGATCATCTTAACGGCCTTGGTCGTCGCACGCGCTCGGGCACGCCCTGGGAACACTCAGTCATCCGTCGCGTTGTCCTTCGTCACAAAAAGAACCCCAACCTACTTGAGGAGGTATTGTCATGGGTATCACCAAACTGATTCAGATCGCCGCCACACTCGCCGTCCTGGCCGTATCGACGGGGCAACTTCCCCGGATTCTGCGCGAGGTCCGGGTGGCACAGCTTCATCTCATCAAGGACTCGCAGGCCTCGAAGTGGGGCAAACCGTTTTTGCTTCCGGTCAGCCGATAGATAGGATGCTCACCCAATCGAATTAGTCGACAATAAATAACTTCGCGCCGGTCTCAGTACGCGATCTGTGTGGTTCGGCTCCATCTGCGACCTGATAACTTTGCCCCGAGCATAGCCTAAATGATCTACCGTCTTTTAGCTCAGTCGTCAGTTCTCCTTCGATGACGAGAAGAACGTGCCCACGACTGCACCAGTGGTCGGCCAAATAGCCAGGACTATATTCTACCATTCGCACTCGAACGTTTCCTGCCTCAAAGGTGTGCCAAAGTGCCTTGCCACTTTCGCCAGGGTGTTCCGTCGATGGCATCTGACTCCAATCGGTAACACAGAAAGGGAGATTTTCAATTTTCAAGTGAACTCCTTTGGCCGGGGTCATGCCATGACCGATTTGATAAATAGTTCCATTCCCCGTGAGATTTCTTCCGGTTTTTGACGAGCGAATCCCAGGCGAATTCCTCTTCCTTTGGATTCCTCAACTTGAAACTCCGCCTCGTGCCCAACGTATATTCCAAGTGACCTCGCTTTTTCGGCGATCTTCGCGGAGTCCCGCGACGTCTTGACCCAAACGGCCATTCCACCATCGGGCACCTCCCAAGAGAGATCGACTCCTTTGGCCTTCGCTGCTTCCAAACATTTGATCAAGGTATCGCGTCTCTCTTCATAAGAGCGGCGTGTACGACGAAGATGTCGCTCGAAACCACTGGACTTCATCCAGCGAGCGAGCGCATCTTGAAGCAAAAGATCATTCTGGCGGCTCACGATCCGCTTGAGATTGCTAATGGGTGAAACGAGCGTCTTCGGCACGGCCATAAATCCCAGACGCGCCGAGGGATTAAAGACTTTGGAGAATGTCGAGACATACAAGATAAGTCCGGCCGGGTCGTCCGCTGCTAAAGGCGCAATCGGCTGACAGCGGTAATGGTATTCGTGGTCGTAATCATCTTCGAGGATGGGCACGCGATACTTCACTGCCAGCTCATAGAGCTTCAACCTGCGCGAGAGAGGAAGTGTGACCGTCGTTGGATATTGATGAAGCGGAGTCACATAGATCAAGCGCACTTTGCCTTTGCGAAGGCACGCTTCTAAATGGTCTGGGTCAAGGCCTTCGCGATCCATTCTAATCGGCACAAGCTCTGCTCCTGTTGCTCGCAATGCTCCAAATGCAGGCGGATATCCAAGCTGCTCCACGGCAACGCGGTCTCCTGGCGCTAGTAGAAGTTGGCCAATCAAGAAAATGGCCTCTTGGGAGCCATGAGTAACAATGATTTCACGATCTGAAATCGCACGCACTCTGCGCAAATAGGTTTTAAGTTCAGCGATGAAAGGTCTGTGCCCCTCTACATCACCATACTCCATGAGGTTCGCTCCACCACGCTTGATAGAATCCGAAAGACAGGATTTGAACTCTTGATGAGGAAACAGACGAAGATCGGGAATCCCGCTTTTGAAGTTGAACTTCATCTCACTCAACGAAACTAGTGGCGGAAGCTTCAAATCACGGGCGAATTTGAAGCAATGTGTATCTTTTTGGCCAATACTGGCTGGCTTCTTAACCTCAAAAAATCCTGCGGGAAGTGTGTCGACAACTTGATAAGCGCTTCTTTGTCTCGCAACGAGCCAACCCTCGGCCACTAACTCGTCTAAAGCAGACATTACGGTATGGCGGTGGGCCCTCACCGAGATACCCAGGGCGCGGGTCGAGGGGAGCGATTCGCCCGGTCTGACTTGACCCGTCCGAATCGCTTCGCGAATTGCATCAGCGATGTTGAGGTAAGGTGCCTGTTTTCGCTTCGATATCGTTAATGTGAGTTCTCTCATGTCTTCTTGACCCTGGCTCTCTTCTGGTCGAACCTAATTATAATATATGGTCCTTCCTCTTCTACCAGATAGGACTATAGTTGTCTGCATCGTTATGTTCTTTTCGAGGGGAAACAATGAGGTTCTATCCGATTTACGAACAGACTGATCAAAAGAATGTGGAAGACTTTATCAGGAGTCAGGCATCCTGCCGGATCATCACCATGACCTCGGATAAGAAGACGCACTACGGAATTTTTAATCACTTCTTTGATGGTCAATCTTTCATTCTGCATCTTAATAGGCTCGATGAACAAGTTCATGACTTGAAGAGCAATCCAAACGCTCTCGTGGTTTTTGAGGAGTTTTTGTCCGTGATCCCGTCCTATTGGGTTGACGAAAACTATGCAGGCGCAGCGACTTCTTATTACCGATACGCAGAGTTTGATTGCCAGGCCGAAGTATCGGACACGCCGGAATTGCTCAGGGATGCCCTTCAGAAAATGATGGACCATTACCAGCCAGAGGGACAATACGTTCCTCTCGATCCTGGCTCATCTCTTTATAAAAAAAGTTTTGATGCACTTGTCATCATCCGTCTGACTCCCACCTCCTCACGAACAAAGTGGAAGCTCGGACAAAACCGACCTGAGGCAAGCCGAAGGCAAGTGGCAAAGCGACTTCGTGAGCGCGGCACTCCCAATGACCTTCGTGCGGCCCAAGAGGTCGAAGCCTCGATTGAGAGTACTCAAAAATGACTCGGGAATGGAACAAGGGCCCATTTAGCATCTCAACCGATCGGGACCGACTCGATCTCGCCACGGTTCACAGCTTCTTGTCTTGTTTCTATTGGTCCGAAGGGATTCCAATTGAGACGGTTAAAAAATCCATTCAGGGATCACTCTGTTTCGGAGTCTATGATGGAAAAACTCAAGTGGGATTCGCGAGAGTCGTGAGCGACTTTTCCACATTTGCGTATTTGGCAGACGTTTTCATAGTGGCGGATTGCCGAAAACACGGACTCTCGAAGTGGTTGATGGAGTGCATTCGCTCGTACCCCGATCTTCAGGGACTCAGGCGTTGGGTGCTCGCAACCCGTGACGCGCACGGTTTGTATGAAAAGTTTGGATTCAAACGACTTGCCGCACCTGAAAGATTCATGGAAATAGCTCGTCCACGTATTTATCAGGAGAACCCCATACCATGAAAGTAAACAGAGATGTAGGAACCGGGGCATCAGATTTATCAATCATTCGCTTTGTAGTCCGCGAAGACTTTGATCAGTGGCTACCGCTCTGGGAAGGCTATAATAAATTTTACGGACGAATCGGCGCGGCCAAACTACACACAGGGATAACGCAAACAACGTGGGCGCGCTTCTTTGATGCTTACGAGCCGATGCGCGCATTAGTTGCTGAGGTGGATGGAAAGTTGATTGGCTTGGCGCACTATCTCTTTCATCGCAATACCGCAATGATTGGCCCCGCCTGCTATTTGCAGGACCTCTTCACTGAGGAAAAATCACGCGGCATGGGAGTCGGCAGGGCCCTGATAAACGCTATCTATGAACAAGCGGAGTTAAGTGGTTCGACGCGCGTTTACTGGCAGACACACGAGACCAATCTGGTCGCAATGAAGCTCTACGATAAAGTGGCTGAACGGTCAGGCTTTGTGGTGTTTCGCAAGCAGCTCGTATCTCGGATTTAAAAGATGAATGAATATAAAGAGAATCCTGCGATCCCACTAACCATCGGAATATTGGCCGGGATGGGCCCGCGATCGACGTCCCCCTTTATCGATCTTGTCATTACTGAATGCCAACGTCAGTACGGCGCGCGACATGACATTGATTTTCCGAGAATCATGATCTGCTCTCAACCTGCCCCGTTCTATGAGGATCGACCGGTCGACCACGCAGCTCTTGAAAACGCGATTAGGGATGGGCTTCAACATCTGGAACGGAGCGGAGTCGATTTTCTGGCCATTGCCTGCAATACGGCGCACGTATACTACCTGAATCTCAAACAAGGCGTTCGAGTACCTTTGCTGAACATGGTTGAATTGACGGTTACGGCCATTCCCAAAAACGTCGGCAAGGTGGCCTTGATCGCCGCACGGCCCACCACTGAGTCAGGGGTTTATCATTCCTGCCTGAGAGCGCGCGGAATTGAAGTGGTCGATATCGACTGGCAATCTGACATTGATCGGCTTCTGAGTGCCACTCGCGATTCAACGGACCCGAGGCTCTTTGAACAACTCTGGGCCGGTCTCATGGATCAGGCCCATACCGCCGACGTCGACACAATCGTCCTGGCCTGCCTCGATCTCAGTGGTGTCGCAGTCCATGCTCGAACAGCAATACCGATTGTCGATGCGTCTCATTGTTTGGCGAAAGCAATTGTGGCGCGATGGCTGAGACGGCGTAACGGTGGACAATTGGCGTATGAATGAAATGTGATTTCAAAAAAGACTCCAACTCGGCCCGACGGAAGCTCATTGTGAATCCACCAATAGAGCTTGCTCCGGTTCTCGAAGATGCCGATCTTTTCCAGGAACGAATGGAGGGTGTGGCCAGGATTCTGTTTGAGATGGGATTCAGCACCCAAAAATTTGGCCCGAAAAATGGCAGAAAAAGGAAATGCGAAACGAGTAATTTGGAAAACGAAGAGTAGAGAACTGAAAAACCTACGATATCAAACCGTTAGTTGGAGTTCGGTTGTTATCAAAAATGGTCGGGGAGACAGGATTCGAACCTGCGACCCTCTGCTCCCAAAGCAGATGCGCTAGCCAGGCTGCGCTACTCCCCGACCTATTTGTGAGGGAATCCATACGGCAGTCGACCTAGTCGGTCAACCACTGAAGATGGGAAAGATGAAATTCAAGTTCGCTATAGTGCCGGAGGATGCTCTCCCCGGGTTCACTCCGGCTTTCGCCTCGGTGACCGAGGACTTCTCGGAGGCCCTGGGCCCGGAGGCAGAGCTCCCGGTGGCCCTGATGTTCTCCGAGGGTGGCTAAAAGGTCGAGGGTGGAGAGCGCGCTCGGCCAGTTGTGAACCCGAAAAGCGGTGGCGAGAGCGGCCCGAAGTTCTTGAATATACCGACCGGGGAGGCGTGGTTGGACCGAGATGATCGGTGCTTGACTCTTGTTTTCGGCAACGTCCTGTTGAAGCGATTGAATCGGCATGTAAGGGATTCCCTTCCCAGTCCGATCAGTATACGGGTTTGGGCATTCTTCGTCAAAAGCTTCGCGGATTGCTCCGAATCCCGCTCCTGGTTTGACAAGTGGGGGAATGAACGTTTATTATTTCTCTAGCTGAGCTGTTGAACAAACGTTCCGCAGCGGACGCGAAAGCCGGGGGAAATTTCCTATCCTTGGCGATCTTTCTCCGGTTCCCGCTCCCAATGAAGGGAGCGGTGTTTGCTCACGGAGGCGCTGACCATGATGAAATCACGATCTACGATTCTGACCCGGGATAGGTTCCAAGCTGTTTTCTACACGCTACTTGCGGCCGCGGCCCTTTTGCTGCCCGAGTATCTGTTTGCTGCCGGAAATCCCGAGAGAAATATCGCGGATAACCTACTGCAGCTGACTCGTCCGGATCTTTACCAGAGCCGCCGGGAGGTGGCGGCGAATTCAGAGGCGGAGAATGACACGGACAAAGTGATTGAGCAGGCGGGTACCGAGAAGACGGAGCAAACGGCGATCCGCGAGGAGTCGCCAGAAGAATAGTGGGGCGCGGCCTCACAAGCGGCTATCTAACGCGAACTTGAACTGAATAGAGAGATCGCGTTCCTCCGCGTTCCGGGCGTAGCGCCTGCGGTCGGGGGAGTCCTTGTCGAGGAGTGTGGCGCGTCCATTCGTACCGGGATCGAAGTCTCGGTAGATGACCCGAATGGACGCGCGGTCTTCGCAACTTTCCCAGATCATGGCTGCACACATCCGACAGGGTTTGAGCGTGGTGATGACGGTCGCACCCCGAGGAATGGGGCCCCTTCCTTGAGAGTGCCGGGCCCGGAGCATTTCGATTTCGGCGTGGCGACAAGGATTGTTCGACGCCTGATTCGTGCCACCTGCGAGCGGAACGCCGCGGGCATCGAGTAGGACGCAGGCGATGGCTCGGTTTCGCAGGTGGCGTGGGCTCGAGGGGGCGACGTGGGCACCCTCCGTCCAGGATGAACAGAGGTGGATCGCTTCTGAGTGGGGGAGGGCATGCTTCGGAAGTGCCAGACTCGGGGGAGGTGCAAGTTCTCCGACCTCGGTGGCTATGAGGTGGGGCACATGGATTCCATGATCTGAGGATGAGGCGATTGCCGGAAGGCCTTCGATCCAGGTCATTCGTTTGGCTGCGACTTTTACGGTCATCTCCGTTGCTGACGAGGGCGACTCGAGAGTGAAAATTCGTTGCCGGACCCAGCTTCTGGCCGCCTCCGGGTCGGATTGGTAGATGCCACTGATGAGGCGAAAAAGCGCGGAATGGAGGGGATGCTGGGGGGCTCGACTCTGGGCCCAAAGGATATGATTGTCGCGCCGCACCATAGCTAGGGGTCGGGCGTCGTGCTCTTGGAGCCCGATAGATCGAATCGTAGGAATGATCCACTCGGGAAGCATCAATATCCTTTCCAACTGAAGCGGTTTAGAAGAAATAATCCTTTATGGTCATCACTCGACTGAAGCGTCTTCTGATCGGCGATCCTTTGCCTAGTCATTTTCTCAGCCATCAGCGACTTCCTAAGTGGAAAGCGCTTTCCGTACTCTCTTCGGATGCCCTTTCCTCGGTAGCCTACGCAACGGAAGAAATGCTGATCCCCCTGGCGGCCTTCTCAGCTATGGCGGTGAACTGGTCTCTCCCCATTGCTTTCTCGATCGCGGCTTTGTTGCTGATCGTGTCGCTTTCGTATCGGCAGACCATCAAGGCCTATCCGCAAGGCGGAGGCGCCTATGTGGTGGCGAAGGAGAATCTGGGGGTTTATCCGGGCCTCACGGCCGGCGCGGCGCTTCTCATTGATTACATGCTCACCGTCGCGGTGTCCGTTTCCGCGGGGGTGGCGGCCATTACCTCGGCGATGCCGTCGATGCTTCCTTATCGGTCGATGATTGCCGCAGCGGTGGTGGTCATACTGATGGTCCTGAATCTTCGCGGCGTGAAGGAGTCCGCGAGTTTATTTGCGATTCCGACCTATGTGTTCGTCCTTTTCGCCTTTTACCTGGTGATCGCTGGCCTGCTTCAGGTGGCGCGGGGTGAAATTCCCAGCGCGCCGAGCCTGCTTCATGAGGCGTATCCAGAAATTCCCGTTTTCCTTGTTCTTCGTGCTTTTTCTTCGGGCTGCGCGGCGTTGACCGGGATCGAAGCCATTTCCGACGGCGTGCCCGTGTTCCAGGATCCGGTGGCGAAGAACGCGAAAATCACTTTGATGTGGATGTCTGGATTGCTGGCGAGTCTCTTTATCGGGATCACGTTGCTTTCGCATTTTTTCCAGGTGCTCCCGCACGCCGGGGAGACGGCGCTTTCCCAGATCGCGCGAATGATCTACGGCGAGTCTTGGTTTTACTACGCTATGCAGGCGTCGACCGCGATGATTCTGCTTCTTGCGGCCAACACCAGCTACCAGGACTTTCCACGCCTCGCGAGCTGGTTGGCGCGCGATCGCTTCTTGCCGCGGCAGTTTGCCGGGATGGGCGACAAGCTCGTTTTTTCGAACGGCATTGTGGGCCTCTCGCTCGGTGCGATGGGGCTGATTTTTATTTTCGGCGGAGATACGCACGCGCTCGTGCCGCTTTATGCCGTGGGGGTGTTTCTCTCTTTCACGCTCTCGCAGGCGGGAATGGTCGTGCATCACCTGCGTGAGAGACCCAAGGGTTACCGGCGGATGATTTTTTTCAACGCCCTCGGCGCCGTCACCACCCTTGCGGTCTTGGTGGTGATCGCTGGCACGAAGTTTATTCACGGCGCCTGGATGGTGATTCTTCTCATTCCTTTTGTGATTTTAATTTTTACGCGCATTCACAAACATTACCTCGCGGTTGGCCGGGAGCTCTCGCTCGTGGGCGTAACGGCGCCGAAGCGACTTGAGAAGCTCCGGCATACGGTGATTATCCCGATTTCAGGAATTCATCGAGGAGTGATCGACGCTCTTCGTTACGCGATTTCGATCTCCGAGGACGTTCGTGCTTGCTACGTCGAATTGGATGAGGTCCAGACCGAGGCGATGAAGCGTGAGTGGGAGAAGTGGGCCAGCGAGGTGCCGTTCGTCATCTTGAAGTCGCCCTATCGGTCGGTGATCGCGCCGCTGCTTGACTACATTAACGATGTAGAAAAAACATGCAATGAAGACATGATTACCATCATCATCCCGGAGTTTGTCACGACGCGCTGGTGGCATCGTATCCTCCACAATCAAACGGCTCTGCTGATCCGAGCGGCGCTCATGTTCCGCCGCGGGAAAGTCGTGACGAGTGTTCGCTATCATCTGAGAGACGCTTAGAAGACCAGAAGTTGAGCGTCCCGCAGAGTGCCGGAAAGCGAGAGGCAGGTTTGACGTCGATCGCTGGGAAATGTTTCAGTTTGTGATCTTTGTCGACAGTAGATTTCGGTCAGGACGCCGAACTCCTCGAGGAGGGTCTGCGGCGCCCACGCGAGGTCGCGGATCTCGTCGAGCAGGGTTTGGGCCAGCGCTTTCGAATTCGAAGCGGCCGTGCCTCCGTTGTCGCATTCCAGAACGGCGCGGGTCAGCGCTCGACTGACGATGCCGGAGTTGAGGTGCACGCCGCCACTATCGTCGTCCAGAGGTAGATCGACATAGTCATTCAGGCGTTCGGGTTGTCCGAAGCGGGATGGGTGGAGGACATCCCGGAGCGGCCAATTCGCGGACTCGCCGAATACGGTCGATCTAAAGCCGATGACCGTCATACCGAAAAAATCAGCGAGCGCTTCGCTGAGCGCACCCGGTTCGGTGTCGTATTGAAAATCGGGAAAAGCCGAGATTACGGAGTGGAAAAATTCATGCGCGACGATCTCGAGCGCGTCGCCGGCGCTCAGTACGCCATCGGTGCGGCCGTCTCCGATCAGCATCATGCCGTTGGCTCCGAACGCGTTTGTATCCGGTTCATCCGCATGCGCTCGACTCCGTCCTCGAATGGCGGCGTAGAACGCGCTGCCTCGGTCGTTCCAAGAACGAAGGCCGAGCTCTCGCTGGAAATACTCAAGAGTGGTTCGCAGATGGGCTGCGAGTCCTGTAGCGTCGCGTAGGTCGTCCACGTATTCGGGCTCCTCGAACCAGGCACGCGCCGTGGTGGCGAGCGGAAGTCGCTGCACGAAACTTCGGTCGGGGAGTTGGCTCGAGTCTCCGATGGAAACGCCCTGGTCAGGAGCGTGGACGTCTTCAAGTCGAAAGGCCATGAGTTGAAGAGCTGGAGCACCTCCGAGTTGCGAATTTCTCAAAGCGACGGATTCTGAAAAGTGATCGGGCGCCGTCGTCTCGAACGAAATAGCCGCGGTGGCCCAGTCGGTCGGGCCCACGGTCATCTCCGAAGGCATTTCTTCGCGGTGCTCAATAAGGTTTCCCTCATCGTTGTACCGGAGGCGATGCGTGATGAGCCCTTCTTTGCGAACCTCTTCGAATTGACGCCGGAGGAGTCCGGTGTGGAGATCGATTTCCAGGACCGGGGAAAGTGGAAGTTCTCGCAGCCCCGGAAGGAGCCGGGGCCTTGTCGGCCCGGTCGGTAGGGCGCTCAGGAGCGGTACCTGGGCCGCCCCGAGTGAGGTGTTTGCACCCATCCGCGCGCGAAGCTCTTGTGTGCGAGCGAGACGCGAAGTGAGAGCGACCAGGTGGCCGCTTCCATTGAAGAGGGCCACGCCGTAGCGATTGCGAACACGAGTCGAGTCGAAGTACTGGTCGAACCGGAGGCTGAGAAAGGAGCCTCGAATGGCTGGTGCGAGTCGTAGGTCGAAGCCCCCGGTGGCGGCCATCACCTCAGTCGAGGGATCATCGATGCCGAAAAGATCGGATTCAGCTTGAATAAATTCCTGTATGGCGGAGAGGGCCTCGGCCCGAGTCACAGCGCGGGACGCCGAAAACTCTTCGCCAACGCCGGCTTCTACCCCGAGGATCTGGCCCGTCGTAGGGCTGAAGTAGATGCGTGAGTCGGGATGAGCTTGTTCAAAGCGCTGGGCACGTGCACGGGCGATTTCGAGAGGGGGGACGACCTGATTCGACTCCGGACCTTCGCAGCCGTTGAATAGGATTACGCACAGGCTGAGTATAACTGCATGAAATATAATGGATTTATCCTTAGATCTTCTCATGGTGTGCCGCATTATGTCATAGGTTGACTGATACTGTCTACTATGGTTTAAGAAGGGGGTCTAAACCTCTGAAGGAGGCCCATGCGCCGTTCATTGCCCTCGATTCCCTGGCTAATTTTCGGTTTTGTAAGCTCGCTGCTGTTGCAGGCTTGTTTGCGGAACTCAAGCGACGCCTACCCCTTGTCGGGTCAGGCTTGTGGATTGGCGCGCGATCAGTGGGCGACTCTCAAAGCTCCGGTGGCTCGCGATCAAGTCGTCACTGTTTGGGTCTCGGCAGAGTTCTCTCCGAGCGAACGCTCCGGCATTGAGCAATCCGTCGCCGAGTGGAATGCGTTCGGTCAGGCGAGCCTGGGTCGGGATCTTTTGCAGGTGAAGGTAGGCGGCTATCCTCAGCTGAACCCGAGTTCAAATATTGCGAGTTGTAAGTTTCGTGGTGGCAATGAGCGCGAATTCGCGATGCTGAAGGAGACTGATCTCTCCGTGTGGCAGGCGATGGACATGTCCGAGAATAACCCTGGGTTTACGATTCGATGCATCGAGGGCGGGCGGGTGGCTCGACAGGTGGTGTTGTTGAATCCCTCCTTAGTACTCCCTGTTCAGTTCACTAGCGTAGTGGTTCACGAGTTGGGGCATGCTTTGGGGCTTGATCATAGCTGCCAACTGGGGAGCGGGAGTGAGACTTTCTTGAGTTGCAGAGAGCTGGAAGATAACCACGCGTACCGGCAGGCGGTGATGTTTCCGAGTCTTCAGGTCAAGGTGTCGGAGCTGAAGGATGAACTCCGCACCAATGATATGGAGCGGGCGCACTGTCTGTATAAGAGGTAAGATGCTGACCTTCGCTTTTTCAGCGGCTGTGATTGGAGCGGTTCATTCCTTTTCGCCGGGGCACTGGTTGCCGGTGGTGCTTCTTGCGAAGGCACGAAAGTGGGGCTTGGCTCGTGCGATGGCTGGGGCTTCAATTACCGCGCTGGGACATGTGGTGAGTTCGGGCGTCATGGGGGTCGTCGTGGTCGCGGCGGGACTCAATCTGATTCCTCAGTTCGAAGAATCGGTCGAGAAGTACGGTGCGCTGGGTTTGATCTTATTTGGGATTTCTTACGCAGTTTACAGCTATTTCTACCATAGTCAGTGCGTCGGTCACACTCATCATGGCCCGAATCCGCGCAAGACCCGGATGCCCGTGCTCTTCCTTTTTGGAATTGGGCTATCGCCCTGCATGGCCGCCCTTCCCTTGTTCGTGGCATCCTCTGGGTCGGGTGGCCTTTTGCAAATGATGCTGACTCTTGCAGCCTTTGCGGGAGGGGTACTTATTGCGCTCCTTTCTGCTACTTTATTGTTTTCAAAGGGGTTAATGAAGCTCGACCATCCTATTTTTGAACACTATGGCGATATGTTGACCGGTTTGGGGGTTTCTTTCGTCGGTCTCTTGCTTTTGGTGCTTCCTCACGGGCATTAAAGAAGCATGTGGTTCATTCCAGACCTGAGTACGTCGGCCTGGCTCGTTTTCTGTCTGTCATTTTTTGCAGGCGCGTTTCACGTATTTGCGCCAGATCATTGGATGCCCCTTTCCCTGTTGGCTTGGCAGCGAAGGTGGAGCTTTTCGATGACCTTTTCGCGTACGGTGTTTCCGTTGCTCGCGCATGTCGGTTCGGGGGCTGTTCTGTTCGTGGTGCTGGCTCCTGTCCTGCGCACGCTACCTGAGTCTCAGATGCTGGCATTGAGCAGTGCCGGATTTCTTCTCATCATGGGCATCCGCCTCCGACGGTTTAACCGCGTGGCCGAAGTGCTTCGCTTTGGCCCGCACAGCTCTTGGGTCTGGCAGGCGATTTTTTCGCTTCTCGGCCCGGCTGAGTTTTTGGTGCCTCTTCTTTGGAAATCCGAACGCGTGGGTTTGCCGGCTGTGTGGACGATCGTGGCTTTCGGTTTCGGAACCGTGTTGACCGGCGCGTGGTTGGTTGCTTCGCGGCGGCGGTCTTGGTCGATTCCCGCGTATCTGCCTCGGGCGTTTTTGCTCGAGACTCGTTTGCGAGGCGTTGCGCCGGTGGCGGCTACTCTTCTGCTTGGATTGGCTTTCGTGTTAGCGAAGCAGTCTTACTGATTTCGGCTCGCGAAGTCCGCCACGGCCTCATGATATTCACGGACCAACTTTGCGACGATTTCTCGGGCCGGAAGAATTTCATCGATGAGCCCTACGCCTTGGCCGGCACTCCAGACCTCTTTCCAGGTGGGCCCCAGGATGGCTTTTTTTAGAATTTCAGAACCGACGTAGGCCCGGATCATTTTCATGTATTTCTTCGTTCGCGAGTTGGTCAGCAGCCATCGTTCAAATTTGCTGACGTCCAGGCCCATTTTTTCAATATATGGGGTGTTAATGACCGCGACGGGAGTGCCCGAGATTTTGTTGGTCAGAACGATGTCATCCGGGCGGGCGCGCACGATGGCGTTCTTGTAGCTGTCGTCGACTTTGGCTTCCGTGCTCGCGATAAAGCGAGTGCCGATTTGAACCGCGGAGGCTCCGAGCAAAAGCGCCGCCGCGATCTGTCCGCCGGTAGAGATGCCCCCGGCCGCCACGATCGGGATTTTCAGATGTTTTTTCAGGTAGGGCAGAAGCACCAGGGGGGAGGTCGGACCGGCATGTCCGCCCGCTCCTTGCGAGACCGCGATAATTCCGTCGGCGCCGAGATCCTGCACTTTCTTAGCGTACTCGAGGTTCGTCACATCACAGAAGACTCGGCCTCCGACTTCGTGCATCCGCCGGATCGTTTCCTTTGGGTTTCCAAGGGAAGTGATGACCAGCGGCACCTTCGCTTCCACGCAGATCTCAAGATCTGGCTTCTGCCGGGGATTGGCCTGGTTGACAATCAGGTTGACGGCGAAGGGCGCCTTCGTCTTTTCTCTGATCCGCTGAATCCCGGATCGAAACTCTTCCGGCGTGCGCCAGTTGAGCGACGGGACGCCGCCGAGGGCACCCGCCTCGCCGACCTCTGAAACCAGCGCTTCATAGCTGACGAGGAACATGGGGCCTGCAATGATCGGGTATTTCAGGCCTAGCATTTGGGTTACTTCGGTCGATATGGGTTTCATTGGGTAGGACTGTAGCGGAAAAACTTGCCCATGTCATTGATCTGGCTGCAGTAAGTCAGTTGTGTTTGGACGCGAGAGAGTTAAACTTGAAATGTGAATCCAAGCTTGTCCTTGCGCCTTTCTCTCAAAATGATGGGAGACTTCTCCTCCTTCGTGATCGAGACGGTCAGGGCTTTTAATCGCCTCTGGCTGCGGCGGGGGCTTTTTTTACGGCACTGTGAATTCATCGGTGTGAGTTCGACCGGTGTGGTGGTCATTGCCGCCGCATTCATGGGCGCGGTGCTCGGACATCAGCTTTACACCTCGTTCTCTTTGTTCGGCGCCGAGGCGTTAGTCGGGGGCACGGTCGGCCTTTCGTTGTATCGCGAGCTGGGCCCGGTGATGACTGCCATCATGGTGACCGGACGGGCCGGGGCCGCAATCGCCGCCGAGATTGCGACCATGAAAGTATCTGAGCAGGTCGACGCCCTCGAAGTGATGGCGGTCGATCCGATCGAGTACCTCGTTGCGCCTCGGGTGTTGGCCGGCTTTCTCATGGTGCCGTTGCTTTCTATTTTTTATTCCACCGTGGCCTCGGTGCTGGGTGCCGCGGTGGCCTGTGGCATCAAGGGGCTCGATCCATCTGTTTATTGGTCTCAGTTTGCACGCTATGTTGATGCATCTGACCTGGGGCATTGCGTGGTAAAAGGCGCATTTTTTGGAATGGCGCTGACGTTGGTGGCTTGCTTTTACGGGATGCGGGCTCATGGGGGAGCTCGGGCGGTAGGGGCGGCGGCACGAAACACCGTGGTGATTTCTTGTCTGCTGGTCCTGCTCCTGGATTACATCCTCACTTCAGTTCTTCCCATGGGTTTAACCTATCTTAAGGTGTGATGACGAATGAATGCTTCTCAAGCGAGTGATGCGACGCGGTTTAGAGTAGGAATTTTCACGGTGCTCGGCCTCGTGATGGTGGGGGCGGTAACGGTATACGTTAATGACAAGCCGTTCTGGTGGAGGCCCTGCCAGTTGGTTCATATTTCTGTGGCCGATGCGACGGGGTTGAAAACAAAATCGCCCATTCGATCGCTGGGGCTGCAGATCGGATATTTGACCTCGGTCGAACTCACCGAGACTTACGTGCGATTGGGGATTTGTATCACGGCTCCGGTGGATGTCCTGCCCACGACGCGCGCCTATATTCGAGGTGAGGGCTTCTTGGGTGATAAATTTGTCGAGTTGAAACCGGTAAAATACTCGGGAAAAAGGCCAGACGAACCACAGGACGACGAAGAGCCGCTGAATGAGGGCCCGGTCGTCGTGCCTGAGAAGAGCAAAAAAAAGACGAGCTCGATTTTCGATCTCCTGATTCCCTCCGCGCAGGCCGAGGATTTGCCGAAGGTTGGAATCGCGGAGCCCCCTCCAGGGGAGGAAGCGTCTCCCGCTGAGGCGCAACCTTCACGCAAAGGCCGGGGCGGGCGAGAGATTCCCGTCGGCGCCCGCAACGGCGATATGAGTGCGGTGGTTTCGCAGGTGGATGAGCTTGCGCAGCAGCTCACCCAGCTCACGTCGAACATCAAATCGGCGATCGATCCGGTCGAGTTGCGTTCGACGATGAAGCAGCTCAATAAAACCCTTGAGAACGCTTCCAAAACCCTTTCGCCGGAAGGAAACCTGAATACGACGGCGCAAAGGACGTTGGCCAAGCTCGAAGACGCGATTGAGCAGATTCGGGATCTCGTGACTCGGGTCAATAAGGGTGAGGGTTCGGTCGGGATGCTTTTGAATGATCCGACCTATGCAGAGGAGATTCGGCAGGCGATTCGCAACGTCAATGCGTTGCTTTCGCGGGTGGGCGGCGTGCGCTTCGTGATTAATATCGGCGTACAGAGCCTGAAGACCACCGGCGGTAGTCGTGCTTGGATCAATCTGGGCATTTGGCCGGAGAGAACTCGTTACTACCTGCTGGGGATGACTAGCGACTCTCGTGGATATATCCAACGTCGAAAAGTGATCACTCGTGCGGGAGGGCTGGAGACCGTCACGGAAGTCGAAGAGGTTTCAAACACCACGTTGATGTTTACAGCGATGATGGGGAAAGTTTTGTGGGACCGTTTGGATCTTTCGATCGGGTTGCGTTTCGGCGATGGCATGGTCAGCGCCGGGTTGCTATTGGGCCCCAACGACAAGGAAGAGATGTTCGCCGTACGCAGTGATGGTTATACCCGCGGTCAGAGCCAACCCTTTGATTTTCGTGCGACGCTTTCGATTCGTCCTCTGATCATGACTCGGCTGTTTAGTTCGCTTTATCTTCAGGGCGGTTTAGAGTCGGTTCAGCTTTATAAAGGCAGGCCGTCGATGTTTTACGGTGCGGGGCTGACCTTCGACGACGATGACATCAAGCTGCTATTCGCGTTTCTGTAGGTAGGCGTGGAGAGCGGCGATCTCGTTCTCGAGGTGTGGCATTGGGCGCATGATCGCGGTCTTGCGTTTGGGAACGTACCCCTCGGGGTATTTGCCCTCCAGCACGCGAGTACGGAGAAGCTCTTGAGAGGAGCCCCAAAGCTCTGGACCGAGCGAACCCGCGATTTTTGGGTTTGTATTATGGCATGCGGTGCAGTTGGCCTGATAGACCGTTTGGCCTCGGTTCCGCAGGGGTGGGACGGCGTTTTGTTTTGAGCAGGCAGGCAGAGGAGCCAGGGCTACGAGCGTGAAGCAGAAAAGCCACCCCGAGGTTCCCGGGGTGGCTTTTTGAAGGGTCATTTTAGAGAGTAAATTCGAGCGCCACATAGAGTACCGCAGTGAGTACGAAGCCCGATGTCATGACTCCGCGAATGGTGGTCAAAGGCCCGAGTTTCCCCTTAAGGGCGTTTACTTCGAGCGCGAGGATGATGAGTCCCATGACGAGCGTCACGACGATGAAGTTTGTCTCCGGCGACACCGCAAGGGGCAAATGCCGAGCCGCGGCCATAAAGAAGAGCATCGGGATCGAGAACAACACGTTGGTGCGGGAAGCGAGTGAGGCTTTTGCGCCCGCCGCCGCCGCGTTCGGCAGGGGTTGCCCGCCCTGTGCCGCTTGCGTGGCTGAGGCGATCACGATCTTCTGCATCGGCCAGATCACAAGCCACACGTTGAGGAACATGAGAGTGCCCAGGGTGCCACCGGTGAGGATGGTCACGCCGTAGGAGCTGGCGAAAAACTCCAAACCGTTTTGGTGCGCGCGACCGGTGATGATCGCCCAGCCCAGGAGAAAAGTGGCGAGCGCGCCATAGCGGAACCACCAGAGTGCCCGAGGCACCAGCTTTTGGATGGCCTGCGATTTGGTAGGAGCATCCGTCTCGGCGAAAAAAGCGCCCTGTACGAAGTTGAAATAATAGAGGAGGCCAATCCAGATAATCCCGAAAAACGTATGGAACCATCGAAGCGCGAAGAACATGCCGTCGGATGAAATGAGTGCCCATTGCATAAGTTTAAGTGCTCCTTTAGCAGAAGGATGAAATTGTGGGAGATTATGTCTCATGACTAACATTTCCGCTTGGGACGTGGCAATTCTAAATCCATGAGGTCTCGGCGATCATCCCAGGTGTCCCTTCTTGCGGGCATGCAGATCGTTGCTCTCTGCTGTTCTTTCTCGACTCGGGCCGCTTACGAGGGTGCGTACGAGGGTGACGGAGATGCGCGCTTGTCGATGCAGGGAGGGAATGGTTTTCTGGGCTTCCGCCTGGGCTATGCTTCTCTGCTGATGCAGCAGCGGACATCTGAGCGGATCCCGGTGATCCCGCTTCGCTGGGGCCTTGGCTATCAGTTCGGGCGGTTTGAGGCGCAGCCGACGGTGGGAGACTCTTCGGTGGTCGATCTTCTTCATGGGGTCGATCTCAGTATCTCCTGGGACGCGTTCGAGAGTTTCGCGGCCTCGTTCTCGACGGCTGCGCTGTTTTTGCCGAACGATCTGCAGACGGCTGGCTCCTTTGATTTCGTGGTGGCCTACCGACCGCCCTTTGCGCGCACGTCGGAAGAGGGGAAGCTGCGTGGTCTCTCGATTCGTCGTGATGATGCAGTCGACGATGTCGGAGAGCCTTCGCGGGAGCCCGTGTTTCGCGACGAAGACGAGGAGCCGGTGCTCGATTACCCCCTCGAACTCCGCTTTCTTCTTCGCGTGAATGAGAATTTCAAGCAGGCCGATCCTGTTGCGCGTGCTTCAAATGTGATTCCATTGACGGAGGATTTTGGTTTTTCCAGTGCTTCAGTCGGATTGGGCGTTGCCTATCGCCCCCGTTTTCCGTTCTCGATCGTCACGGATTTTCGTTGGTATCGTCACTATGATGATCCCGCTCCCTTGGTGGGGGCTTCGGCGCTTTTCTCTCACCGACAGGCCCTGGGATTGATTTTTCCGACGTCGGCCCGGTTTGCTCCTTGGCTTCTTTCTCTCCCGGTGTGGGAGATTGAAAGTGCATTGCGCTGGCGCTTGGGGCTTCGTTGGAGACTGGATCTCTCGGGCCGAATGTCGTGGTTGGCTTCAGAAGCAGTTCAAACTGTCATCGGCTTCGGCGGCTACGGGGAGTTGAGTTACCGAATTTCTCACCCGGACTATTGGGACGAGTCGATGCGAGGTTGGATCTTGAGCGTGGGAGGGGGTGCTGGGAACGTTACCGGCGGCGTCAGGGCCTTATTGGGGTCGGTGGGTCTCCGTTACGCTTACTAATGGGTCGGCTCGGACTGATATCCGTAGATTGAATCGAGAGTGATGTGGGAGCTTGCCGAGGCGGGTGACCGTCCGACCACTCCTACGGAGCGAAGGGGCCCCACGCGTTCAATCACACTATTTTCTCGCTCTCTGGGTGTCAGAAGGAGCGAGGGCTTCTCAAGCGAATGGGGCGGGAGGGCCCAGGCTGAATAGAGTGGCAGGCGGGGTCTCCATTGGGAGATTTTCGGCTTCGGGCGGGGTGATTTGGCTTCCGAGGCGCCGCCATTTGCCGCCATGAGGAAAAAGAAACTTGCGGTGACAGCCACCCAAATTTTCGGGGATCGATAGAACTTCAGCTTCATGAAAACCTCCACCTAATAGATTATCTTTTTAGTCAGACATTAGGAAGGAGGTATTTTTTTACTGTGATTACAATATTTTACGATGATTCAAGGCAGGAAGGTCAGCACGCATCCGATCTTGCTCGTCAAAATCCAGATCCGCCCAAACCACCCCTTCGCCAGCCGGTCGTTCGGCGATGACTCGACCCCAGGGATTGATGATGCGGGTGTGGCCGAAAGTTTCGCGGCCTCCCGGGTGCTGTCCCCATTGTCCGGGGGCCACTACAAAGCACTGATTTTCGATGGCGCGCGCGCGTGTCAGCGCATCCCAATGGGCTTTGCCTGTCGGCACCGTAAACGCCGATGGAACGAAGAGGACGCGGCATCCCTCCTGACTGTAGGCGCGATAGAGTTCGGGAAAGCGGAGATCGTAACAGATCGAGAGACCGAAACGTCCCCAGGGGGTTTCCGCGATCACGGGCTTTCGCCCCGCCAAAACAAGCGATGATTCGTTGTAGGAGCGATCTCCGGGGACATTGACGTCAAACAGGTGAATTTTATCGTAGCGGGCGACGACTTCACCGTCCGCCGAGACGAGGACGGAGCTGTTAAAAATCTGGGTCGCTTTCTGGCCTTTCTTTTTGGGCGCCTGGATCGGGACGCTTCCCGCGAGAATCCAGACGTCGTTTTCGGCCGCCCATTCCTGCAGCGTTTCGACCGTCACTCCTTTCATCGTCTCGGCAGAACGCACTTTCTGCACGGCGTTGTCCGTCATGAGTGTGAAATTCTCGGGAAACGCGACCAGATCGACCTTTCGCTCGAGCGCCTGATCGAGAAGCGCATGAGCTTTGGCGAGGTTTTCAGATCGGTCGTCAGTGGAAGTCATCTGGATGGCGGCTACTCTCAACATTCGTACCTTCATCCATATCGAAAAGTTGACGATTCGGCCATTCGGCGGGACGCTTTTCGGAGATCATCAAAAGGAGACGATGCATGAACCCATTTCTGAAGGGATTTTTGGCTGTTCTGATTCTTGCCGGGCTGAGCGGGGCCTCGTATGCCGAGGCGAACCAGACTGTGATTCAAGGGGTGACGCCGAACGGGCAGGGCATGACGTTGCCGCGGTCGCTGTGCGCTTACCCGGGCCAGGCGATTCGCATTGGCGCCATGGTGATTGATTATGGCGGTCGGCCGGTCGTTACTCCGGCCGAAAGGATCTACAGGCGTGTAGTCCAGGCCAAAGGAAACGCGCTCGAATGGAGCCCTTCTTGGGGGCCGGTACGCGGACCTTTTCGGCGTGACCCGTATCTGGAACGGGCGATTCAGCTGACATTGCCGACGCACGGGCGCTTTCGGCTGACCCTGGAGGCACAGGCGCGCGAAGCGTCTTACACGAGCATTCGCATCGTGGATCCGCGCGGCGCCGGCCCTCGGGCCTGCCAGTGGGGCCCTCAGTCGATGTATCTGAATTCAAGCGTCGCTGACGTGCGTTGAAGAATCAGGGGATTCCCGTGTAGGGTGGGTGCATGACTCAGATCAGCACTCAGCCCTACAAGGGGACCCGGGATTTTTACCCAGATGACATGCGTGTTCGCCAATGGTGTTACGAGCGAATGCGCCAGGTGTGCGAGCGTTTCGGTTATCAGGAGTATGATGGTCCGTTGCTTGAGCCGTTTGAGTTGTACGCCGCGAAGACAGGCGAAGAGATCGTCAATCAGCAGCTCTACTCGCTGATCGATCGCGGGGAACGCAAGCTCGCTCTCCGTCCGGAGATGACTCCGACGATGGCTCGCATGGTGGCCGCGAAGTTTCATGAGCTGCCGAAGCCGATTCGCTGGTTCAGCAATCCAAATTGTTGGCGCTATGAGCGGCCGCAGCGTGGGCGGTTGCGTGAGTTTTGGCAGTTGAACGTCGACCTCTTAGGGGGGGATCCCATTCTGGCGGATGCCGAGATTCTCTCGGTCGCCGTCGGGATCGTTCGCGCTTTCGGGGGCCAGGGCAAGGTGGCGGTGCTGGTGAATAACCGCCGGCTGATGGATCATTTTTTCAGCCAGGAGCTCGGTCTTTCGGCGGAGGCCGCGGTCAAGGTGACGAAGGCGCTCGATGCGCGCGCGAAGATCGGTGAAGAGACTTTTTTGAAATGGGTGCAGGAAGCCGGCGCGTCGCAGGAGTCGGTCGATCGCATCGATCGATTTTTTAAGGCTTCGTTTGAGGAGACCCTGAAGGCGATGCCCTGCGAGGGGGCGACGGAGCTCGCGGCGCTTTTCAAGGTGCTGCGGGAGGCGGGCTTTTCAGAAGACGAAGTGAGATACGATCCTACGGTGCTGCGCGGCCTCGATTATTACACAGGTACTGTGTTTGAGCTTTATGATATTTCCCCGGAGAATCGGCGGGCGATGTTCGGCGGAGGAAGATACGACAACCTGCTGGGCATCTTCGGCAACTACAAGCTTTCGGGGGTGGGTTTCGGAATGGGCGATGTCACGCTTCGTCATTTTCTCGAGGCCCATGGGTTGATGCCGAAGTTTGGCGAGTGGGTGGATGTTTACATCACGCTCCCGACGAGGGCTCTTTTTCCGATCGCTGATCGTATTGCCCGAGAGCTGCGCCAGGCGGACCTGAAAGTCATTTCTGCGATCGAAGAGGGCGGTTTCGGCGTTCAGCTGAAGCAGGCCTCAAAATTCGGGGCGCGTTTCGCGGTGATTCTCGGTGAGGTGGAGCTGTCGCGTGGGGCGGTGATGCTTAAGGATCTCGCCAAGGGTGAGCAGCGCGAGGTGCTGATGGATGATCTTGCCGGGGCGATCAAGCCTCTGGTGTGAGCGCCCAAGCGAAGAATTCGCGCATCGACGTGAAGATGTGAAGAGGTCGGAGGTCGGGGCGACCGGGCACTGGCTGCTTGAGCGCCAGGGCGGGAAACGTGTTGGTCACCGTGACGGTGGGGATGCGCGCGAGGAGCGCGCTGGTCAGTCCGGTGGGCGAGTCGTCGATGGCGATGCAGTCGGTGGGATCGACGTTGAGTTCGGCGCAGGCGGTGAGGAAGTGAATCGGATCGGGTTTCGGAGCCGGGGAGTCGTCGCGCGAGACGATCGCCTGGAAAAGGGGCCGGATACCGGTGGCTTCTAAACCGGCGAGCAGTTCGGTTCGGCGTGCGTTCGAGACGACCGCCGCCAGAATGCCCAGACGTTTCATCTCTTTGAGCCCTTCGGGCACTCCCGGATAGGCTTCGAGCCGAGGACCGGTTTTG
>CAYIHX010000029.1:19869-50597 GCA_964363305.1 uncultured Bacteriovoracaceae bacterium | reverse complement strand
GTCGCCCACGCCCGGTAGGAGGAAGCCGCGCTCATTGACGGCTTCCTCGATGGAGAGCGTGTAGATCTCCGTGTCCGGATGTTCGGCGAGCACTTTCGAGATGCCGATCTTCGATGAAAGGATCGTGATCAGGCGAATCTTTCCGACGCCGTACTGTTTCAGGCGATCCAGAGCGGCCAGGGCCGTGTCACCCGTGGCGAGCAAGGGGTCGAGCAGCCAGACGCGCTTGTTCGTTACGTCTTTCGGCATCTTGAAATAGTACTCGATCGTGTTGTTCATCGCGCGATCGCGGTAGATGCCGACATGCCCCACCTGGGCAAAGGGCAGGGCTTCGAGGAAGCCATGAAGCATTCCTTCGCCCGCGCGAAGAATGCAGGCGAGGATGACTTCCTCCGCGATGCGCGAGACGCGGGTAGGCTGCATCGGGGTTTGGATCAGTTCCGTCTTGAGTTTGAGATCACGCGTGGCCTCGTAGGCCAGCATCGTGCTGAGCTCGTCGAAGACCTTGCGGAAGTCGCAGGAGCTGGTCTCCTTATTTCGCAAAATGCCGAGTTTATGCGCGAAGACCGGGTGTTCGATGACGTGCACCTGACGGTGCAGCAGCGCTGGGCTCGGCGCCGCAAAACGAACGGCTGACGGCTTGGGCTTACGGACCAGGTTTTTGCGCGGAGTCTTTGAAGAAGAAGTTCGTTCAGTATGAAGCATCGGGATGACCTCGGGATTAAAAGACGGTTCCATCGCTCTCCAGCATGAGCGGAGGCGAGCCGTCAGGGCGTTTCTCTTGGGCGATTTTTCGTCCGGCGGCCCAGGTGCCGCCTTGTAGAATTCGTGCGAGCGGGAGTTCGTGAGGCGTCTTACCAAGCGCCGCGCGCACTCGGTCACCGAGCTCGTCGAGCAGGCAGACCGTGAGAGCACGCCACTCGATGATCAGCGCGGAGTCGGGACGATGAGCCCGACTTGCGGCATCCGGAACACGGAGTTCGAGCACGCCTGCATCGAGGAAGAAGCCGCCGTTACGGTATTCGGGCAGGCCGGTCAGGGTATCGACCCCGGTGATTTTCAGGCCCGCTTGTTCGAGGGGCTCGATCAGCGAGTAGGTGAGCCATTGGGAAAGTTTATGAAAGGGGACGAGCGACTCGAAACGCGGTTCGCCGTCGAGAGGGTCGTAGTGCCAGACGTCACCGAAGAGCACCGGCCCGACTTGCATGCGGGAGGGCCAGACTTCTTGAAAGGCGAGCAGCACGCTGCGGAGAATCTCCGCGCACGGGAGCTGGCCGTTTTCGGCCCGAGTGCGAAGATAATCGGCCAGGTGACCAGGTCGAGGAGGTCGCCCTTCCGGTGCCGGAAAAAACTCCGGGTGCCGTCGGCAGGAGCGCCCGAGCCCGTTCATCAGGCCGGCTCGAGACTCTAATCCGGTGAGGGGATTTTCCTCGTTTACCTGAAAAACTCTTCCCAGCGTTTGTGCGGTGAGCATCTCGAGCCCCGCGCAATCGGCGCGAAGGGGATGCAGGGCATCCGAGGAGAGCAGTCCCGCTTCGAAGAGCCGAAGGCTCGCTACGGCGAGACCTTCCGACCGAGCCAGCGTTTGGTCGGTCGCGCTTTCGAGATACTTCCACTTCAGGCCCGCGCCCGCGTCGAGAAGCACGCTCGTGATGACGAGGTCAAACAGGGTGCGGACTCGTTCCCAGGGATCAAGCCCGGCGAGCTGGTCGTGGAGAGGGCTGAGTCGATCGACTCCACTGGCCTGAAAATGCTCCCAGCGGGCATGAAAAGGGATATTGCCGTCAGGATAGTTTTTTTTCGTGACGTCGAGAACGTAGCGAGCTGCCTCGTCGAGTCGGGAGGCGTGAATGCGAAAGGAAGTCTGCCCTTGCTCGGCCAGGCGAAAGATCTCTCTGCATCGAGCCCGGATGGCTTGTGGCGAAAGCAGGTAGTCGAGCTGTTGAGGCGTGGCCTCGATACGAGTGAGGGTCTTACTCATCGAGGCGGCGGCCCTTCACGCGAGTGAGGTCTTTCTTCTTCTTGGGCTTCTCGTGGGTAAAGTAGCCCGCCGATTTTTTGGCTTCCATCTCGACCTGCGCATCCTGCGGGACGAGGTCGGCGGGAATGTCGATGCGGTTGATGACTCGAATGCCGCTGCCGACGATGGCGTCGTACTTCATGTTGCTCATCGACACGAGGTTGTCGATCTGGGTGATGCCCATCCAGTGAAGGACGTCGGGCATCAGCTCTTGAAAGCGCATGTCTTGCACGCCGGCGACGCATTCGGTGCGGTGGAAATAAGTCGCGGCGCTGTCTCCACCTTTCTGGCGTTTACGCGCGTTGTAGACGAGAAATTTGGTCACTTCGCCGAGGGCCCGACCTTCTTTGCGATAATAGACGATCACGCCGATGCCGCCTTTTTGAGCGGTTCGGATGCACTCTTCGATGCCGTGGGTGAGATAAGGTCGGCAGGTGCAGATGTCCGAGCCGAAGACGTCCGAGCCGTTGCACTCGTCGTGTACCCTCACGGTGTGCTCGACGCCCTTTTTTCCGAGCTTCGATACATCCCCGAAAAGATAGACGGTGTTGCTGCCGATGGGGGGGAGGAGGATTTTGAGATCCTGCCGCGTGATCAGTTCGGGATACATCCCCCCGGTTTCGACGAAGAGTGTCTTGCGGAGCTCGAGCTCGGAGACGCCAAATCGCTTGGCGACGCCCGGAAGATACCAGACCGGATCGATGGCGGCCTTGGTGACGGGCACGTCCTTGCGGTGAGTGACGATCGTGCCGTCGATTTCGAGGCGGCCCTTGTCGATGGCTTCGACGATTTCCGGAAGCAGCAGATGCGCCTTCGTGATGGCGATCGTGGGACGAATGTCGAGGCCGTCTTGCAATTCCTTCGCGAAGACGCCGGCGACTTCCGCACCCCAGGGGTCGAGCGCGACGATCTTGTCGGGGTCGAACCACGAGGCATGAGGCCCGATCTTCTCGACCGGAGAAGTGTTGGTCAGATCCGGGCGATGCTCAGCTTGCAGCTTGCCTGCCGCCGTGGCCAGCGCGCGGTAGATGGCGTAGCTGCCCGAGTGCGAGCCGATCGCGTTGCGGCTCAGGCGGTCCGTGAGCGAGCCGATGACGGGCCCGCGCTTACGGGGATTTTTTACGCCCCAGTGAATCACCGGGGTGTGTTTGTAAATATGATCGGGGTGAGAAGTGAGGACAATGTGGGTCTTGCGAACCTGGTGAGTTTCTTTGTTTTGCATAGTCACTTTCTGGATTAGCTCATCCAATTTTGGTCTTTTTGCGGCGCCCACTTGGTGGTGATCTTTTTGAGATCGGTCCAGAAGTTGAGGCTGGCCTGCCCGGTGATGTCGCCGCTGCCGAATTTCGAGTCGAAGGTACCGCCGAACGAGAACGGCTCGCGCGGAACGGGTACGCCGATGTTGATTCCGATCATGCCGCTCGTGGCGAGGCGCGCGACTTCCTCGGCGAGCCCGCCGTTGCGGGTGAAGACGCTCGTGGCGTTGCCGAAGGGGCTGCTGTTTTCGATCGCCATCGCTTCCGAAAGATCTTTGCAACGCACGATGCTCAGCACCGGACCGAAGAGCTCTTTCGTTGCTGCATCAGAGCCGGGTTTGACCTGATCAAGAATGGTCGGTCCGATCCAGTTGCCGTTGGCAAGCTCGCCCGGAGCCTCAAACGAACGGCCATCGACGAGCACGCGCGCGCCCTCTTGTTCGGCGCGCGTGATGGCATCGGAGAGAAAGGCACGCTGCTCTTTCGTGATGATCGCTCCCATCGTTTTTCCCGGAACGAGCTCTTTCGTTGACTGCACAAGCTGGTCGATCAGGGGTTGGGTCTCTTTTCCCACGGCGAGCAGCACGCTTCCGGCCATGCAGCGCTGGCCGGCGCAGCCGGTGAAGCTATCGCGAATCCCGCTGGGTGCCAGGCTCGGGTCGGCGTCTGGAAGCAGGATGACGTGGTTCTTCGCGCCGCCGAGGGCGAGCACGCGTTTTCCGTTTTTAGCGCCTTGTTCGTAGATTTTTCGGGCGATGGGCGTGGAGCCGACAAAGCCGATGGCGCGAACGGCGGGATGATCGAGGATCGCCTGCACGGTTTCTTTGCCGCCTTGAATGACCTGGAAGATGCCATCTGGCAGGCCGGCGCGCTTCCAGCACTGGGCGAGGAGTTGTGAGGTGAGCGCGACTTTTTCCGAGGGCTTCCAGATGAAGGCGTTGCCGAGGGCGATGGCGATCGGGAACATCCACATCGGCACCATGGCGGGAAAGTTGAAGGGCGTGATTCCGGCAACGACGCCGAGCGGCATGCGGCGAACTTCGCAGTGGACGCCGCGGGAGACTTCCATCTTGCCGCCGAGGTCGAGGTTCTGAAGCGCGAGGGCGAACTCGAGCACTTCGAGACCCTTGGCGAGGCCGGCTTCGGCTTCACTGAGCGTTTTTCCGCATTCGTAAGATTTCGTGGCGACGATCCGGTCCCAGTCTTTTTTCAGCTCATCGCGGAAGTTGAAGAGGATACGCGTGCGTTCTTTCAGCGGAGCGTCGCCCCAGTTCTTCTGCGCTTCCGCCGCTTGCGTGACGGCACGACCGACCAGGGCCGGGCTCGCGAAGGAAACCGTGGCCAGGGGTCGGCCCGTGTAGGGGCTTTTCACGTTCAGGGTCTCCGCGCCCGCTTCGCCTTCGACGAATTGACCACTCAGGAAATGCCGAACCTGGACTTCGCCGTTTTCGAGTTTGAGGTAGGGGTGCGCCATGAAGGGAGGAGGATGTCTCGACTTTTTCTGGCCGTCAACAGATGTTGAAGGCCCCGCCCGCGAATAGCGCGAGCGAGGCCCTCAGGGTTTTACTGGGTCAGGGGCTTACAGCGCGCCACCGACGGTGAGGTAGTTCGTGTTGCGGATGTTGTCGACCGTGCCGGTCGTTTCGCCGTCCGCGTTGTAGGAGTGACCGCCTGCTTCACTATGCTCATACGTCCAGGCGACGTTGATCGGCGTGCCCGCGATCTGTTCTACGGCGAGGCGATTGGAGACCGCGACGCGGGTGAGGCGGCCATCGTCACCGCCATCGGCGTATCCGACGTTCACGCCCACCGTGTTTCGCACCATTCCGACGCCTTCGATGCCGAGCCCGAGGCAAGCCGCGGCGACGAAGCCTGTGTCAAAGTTGGAGCTGATGGCGTCCACGCCACCAGAAGAGGTTCCATTGACGTCGCGTACTGAAGATTCTCCGATGATGACGCGTCCGTGCGCACGGGCGCAGAAGTCGATCAGAACGGGGGTGGGGCGATCGCTCGAGGTGAAGCGGCCGGAGCCTTGGACATCCACCGAAAGGAAGTCAATCGCGACGCCGTTACGGCGCACGCCGAGCGTGGGGTCACTCTCGTGCGTGAAGCCCACCTGCAACAGATCGAAGCTGGCGACGGTGTGCGGAGAGCCGTGTGCTCTGAGGTATTCGCGCACGGCCTCTTGCGCCGCATTTAAACGATCCTTTTTTATAGCCCATCTGATTTCATTCCCACCGTAGTTATCGTCGCCGCCCGCCTGATCGTATTCTCGATGGGCCTCCGCTTGGCGCTCCGCGAGATCCGCGGGGATCGGCACAACGTGCCGAAGAGACCCTGCGCCATACTCATTTCGAATGGAAACGAGAGCGAGACCTGAGACATCGGCTCGGGTTCTGAGTACGGAGTCTGAGGTGAAGGGCGAGCCCCCTGGGTTCGCTGAAACGCTGCTGACTCGAAGATTTACGCCGGGGTTCAAAGTGAGGGGAGCGAATTGAGTGGGGGTGCCTCGATGGTCGTAATCATCGCTCCGATTTTCCGAAAGGCCGACTCCGAACCTGAGCCGCGCTCGGCCCGAGACCGTCGCGCCCTGGCCGCCGTTCTCATGCAGGTAGCCCGCTTCGAACGCGGGGGTCATGTTGCTGACTCGAACGGGCGTTCCTTGAATGCCGAGGTCCCAGTTTTGAATGCGGGTATTCGCGGTTCCACCGGCTGAGTTGACCGGGGTCTGAGCCCAGGCCGTGAGCGGCGCGAATGCGATGAGACCCGTGATCGAAATGTACTTCCAATTGCCCTTCATGGATGACTCCTCTTTGAGCTGAAGAAGAGCAACCGGCGTGCCAGGCAGAGCGCCAGTAAAAACCGGAAGATAGAGTTCGTCGAACGTTTAGGCTTTAGCGAGGTGTCGAGAGATTAGGCAGGGCTGTCGAAAAAATGGTCAGCCACGGATTCGGCCAGCGGAGTGGACAGAGGAGCTCGCTACTCGCCTTTGCGCGGCGGCGGAAACTGCGAGCTCTGCGTGACGATTTGCGCGAACGGCTGCGACCAGAGCCGCTCGAAAACCCCGAGCGCTTGCCGGGCGAGGCGCGGGTTTTGAACGACGAGCTCGACGTTGCGCGAATTCATGAAGTAGCCGTGGCTCCAGTTGCTGGTGCCGAGCCAGAGCGTCTTGCGGTCGACGATGAGGTACTTCGAGTGAATGACCCGCGAAAAGGGGATGAAGCCCTTTGTTGACTGCGGAATCTTGCATACTGAAACCTCGATGCCCGGAGTCGCCGCGAGACTTTTGAGCGTGGCGAGGTCGGAGCCGGTCGTGCTCCAGTCGGCGACCAGCAGGCGAACCTCGACCTTGCGGGCTGCGGCGTCCTTGAGCGCGCGGTCGAGCACCTCCCAGGGTTCTTTTTTCTCGCCGTACCTCTTCAGAGAGAAATCCATGACTTGGATCTCGATCGACTCTTGTGCCGAGCCGAGCAGTTCAATCAGGCGGTCGAGCGCGGGCGTGATTCCCGGCGGCGTCAGTTCCGGTGGGCTGGCCACGACCTCCACCTGCGTCTCCGACTCGGACTGGGCGGCGGGACCGCCTTTGCGCTCTCCGTTGGGCTGAGTCCCGCTCGCTTGCCGAGGGCTGGCGGCCCCCGCCTCGGGCAACGCGTAGCTTTCGAGTTCTTTGGGGGTCGGCAGATGCCCCGTGCGCGCGATCTCCCAGTCGATGTCAAAGATGCGGTCGAGCGCACGCGTGGGGACCGGATCTTTCACCATGAGGCCCATCTCGTGAATGTGCTCGAGCGCGCGCCAGTCGAGATTCTGACTGCCGACGAAGAGCTTCTCGCCGTCGATCGTGAAGTACTTGGCGTGAATGATGCCGCCGGTGAGTCGCTTGAGCGGGTAGGCGCGTACTTCGATTCCGGGCTTCGATCGCAGGCGGTCGTACGTGGCCCGATCGTTCGAGAGCATCGATTCATCGAGCAGCAGTTTCACCTTCACGCCCTGTGCGGCCTTCGTTTCCAGGGCTTTGAGAACGGGTTCGAGCCGCGAATTCGGTGCGTTCGAAACGTAGAACTGGCCGATGCGGATCTCTTTCCGTGCCGCGCGGATCATCTCGACCCAGACCGTGTGCGTTTCGGGGATGCCCGGCGCGAGGAGATCGGTCTCGACGGGGAAGGTCTGCACCAGGAAGAGCGACGCGACGAGGGCGAGCGGATTCATCATGAGGAGAAGGTGTCTCTGAGGGCGGGGCTTTGCGCAAGGTTTTGGTGAGGGAGCCCCCGCAGAGTCCGCCTTTTATGCTGGGCATCCTGAAATCGATCGCCATCTTGGGCGGTGCGTTTATTTGCGGGTTCACGAAATGTGAACAAAAACGCTGAAATTTGGGCAAATTCCCCATTCTGGTTCACATTTTGCGAACCTGGGCCCAGGGGCACGCTTCCTGCGAACGACCATGGTCATGAGTTGGACACTTCGTTGGCACTGGGCAGTGAGCATGAAGGGCATTGGAGAACGTTTGGAGTCGCGCGACCAGTTCGCCTGGCTGTGGGGGGAATGGAACGGGCTCTTCCCGCAGGTCGAAGCGAGCTGCGTTATGCCTGATCATCTCCACGCCTCTGAGGCAACCACCGATGTCGGCGCGCGACTGACCCAAGTGAAGCACCTCCTTCATCGTTTCGAGCGACGGTTTGGCACAGCCGGAAAAGTTCGGTGGCATGTGCCGGATTTGCCGACCCCGACGCGTGACCGCGAGAAATGGCTGCGTGACATTCGCTATATCCATCTCAACCCGTGTCGTGCCGGACTGGTCAGAGATCCGCTGGAGTGGCCGTGGTCGACCCATCGTGAATGGCTCGATTTAGGATTGAATCGCTGGCCGGGTATCGAGGGCGGAAAAAAACTCTTGCCATGGTCACGAGGCGACCAGGCGAGGAAATTTCATCGGTACGTCTCAGCGGATGAGTCGACCGCTCTGCTGCGGGGAACTCCTTTTCCTGAGGTGAATGGGGGACTGACTGGCGAATGGGCCCTGGAGCGTCTCTCGATCCCGCGAAAAATATCGAGCGTTTCGATGGAGCAATTTCTTCGCGCCTGGATCGCCATCGAGCGAATCGGCGATTGGAAAACGGTTCTGGATCAGGGGGTGGAGCGTCGGCGTTTGTTGGTGGATGTGTTGGCGGTCGGGGACTTCAGGTCGCGGGAGATTGCCGACGCGCTCCATGTGAGTCCGAGCTATGTCGCTCGATTTGCGAGGTGGCTCAAAATGGAGGGCCGCGGATTGGCGGCCCGGCATCAGAGGATGCGCGCGATCCTCCCACTTTTTGCCGCGGATCCCCGGCTGAAGAGCTGAAACGATCAGGCGCGGGTTCACGAAATGTGAACAAAATCGACAAATTCTCCGACGGATCTCGAATTGGGTTCACATCTTGTGAACTGCCATGCGCCTCGAGGTCGAGCGACTCGTAGTTCCGATGGTTCCTCAGTCCTGGCGCCAGTGGCCTTACGGATAGAGCAGAAACTCACGCGAAGCCGCGCGCCAGGCGGCCTCGTCGCGCGCGCACAACGCGTCGAAATCCGCGGGCCCGGCGGCTGCGTCGTCGACCCACTCGCGCAGCCCAGGGCCGCCGTTGATCAGGTCGATGGCCAGGCGGTCGCGCTCGTACTCGTACGCGAAGTCACGCCAGAGCGGGTAGTCCGCGCGCAACGAGCGCAGCGCCTTGAACGCCAGCGCTTGCAGCCGGTACGGGCGGAAACGCGCCGGGGCGTACCCATCCGTGTCGACGTGGATCTGAAATCCGTTGCAGAGCGCGCCCGCATGCTTTTGAAACATGGGCAAGAACGAGCACGGGCGGAGTCGGCACCCTTCCATCCACCGGGGCTCTATACGCGACATCTCGCGCAGCCACAGCGTCGCATCGACATCCGGCGCGCCCATCGCTTCCAGCGGAATCGTCGTGCCGCGCGCCTCCGAGAGAGTCGTGCCTTCGAGCATCACCGTGCCCGGATAGCAGCGCACCATGTTCAACGACGACGCGTTCGGGCTGGGATTCACCCATGATCTCGAGCCGACCGGCCAGCCGTGGCCGGGCCCATGCGTCGGGTCGTAGCCCTCCATGGCGATCACCCGAAAATCGAGATCGAGCTTTTTCTCGCGCAGATACCAGCGCCCGATCTCGCCGAGGGTCAGGCCATGCCGCATCGGGATGCGTGCGCCGCCGACGAAGCTGTACCAATCCGGGCCCAAGAGCGTTCCTTCGATTTCGCGGCCGGCCGGATTGGGTCGGTCGAGTACCCACACCGCTTTGCCGGCACGGGCGCAGTCTTCCATGACGTAGAACAGAGTCGTGAGGAACGTGTAGATGCGGCAACCGACGTCTTGCAGATCGAAGAGCACGACGTCAAACGTGTCGAGCATCGCGGCGGTGGGCCTGCGAACGCGGCCGTACAGGCTGAAAACCGGGATGTCATGAACCGGGTCGATGGAGTCGTCGCTCTCGACCATGTTGTCTTGCTTATCGCCGCGCATGCCGTGCTGCGGGCCGAAGGCGCTCGTCAGTCGGATGCCGGGCACGCGTTTCAGCGCGTCGATCGAGTGCGTGAGATCTTCGGTGACTGAAGCCGGATGCGCCACGAGGGCGACTCGCCGACCGGCGAGAGCTTTCTGAAGGGCGACGTCCGTCAGCAGAACTTCGAGTCCGAGTTTCATGCCTTCATGGTGCCGCGAGGGCGGAAAAACATCAACTCCGGCGCGGCAAAACTTGCCGATGCGGAACCCGCCGCGAACGCGCTAAACTGCTCAACTGAGAGAACACCATGAGCAAAGCGTTTACGAAAGAAGACACGCCCGAAGAATCGATGGAAGAAGCCCTTCCCGAGGAGGAGAACTCCCTTCCTCAGGGCACTAAGAACTACATGACTCCCACCGGGGCGGCGAAGCTGCGCGAGGAGCTTCATCGCCTGTTGCACGTCGATCGGCCCGAGGTCGTGAAAACCGTTTCGTGGGCGGCCTCAAATGGGGATCGTTCGGAGAACGGCGATTACATCTACGGCAAACGACGCATGCGAGAGATCGACCGCAGGATTCGCTTTCTTACCAAGCGGCTCGAGGCGGCTGAAGTGGTTGATCCGGCCAAGCAGGCGAGTGACCGGGTTTTATTTGGCGCCAAGGTGAAAGTTGAAGATGACAACGGGAAGAAGCGTGATTTTCAGATCGTCGGCATCGACGAGGCGGATGTGCCGGCCGGGCAGGTGAGCTGGATCGCCCCGATCGCGCGCGCCGTGCTGAATCATCGCGTGGGCGAGGTGGTTTCGTTTCGAACCCCCCAGGGAGAAACCGAGCTGGAGATTCTTGAAATTCGCTACGAGTAGCGCGTTCGTAGCCTGGCCCTCGATCGTGATTCTCCTATTGACGAGCCCCGCGCTTCTGCGCGACACCCTGGGGATCGATGACACCGGCACCCATGACCCAACTTTTTCGTCCTGATGTGAAGCTGACCGACGTGCTCGCGCGCGGACGCTTTACTGTGTCGGCGGAGGTCATTCCTCCTCGCAATGGAGCCGAGCAGGTTCAAGTGCTTTCCCAGGTGCAGCGCCTGGTCGAAGCCGGTGCTGAGTTTCTCTCCGTGACGAAGGGTGCCGGAGGCAGCCTGCGCGGGGGCAGTCTCCCGATCGCGCAAGCGATCAAAGAGGGGTTCAAGCGTCCGGCGGTCGCGCATTTTACCTGCCGCGATCTGACTCGCCACGAGGTCGAGAATCAGCTGATCGACTATCACTATTTCGGGATTCGCAACGTGCTAGCCCTGCGAGGCGATCCGCCCGATGGCCAGGGAGATTGGAAGGCCCGCGAGGGCGGTTACTCTTACGCGCATGAGTTGATCCTCCAGATTCGGGGCATGAACGAGGGGCGCTTTCTCGACCGCGTGAATGGGCCAGCGGCGGATATTCGTGAGCATACGGATTTCTGCATCGGGGCGGCGGCTTATCCGGAGCACCCGAACGAGGAAGAGCGCTTTCGCTTCTTCCAGCTGAAGGCTGAGGCGGGCGCGGATTATGGCATCACGGACATGCTGTTCGACGCGGAGGCTTACGGGCGGTTCGTCGAGGGGCTGGATCGCGTCGGCGTGCGCGTGCCGATCCTGCCGGGGACGCGGCTGCTGAAATCCCGCACGCAGGCCGAGCGCATGATGAAGAAATTCCGCGTGCGAGTGCCAGAGGCCACGTTGGCTCGCTTGCCGGAGAAGGAGTCGCCGGATTCGGCGGCCATCGGGCTCGAGCTTTTCCATGAGCTGGTCGATCGGCTGCGGAGCTATGGGGCGCCGGGCATGCACGTTTTCGTGATCGTGGACACGGACGGAGCCTGCCACGCCATCCAGGACTTGCGAAAGCGCCTCGGCTCGGCGACAACTTTGGGGCTTTCGTAGAGTCTCGCGATTCAATCCCTTGCCGGGGTGGCGAAATTGGTAGACGCACAGGACTTAAAATCCTGAGTCCCGCAAGGGGCGTGCGGGTTCGAGTCCCGCCCTCGGCACCAAAAATTTCAGCGTATCTTTTCAATGACTTAGCGGACTCACCGGTCGCTACACATGAACCAACCCCTGTTGTGGGGCGCAATTATTGTGATTTGTGTTCGATTGTATTATAATAAATACAAGAGGTGTCCGCTATGGGTCTGCCGAAAACCGTCCGTTTTGACGACGAATTAGAATCTAAGGTCGAAGAGTATATCGAGAAAAACGACATCAAGTTCTCTCAGCTCATCAACATCGCGGTTGAGAAGTTTATCTCGGAACCGCAGTCCATAGAGCTTGAGCCCATTAATTCCAAGAAGTGGGAGCAAACCATCGCTAAGGCTCACAAGAAGCATAAGAATGCGATGGATAAGCTGAAGTGAAGCGGGTCGCGATTCCAGACACGCAACAGGTTGTAGCTGCGAATAAATATATTTGTGAGCAGGATGGAAATCCGCACCACTGCTACGGCATTGGGAAAGTCGAGAGTGCCATTCACTCCGCGTTTTATCCAGGTACCTATCCTTTCGTCGCCGGTGGGCTCGCCCGCGTGGCCGGTGCCCTGTGTTTTTACCTCGTGAAAAGTCACGCCTTCATGGACGGGAACAAACGCACGGGCGCTCTGGTGGGCATCGCCTTTCTGAACGAGAACGGATGGGACCTTGCGTATCCCGTAGATCAAGCGAAGAACTACGACGCCTTGGCGGAAGTCATTGAAAATTGCGCCTCCGGGCACGTGACCAAGGATCAGCTGATGGAATGGTTTGATACCCACAAGGTCGCGTTGGACGGCTAGCTGTTCTGCCGGAAAAACGTCTCTGAATCGTCTCTGGAGCGCTCGTAGCTCCCCACCATGAGTGCTTCGGCTCCGACCAACCCAGCCCAAGGGTCGGTTCGTCTACTTGCTCGTCTTGCGCACCAAGCAGACAGCGTTCGAATCTGAAGAGTTTGACTGAGTCTTCAATGGGTAAATAAGGAACATCTGGTCACGGTACGCTCCTTGCTTAGCTATTTCTCGTCTCGAACAACAACCACACGAAAGGGAATCGAAAATGGAAACCAATCAACAGTTCAGTTCAAGCTCAAGTTCAAAGGACGAAGGCAGATCCGCGCAGCTTTTGGCGTCGGCTCGGCAAGCGGTTCTCGGAGGCCTCAAGAAGGCAGGCGACATTATCGAGTCGGCCGGAGATAAGATCGAGCATTCGGGGCTGAAACGTCTGGGCGACTGGATCGAGAAGGCAGGCAACACCGTTGAGCATCTCGGTGATGCTTCGGTGACCGCGCGGGATTCTCGAGATGGCAAGGAAGGGAAGTCAGACACCGTGGTGCGAATGCGCAGCGCGGAAGGTGCCTCTCCGAGAGGCACCTTCGAGCCTCGCTCTGGAGCTGGCGTCGAGTAAGTTCAAAACTGCGGTGCCAGGCACCGTTTGTTAAGGAAGTTAACATTTGCATGGCTTGACCCTGCAAATGTTAACTTCGTAACAAACGGTGCCTGGCACCGTCGCTTGCGAATAGAGTGCGTTCGCTTTACTCTCGGAGCGAATTGCATGAAAAACTTAGACGACAAGCTACGAGCATTTCATTCCGCGACGGTCGCCCCGCAAATTCTCGATATCGGCGGGTGGTTTGCTCCCTGTAAGCAGGCCACTCACATGGTCGATATCATGCCGTTCGAGACGATGAATGTGGCCGGCGCTTACGGCTACGGCGAGCTACAAATCCGGAAAGAAAATTTTTTCCAGCTGGATCTCGGCGAGATCGAGCGCCTTCCTTTTGAGGATCAGAAATTCGATTTCGTGGTTTGCCGCCATACTTTGGAGGACATCAAAGACCCGATCAAGATTTGCCGGGAGATGATGCGAGTTGCCAAGGCGGGCTATATCGAGACTCCGAGCCGAACCTATGAAAGCACCAAGGGGGTCGAACGCCACTGGTGGTGTGGCCATTACCATCATCGTTGGTTTGTGGAGGCTAGCCAAGAAGCCCATCGAGTGACTTTTCAGTTCAAGCCCCATAACGTTCACTCGTCGCGCCGGTTCTCGTTTCGGTGTTTTCCCTGGCAGAAGGTTCGGGAGGAGTTCAAGAACACAGCGTTGCTTTGGGAAGGACGCTTCGAGGCCCGGGAGAAAGTCGTGATCGATTATCGGGACGTGCAGGCGGACTTGATCCGGCACAAGAAATCCATGCAGGGGAAGCGGCTTTTTCGGCTGCGCTGGTTGGAGGACTGAGGCTAGTTCGGTCTCTCAACCCGAAACGCCTGCGTATTGAGGCAGTAAACGACGGCCGCTGGATTCGTTGAGTCGTGGCCGAACTCGGCGATCACTTCGCGGCGGAAGCGACGGAGCTTTTCTTTCAGGAGCGGGAGCGCCCGGGGATCGATCGACACGAAGGAGGCGCCGAAATCCCTTTCGTCGATCGACTGGAAGGCGAGCGCGTTTTGAGCTTTCTCGAGCATTTGTTGATGCAACTTGCGGATCGCTTCGCTGGGAATCCCGGCGGGCACGATTCGAGTGTCCTTGCAGGGCTTGATGCAGGCGCCCTTCTTGAGGATCTCGAGCTTCAGGAGGCGCCCGACGCCGTCCCGCAGAGCGGCTGGGGTCAAGCCGATGCGGCGGTGGGCGCTTTCGACCAGGCTATCGACCGAGTGATGGTCTTCGATCTGCGCGATTTCGATCAGGGCCCAGTGCCACCAGTCGGAAACGGCTTGAAAGAGTTCGACCGTGAGCACCTGTCCCGGAGCTTCCTTGCTCCGTCGTTGAATTTCTTTCCTGGCCGCTTTACGGGCCGAGGCGGAACGGCCAAAGGCTTGCGTCGCATCGAGAACGAGGGTTTCGATTTCGGCCTCGCTCAAGCCCAGGCGCCTTCCGAAGAGGCGGGCCTTCTCCGGGGACACGCCCTGGCGCTTGTTGATCACCTGGGAGAGCCCCGCCGCGGAGATCCCTAAGTCACGCGCGAAAGCGCGGAGGGAGTACCGCGGATTGCGAGAGAGCCGGGTGGCGTAAGCGTTTTGGAGGAGAGAATGCAACGTCATGGCTGTGGGTTGTCTCGCTCGCGGCGAAAGAAGAACTCGTTGCCACTGCCGAAAACATCGTTCCAGAATTGGCAGCTCATTGAATCCAGGTATGAGGGGCATAACAGATCTGATCGCTCGGGCCTTGTTCCTCGGTAAATCCGTCCTGTCATTCTGAGTTCGAGCGGTTCTTCTGGTTCGACGACGAGGCGCGCTACATGTGTAGGGAAGGGATGACTCAGTTGTTGATTGTAGTGTGGATCAAATTGGACTTCACAATAACCCCCATTGCAGTAAGCGAGCAGATTTTGCAGGAATATGCCGTCTGGCGCGCTCGGTCCGGTAACCGAGGGACGAAATTTGTAGAGGCCTCTTCTGAGGTGGTAGATTTGTAATCGCAGGGTGCGGCCTAAAATGTCGGGTCCGCCGAGCCTCACGTACTGCCCTTCTTGCAGCACCGAAACAGGCGCCACAACCGGAGGCCGAGGCGGAAGCCGCAGGAGATCCCGGTAGCGGTCGACGGACGCGTCGGACGCGAGGTAGCCGACGAGCTCGCGAGTACGGCGGGAATCGTGCGCGCTTTCGCCGCCGTTCGCGATCGGTTCGCGTTTGAGCGCGTAGATCGCCTCGTGAATCTGAGTCAGGGCTTGATCGAGCGGAGAGAGTCGGTTGAACCAAGTCTGGTCAACGAGCACGCGGCCGTCGTTTTTGAAGTTGACGATCTGCACGTACTCGACTCGGCCGCCGATGCAGGTCTGTTCCGGGCGGGGCTTGGACGTCCAGAGCAAGTCGTCGAATTCTCGCAAATCGGAGGAGGGGAGCTCGTTCCAGCGCTGACGCACGATCTGAAGTTTGGCCGCGAAGGCTTGATGGAAGTTCGGATCGATGCTCGCGATTTTCTGCGAGAGCTGATCGACGATTTGAGAGTAGGCCGTTTCCAAACGGGCCGGGATGTTGAGTCGCAGTTCCTCTCTCGCCTCGTAGTGATCGACCAGCTCGACCGATGGGGCTCGGCCCACGCGTAAGCAAGCCCATCCTCCGCCGCCGTTGCCGATGTCGCTGCCACCGCCGTCGAGGGATTGGGCGTAAGAGTCTGCGCCTCCGCCCGCGATGAGGACCAAACCGAACAGAACTGCTTTTGTGTACTTCATTTTCTGAGAAGCTCCTTGAGGTGAGGGGGCAATACCCTTGGTTGCGCTTTGCGTCAATCGTTCGCTAAACGTACTGTTCAGTGGGATTTAGCGGCACTGCGGTGCCCGGAGTTGCGAATATTTGTCCCAAAAGGAATCCCTACTCTCGCTTCTCTGCGGTCCCCGGCAGGCTCGTAAGTTGCAGAGCATGAGGTCGAGAAGGAAGGGATTGTCGTATGAAGATCGAAGAAATGCTGAAAACATCGCTCGATGAAATGGAGAAAATGCTGACGAGCAAGACGGTCGTCGGCGAGCCCATCCAGATCGGAGAAAACACCGTCGTTCCCATCGTGAGTATCGGGTTTGGATTCGGTTCGGGTGCCGGCGAAGGGGAGACCTCTCCGAAAGGAAGCGGCGGCGGCATCGGCGGCGGCGGGGGGATCAAGCCCGTGGCTCTGCTTATTGTCGATAAGAATGGCGATATTCGCCTGGAGTCCATCAAGGGCGGTACGGCTTCGGCTCTTGAAAATATCGGGTCCTTTGTGACCAAAGCTGTCGAGAAAACCATGGAGTCCAAGAGGGCTTCCAAGGCCTCCTGATTGAGTCTAAATATGTTGACGATTGCCGGGGTGGGAGTCGCCCTCCTCCTCTTGGCGCTTCTGCTGATGCCGGTGTATCTTGCAGTGAGTGCGTCGAGTGGCGATGAGGGCATTGAGGTTTTACTCGAGGGGAGGTGGTTTGGGATTCCCTTTGGCGGAGAATTTCCGCGATCCGGGGGGTCGTCCCAGCCGCCGTCGGCTCGCTCCCGGCCTCGTCGTCGTCAGAGTCCTCGGAAATTTTCTTGGATCTTGTCGCGCCCGATCGCCCGCATCGTTCGGGCGCTTCACCTTCGGTTGAGTTTTTTTCGCCTCAGTCTGGGCGGCGAGGACCCGGCCGAGGTGGGGATTGCGTTGGGCTATTGCTCGGCGTTCATGTTTTTGGTGCCGAGCGAAATGAGGAGGAGAGTGACGGTGCATGCCGCATTTGAAGAGGACCGGACCTCCTGCCAGACTCGCTTCCGCCTTTGGTTCTTTCCGGGGGTGCTTCTTTTTCATCTCTTGACCTCCCGCTGAACCTCGGATGAACTGGCCTCATGTGGACGGAATGGATTCTGGTTTCGCTGATGAGCGCGGGTTCGGGTATTGCTCTGCCGCAAGCCATCGGAGGGCGGGCGCATGATTTTCCCGCCGTCTTTCAGCTGCACCTCGAGGAGGGCGGCTACTGCACGGCCACGCTGGTCGCGGAGGATCGGCTACTCACCGCGGCTCATTGTGGGAAGGCAGGCGACCGGGCGAAGATCACCGTTGGAAGGCGATCGATCCTCGGAACGTTCGAGGTTCCTCGGGGGTATCATCAAGGCGACGAAAACGGTGCCGATGAAGGCTGGGATGTGGCCTGGGTGCACCTGGATGCCGCGATCCGCAACGTCGCGCCCTGGTCTCTTGAGGAGATTGAGCCCCTCCGGCAGGGTGATTCTTTTTCTTTCGCAGGCTTTGGGTGCGGGCGCTACGAGCAGGGTGAGGAACTTGAAGATGGAGTCGAGCGCTTTGCATCGCTGGAGGTCATGGGCCGGGAAGGGCATCATTTGCGGACCAAGGGAGACGGCGGCATCCGGTCGTGCCCGGGGGACTCCGGCGGGCCGGCTTGGGTGATGGTCGGAAAGCGGAAGGTTCTGATCGGTGTCGTTTCGATGGTCGATCATGAGTCGGAGCTGAGCTATTTTACGGATCTCATGAACCGCCAGATCCGTTCCTTTTTGACAGAATAGCTCCAACGGAATTTTCGTCTCTCCGTGTCAGGACTGCTTTTCTGGTAGCCCCACCGGATGGCAAAACTCCTTCCTGTGGTTTGCGTAGCTCTGGTATTGACGGCCTGCGGCGAGTCCCGCCCGACCGCGGTTCCCATTCCCGGGATCGATGAGATGCCCGTGACGAATGCGAAGGGGGATCGGCTTTCAGTCACCTCGGAGCTCAACCTGAAAAACTGGTTCACTCATTCGCCTGAAAAAGACGGAGTGGAAGGGACTCAGGCCGACCGCGCCTATGAAGAGCTGAATGTTCGCCTCGGGGTTGCGCCCGTGGTGGTCGCGGTGATCGACAGCGGCCTGGATATTTCGCATGAGGATTTGAAGGATCACCTGTGGGTGAACCCGGGGGAAATTCCCGGAAATGGAATCGACGACGATCATAACGGTTTCGTCGACGATCTTCACGGCTGGAATTTTCTCGGTGCGGTCGACACGACGACGCTCGAACTGACGCGTGAGCTGGTGCGGATGAAGCGCCTCAAGCTCGAACGTGAGGCGGCGGGCCAGTCGTTGACGGTCGAGGAGTCGAAGTTCCTGGAGCAGCTGGCGACCGATCATTCCGCCGAGCGGCAGACCGCGCTGGATACGTTGGATCGCCTGATTCCGCTGCGGGAGCAGTTCTTCGAAATCTATCAGGATCTCAAAGACGAGCTCGCGCTCGAATTTGAGGCCATCACCCGCGAGAATCTGGAGGCGTTTGTGCCGAAGGGACTGAAAGCCTTCGCTGCTCGCAAGAAAATGCTGCTCCTGATGGAACAAAACAAAGTCACCCGCCTGGGCCGCATCGATGCGTTGATCGAGCGGTCGCAGCAGACTCTTGACTCTTATCTCAACGAGGCGTTCGACCCCCGGCGCGACGTGCTGGGCGATGACCCGAGCGATCTCACTCAAACCACCGGCTATGGCGATGCGGAGGTAAGCTACGGGGATGCAAGTCATGGCACGCATGTGTCGGGCATCATCGGCGCGGTTCGCGGCAACGGCCTGGGGATCGACGGCGTGGCGCATGACGTGCGGATCATGCCCATTCGCGCCGTGCCGAACGGGGACGAGTACGACAAGGACGTGGCCAATGCGGTCCGGTACGCGGTGAACCAAGGGGCCCGGATCATCAACATGAGTTTCGGGAAGACCTACTCGCCTCATAAGACCGGCGTCGATGCGGCGTTTCAGTATGCCGCCGATCATGGCGTGCTCGTCGTGCACGCGGCAGGGAATTCTGCCTTGAATATCGATTTATTTCCCCATTTTCCGAATCCTCGTCAGGCTGGAAGTGTTGCGGCGACCCTCGAACATTGGTTGACGATCGGGGCTTCGACGCATGAAAATTCTGAGAAACTTCCGGCTCCGTTCTCCAATTACGGGGTGGAGTCGGTGGATCTCTTCGCTCCCGGCGTGGACATTCTTTCGACCATTCCGCAGGGCAATCAGTATGCGTCGTTCTCGGGGACGAGCATGGCGACGCCCGTGGTGACCGGTGTGGCGGCCCTCGTGTGGTCGCAGTATCCGGCCTTGACGGTTCAACAACTCAAGGACGTTCTCGTCGGAACGCTGCGCACCAGGACTTCGCTCCCCGTCCTTCTTCCGGGCTCGATCGCGGATGAGAACGGGCAGTTCACGCATGTGCCGTTCGGCTCGCTCTCCCGGGGCGGCGGGCTCGTGGATGCGTACGAAGCGCTGAAGAGAGCCGCTCCATTTTGAGCGGAGGCCCCTTGCGCTGGCCTTCGCGGTACCGCTAGGCTTCCGGGATGCGTCGATTTGCTTTGCTGGGGTGCCTCCTTCTTTCGGGGATGAGCGGTCTCGCTTACGAGCTGCTGTGGGTGCGTCTCCTCTCGTTGAGTTTCGGCTCGACGACGCTTTCTTTCTCCACCGTGCTTGCGGTTTTTTTCGGCGGCCTGGCGCTCGGCTCGTTTCTCGCCGGACGGTATCTGGCGCGAGTGGTTCGGCCGGTGCGGGCTTACGCGACGGTTGAGGCGGGCTTGGCGGTTCTGGGGCTCGCGCTCTACCCGGTGTTGACTCATCTGGCGGACGTCTTTGCCCGATTCGATCCCGGAACGGGCCTGAGCGGAGCGCTGGTGCGATTCGTTTTCGCGGCGCCGATTTTGTTGCTGCCGACTGTGTTGATGGGGAGCACGCTTCCGCTGATGTGCCGGGCTTTGATTCATGAGGATCACGAAGTCGGAACGCAGACGGCCCTGATTTACGGCATCAATACCCTGGGCGCGTTTCTCGGCGCGTATGGCCTCACCTATGTTTCGCTCCCGCATCTCGGAATGTTTCGAAGCCTGCTCGTCACCGTGGGATTCAATCTCACCGCGGCGGCGCTCGCTTTTTGGCTCTCCCGCCGGGAGAAGCCCCAGCCTCGCGGCCCTCGTGCTGAGCGCGCCACCGTGGAGAAATCGAAGGCCCACGCCTTTGCCCTGGTCGCGACTTTTCTCTCGGGCCTCACCTTTATCGGGCTCGAAATCATCTGGTCGCGGCTGTTCGCGATTCTTTTGCACGGAACCCTCTATGGAGTCGGGGCCGTACTCATCAGCGTGCTGCTGGGGATCGGCCTGGGTGGCGTCTTGGCCGTCCCGCTGCTGGGCCGTTGGGAGAGAAAGGGCGTCGATCTCGGGCTGGCCTACGCGGGCATCGGCGTCGTGGGGTTGGTCCTCACGATTCTCCAACTGACCTTCGTCGTCTCGATGGCCTACGTTCTCGCATCCCTGACCGGTTGGATGGGGCCGGGCTGGGCGTCCTTGCACGTACAGCTTCTGTGCGTGATGCTTTTTCTTTTGCCGACGACCGTCCTCGCGGGAATTTCTTTTCCGGTGCTGATTCGGCGAACGGAGAGCCAGGCCGCGGGCTCGGGCCAGGCGATGGCGCAAGTCTCGGCCTGGAACACCCTGGGGAGCATCGCCGGGTCGTTGATCGCGGGTTTTTTTCTTCTTCCGCATCTCGGATCAGAGACCTCTCTTCTTTTTGTTTTCGTCGGTATGGCCCTGGGCGCCGCTTTGGCCGCCGTCTTTCTTTCCCAGCAGAAAAGTCGTCCCCTCGCGTTGGGGGTGGCGCTTTTGAGCTGCCTCTCGCTGTTCGGCTACCGTGGCTTTCCGGCTTTGACGCTGACTCAGGCCGGAGTGACTTACGGGCTCGATTATTCCGGGTTTCTGAATTCGCTGGCGGCCATCGAGCGCGAGAAGCTTTTCTTTCAAGAGGGGCAGAGTAGCAACGTCTTGGTGCGGGAGAGCGGTCCGAACCGTTCGCTGACTTTGAATGGTTTAGGGCAGGGCAGCTACAGCATCGATGCGCCTCACCATGTGTTTGAATCCCTCCTGGTCGGCTTTGTCCCGCTCGCTCATGTGCCGAGCGCGAAGAATGCGCTCGTGGTCGGCCTCGGGGCCGGAACGACCGTCGATTACCTCCTGCGGGCCGGAGTTCCCCGCGTCACGGTGCTTGAACTCGAGCCAGGCGTGATCGAAGCTTCGCGCCGGATTTTTCGCGGCGCGGGGCCGGCCGTTGACCCCCGAGTCACGATCGAGGTCAACGATGCTCGCCACTATCTGCGATTGAATCGGCTCCGCTCTTCGACGCGGTTCGATGTTCTGACCTCGATGCCCGCCCATCCTTGGGTGGCGGCGCCGATCTTCACCCGTGAGTTCTTTGAGCTGGCGCGTGAAAATCTCGCTGAGAACGGAGTTTTTTCGACCTGGTTCGGCGATTCGAACATGCCGCCGGAAGCGGTGGCGTCCTTGTTCCGCGCATTCACCTCGGTGTTCGAGCATTACATGATTTACCGGATCGACGAGGCTGGGGCGCTTTTTCTGGTGGGATCGCGCGCGCCTTTGAAGCTTGACCCTTCGCGGCTCGCGGCCCTGCAAGCCATGCCCGACGCGCGTGAGCATCGCGTGCTGGCCTCCCCGACGTTTCTCGCTCGACGGGTCGATGCGACCGGAGAGGGACGCCAGGAGGTCTCGGGCCTGATCAATGATGATGACCGGTCTTGGGTTGAGGTCTTGGCGCCCTTGGGGAATCCCAGCGGGAAAGCGCCGATGGAGGAGGGGCTTCTTCCCCACGAGTACCTGCGGCCGGAGAACCTTGCGGTGGCGAATCCACGGGGCGCGCTCGAAATGATTCTTGAAGAGCTGCTCGGTTCGCCGCGGGGCCGGGTTTCGGGCCTCTTGGTCACGCCCCGAGCGGAGTCGGCCAAACGCCTGCTGCGCAGCTTGTCCGCTACGCTTTCTCCCGGCGCCCGCGCCTACTACGAAGGCCGTTTGGCGCTGCTGGATGCCCAACAGAGAGCAGAAGCCGTGAAGAGTCTGGAGCGCGCCGCCCGGGCGGGAGAAGCGCGCGCGCAAGCGTGGCTGGAGCGTGCCCGCCTGACGCCCGAGGAAGAATTGATTCGCGACTGGCCCGCGCACGGTCCCGTCGCAGTGGACGTCTGGTTTGAGATTTTGAACGGCGTCTCGGTCGAAGAGAAAACTTGGACGGCGCAGGTGAAGGAGGCCCTGGGCCGTCTGGATCGGAAGGATTTAAATGGCTGGGAAGCGCGCGAGCCGCTGCGCTGGTGGGTTGACAAGATCGCCTCCGGTTCGGAACGGCTCGAGGAGAAGGATCGCGCTTGGCTCGAGGCCGAATTCGTGCCCTTTCTCGGTTTTGTCCCGCACCGCGCACTGATGGGAATTTGCGCGGCCTGGGCCGGGCGGTCGGGGCGATCGTTCTTGCCTCTGGCAACGGCCTGTGGCGAGCAGGAGACGCGCCTGGCGGGCAATCGCGCTTTGGCGGCCATGAAGGAAGCCGCGCGATTGGTGAAAGAGAAGAAGGCCGGACAGGCGGTCGCGCTGGTTCAGAGTGCGCTGAGCTGGGTGCCCGGCCATGCGCGTATTCTTCAGGCGACGCTCGAAGTGGGGCTTCGCGCCGGGGATGCTCCGCTCGTCGAGCGAGCCAGTCGGGATCTCCGATTGAGTGGTCACTCGGAAGAGGCCGTGGCTTCCTGGCTGCGGAATCTCCGGAAGCTGATCGCGGAAGGCCCGGCATGATTCCGTTTGCCTGGGTTTTTCTTCTGACGTTTGCGCGAACGGCGGCGATCTCGGTTTCGACCGTAGCGGAGGGATTTTTCGGTCGCCTGTCTCGCGGGCGAGTCGACGCGTTGCTCTCCGTGTGGTCGCAAGCGATCCTCCGTTATGCGGGGATTCGACTCGTCGTGCGGGGGCGCGAAAATCTCGATCCGTATTCGGCGATGGTGATCATGTCGAATCATGAGTCGCACTACGATATCCCCGCGCTTTTTCAGGCGCTCCCTCCGTCGCTGCGGATGATCGCCAAGAAGGAGCTTTTTCTCGTTCCGCTTTGGGGCCGCGCGATGAGGACGGCGGGCTTTATCGAGATCGATCGCTCGAATCGCGAGAGCGCGGTCAGAAGTCTTCGTTTTGCCCAGGCACAGCTGAAGTCGGGGATTCAGATTTGGATCGCTCCCGAAGGGACTCGCTCCAGGACCGGGAGGCTGCTTCCGTTCAAAAGAGGCGGCTTCATTTTGTCGCAGGAGATGGGGCTGCCGATTCTGCCGGTTTCCATTCGGGGCACTCGTGACGTTTTACCGGCCAAAACACTGCGCCTGAAACGAGGAGTGGAGGTGGTCATCACGATTCACCCGCGAATCGCGATCCCGGAGAATGGCTCGCGGGAGGAGTGGATGGAGCAGGTGCGGCGGGCGTTGGAGCGGGGTTTGTGATCAATTCTTCGCGGTTCGGACCGTCTCAATCGCAGTCACCGGAACAGATACGCTGACGGTTGCTCCCGGCTGGTGAAGGGTTGATCTCAACGGCTCAGGAATCGCTTTTTTCTGAATGTGGTAGATTTGAGCGCCTTTTTGGATCAGCACGAGTCTCTCCGTGAACGAAACGACCTTGCCCTCAATCGTCATGAGGACTGAAAGGAGAAAAAGAGAGCGGAATGTTTGGATGCTTTTCATCATGGATTTGCGGCTCCGGAGGAAGGTGAGGGGGGCGTCTCCCCGACATGATTCAGGGGATAGAGCTGAGTCGAGTCGAGGGTGAGTGAGCGAGGCATGGCGGGTCTCATCTGAAGGGACACGTCTCGCATGCATTCTTGAACGGGGGGGCAAGAGGCAACTCCGGAGACGGCATCGACGCTTCCTCCGGTGCAGCTGACGATGGCGGGATTCCAGGCGCTTGGGGGCTGTCCTCGGAGAAAGACTGCTCTTTGCTGGTCAGTAAGGCTTTCCCAGGTTTTGTGACCGGCCCCACTCGAGAAAAATACTTCCGCCTGGGTGCGAAGAGCGTCAGTGACGACAATACACGGCAGCATGTAGGCGCAAACACCCTGCGTGACGGTCTCACCGTTGCCGCATCGTTGATGAACGCTCGCCGCATAGGTGGGGACGCTGTGCATGCCAGCCCCACAGAACACCGTATTGGGTTCGATCCCGTAGGCCCAGGGGGAGGATACGAGGAGCGCGAGGAGGGATGTCGCTTGAATACGCTTCATGGGGAGCTTATCGGTAAATCACACGTTTACTGAAGGCCCACAGGCCCTAAATCCGCGCCTGCAAGCTCTCATAAAGCCGCATCAGCCGGTCGTGCGTGCCCTCCGCCTCGTTGCGGGGCTGGCGTTGGGTGTAGATGCCGTCGGCCCGGAGATCCCAGGCCTGGCGGTGGTCGCAGATGAGCATCTGCAGGAGATCCCAGATTCGTTGTTTCGGCGCTTTGTCTTCGATCGGGCAGACGGCTTCGACCCGCCAGTTGAGGTTTCGGCTCATCCAATCGGCTGAGCCGATGTAGAGAAGTCCCTCTTGCGGCAGACTCGCGCCATGCTGAAAGAGAAAAATGCGAGAATGCTCGAGAAAACGGCCGATGACGGAGGTGACGAAGATATTTTCGCTGAGTCCTGGCACCTGCGGTCTCAGGCAACAAAACCCGCGGACGATCAAATCGATTTGAACGCCCGCCTGCGAGGCGGCATAGAGCTCTTCGATGATCTCGGGATCTTCCAGGCTGTTCATCTTCGCGATGATGCGCGCGGGGCGATGGGCTTGGGCTTGCTCCGTTTCGAAACGAATCAGCTCGATGAATCGCTGCTTCATCGCCAGCGGCGCGACGATCAGCTTCGAATACGAGCGGTTGAGCGAGCGGCCGGTCAGATAATGGAAGAGCTGGATGAGATCTTGCGTAAATTCCGGCTTCGAGGTGAACAGCCCGAGGTCGGTATACAGGCGCGCCGTGCTGGCGTGGTAATTTCCCGTGCCGATGTGGCCGTAGCAGCGGACCTCCTCGCCCTCTTGCCGTGCCACGAGCGTGACTTTGCAGTGAGTCTTGAGGCCGACGATGCCGTAAACCACGTGCACGCCCGCTTTTTCAAGCAGACGTGCCACTTGGATGTTCCGGGCCTCGTCAAATCGCGCTTTGAGTTCGACCAGGCACGCGACCTGCTTTCCATTCTCGGCCGCGCGGATCAGAAGGGGAATGAAGGGGCTGTCGGCGCCGGTTCGGTAGAGTACCATCTTGATGGCGATCACCCGGGGATCGTTTACCGCCGTGCGCACGAAACGCTCGACCGTCTGATGAAAACTCTCATACGGATGATGCACGACGAGGTCCTGATCGCGAATGACGCTGAAGATCGAGGCGTCCTCGTCTTGGAGCGGTTCGGGCGTGATCGGGATCCAGTTCTTGTACTTGAGCTTGCGGCGGTTCACGCCCCAGATGGGATCGAGGTGCGAGAAATCGATGTCCGTGAACTCTTGCTCGTAGATGTCCGAATCGAGCAGCTCCATTTCGTTTTTAAGAAAATCACGGAGCGTAATATTCGGATTCGGGCCATGTTCGAGGCGAATCACGCGGGCGAAACGGCGTTCACGCAGTTCTTCCGTGATCATTTCGAGCAGGTCTTCCGCATCCTCTTCGTCGCGCTCGACGTCCGCGTTGCGGGTGATTCGAAACGTCAGTGAGCCCAGAATTTCCATCCCCGGAAAGAGGCGATCCAGGTTGCGGGTGATGACTTCGCGGATGTGGATCATCCTCTCTTCGGTAGAGGTTGAAGTGGGGAGGCGAATCCAGCTCGCGAAGGAGCTCGGGATTTTCAGGCGTGCGAACAGCGACTCGTTGGAGGAGCTGAATTCCTCCCCGTTTTGAGCGCGCGGGTTGCGAAGCAGGACGCCGAGCGAGGTGGAGAGGTTGGAGAGAAAAGGGAAGGGGTGCCCGGGGTCAACCGCCAGAGGCGTCAGGACGGGAAACAGGTTTTTTTCAAAATACTGAGCCAGCCACAGCTGCTCCTCGCGTTCTAGGTCCGGCCATTGCAGAAGAAGGATTCTCTCTTTTTCGAGAGCCGGCGCGAGGTCTTGCACCCAGCAGGCGTTGCGGGCATGCAGCAGCGGGAGGATCTGCCGGCGGATCTCCAGGAGCATCGCCTGATTGGAGAGGGTATTGCGTGCTCCTTCCGTAATGCCGAGCGCGACCTGGCGTTTGAGTCCGCCGACGCGCTTCATGTAGAATTCGTCGAGATTCGTCGTGAAGATTTGAAGGAACTTAACTCGCTCGAGCAGAGGGGTGCGGGCGTCGAGCGCCTCTTGAAGGACGCGAGCATTGAACTGAAGCCAGCTGATCTCCCGGTTGAACGACTCCTCGCTCGTGGCGCTTGACGGCAGAGCCGAGGAGAGGGCCTCTGGCGGGATACTCGACGGGTAGAGCTGGTCGTCAGACATCAACCCTAAGGATACTTCAGAACCATGTCCCCTTGGAGAATTTTGAGCCCGTTCGGCGTGCGGTGATGCAGAAAGGTCCTTCCCACGACGCGGAGAATTTTGCCGGTCTTGAGATCGCCATAGAGGTGGAGGGGCGAGACGAAGATGGAGATGAAGAAGGCGGAAGGCGCCATGGTCACCCCCATTTGCCCCTCCGGAACTGTCGAGTCTTCCCATTTGGAAAATTCAAATCCGAAAGTTTCTTGACGGTCGGGGATCGCGAATCGGAAGGCGATGTCTTTTCCTTCGCGGAGCGCGCCCCAGTTCATCCGGACGAACTCGACGATCTGACCGCCGACGAGTACATTCGGCTTAATGCCTTCTTTTACCTCGACGTATTTTTGGTCTTCCCAGAAGAGGCGTTTGTAGTCGGTCGTCCATTCTTGGATATCGATCGCGAAGCTCTGTTCGATCCAGGCGTAGTCGAGCTCGTAGCGAAAGAGTTTTCCACCCTGATAGTAAAGGCGTTCAACGGCGACTTCCTCTCCCTCGGGAGTCTCATAGCGGGTTTTGACGAATTCGATGCCTTCACTCGTCGCCTGTCTGGTTTTTTGCAACCGAAAGACAAGCGGGTGATCGCTGGCTTTGAGGTCGAAAATCTCACCCGTCAGTTCGACTCGGGGTTTTCCGATGAGGGTGATGGCTCGGGCGAGTGTCTTTTTTCTGGGCGCGCTGGGCGGCGCGGGAGCGGAGGGACTGACGGAAGGGGCGGCGAGGGCCAAGGATCCGGAGAGGAGACTGAGTCCGACGAGCCCGCGACCGATCCAGAGAGCGAACTGCAAGGTCGGTTGTTTGAGAATCGATCGGGTTCGGTTCGTTCTGGGTCCGGTCAGTCTAGTTCTGCTCATTCGGGCGTAGCTTTCCCTTCTCGGCTAAAAGTAGCTTTGATTCGATCAGGCGACCCCTCGTTCGTCAATGCCTGAGTGGAAGATTTTAGCGCGCTCCAAAGAGGCGCCAGGGAAAGAGGCGCGGCACTCGTTCGCGGTAGGATGCATATTCCTTCGGAAATCTTTTTTCGAGGTCCCGTTCTTCGAGCGGAATCGCGATGGTGAGGTAAGAGGCCGTGCCGACGAGAATCAACAGGCGGTCGAGGGAGAGCAGCGGAGAAAGGGAGAGCGCGACGAGGATCGCCAGGTAAAGGGGATGACGACAGAGCGCGTAGAGGCCCGTCGTGGAGAGAGTCTCCCGCTTGGGTTGCGCCGCGAAACCGAAGAATGCCGGCCAATGGAGCGCTGAAGGCGAGGCAGACGCGACGACGACGAGCGGTCCCCAGAATCCAAGTAAGGAGGTCAGGAGCATACCCTCGGAGGAAAGCGGGGCGGCATAGAGCAGGATGCCCGTGTTCTGCCAAAGCGCCATGACCAGGAATGCGCCCAGTCCTGCCGTTGTGACGTAGGTGGAGCGATAGAGTCGCTCAGGAAAAAGACCGAGTCTACTCTTGATGGAGGATCGCGCGAGCAAAGAATGGGGCAGGAAAAAAAAGAGGGCGAGGACGGCGAGGTTCCAGAATGCTTGAAGAGGGGACGACTCGGCGGCCAAGTCTACCCAAGGAAATCCAAATTGTCGTGGAATCCACGGAAGCGCGCAATGGCGTTCGATCCAGATGAAGAAGAGCGCTGAGAGAGCGAGACCGAAGAGAGAAAGCAGGGTAGACATCGTGCGTTGAATCGTGCGGAGGAACATAGAGGATATTTATACACCCATGAGGAGAGCCGAAGCTCGTAAGATTATGGCCGGAACCCAAAGGAGGGTCCACACGCATCGCAGGCAAGAGCCGGCGAGATCGATTTCGTTTGCTGATTCCGTTCCCGTTCTGATTTTAGGCGGTGGTGCCCCCAGCAAAGGACTTGGACGTTGGTGGCAGTGTTTGCGCCGCTCCTCGAAAGCGGAATACGGTGATCCAGCTCCAAGGTCCCTGCTCCTCCACACGGTCTTCCCGTGAGGGAATCTTTGAATTCACAACGATGTCCCGCCTCCTGCAGTGCCGCATCCCGAGAGGCCGCAGGAAGGTGTGGGCGAGTGGTGCCATAGAGGCGGACAAATGCCGGATGATGCAGAAGCTCGTCTTCCGTGGGTTCAGGAGCGCGACGTCGGGTCGACAGGGGGAGTGAAGGTTCCCTGGGAAGTGTGGGTTCTTCGAAAAGTCTAGGCACGGAAGGTTGAGCGGCCGGGAATGGTCTTTTTTCGAGGTCTGGGTTCGAAGGGGGGGCAAGTGTGCCCATTTTCTGGATAGCTCTCTCGGTTCTTCTTGCGTGTCGCTCTTTCGGATCCAGTTTTCTTAAAGTCGTGCGCAGCGCATAGAGCAGCAATTCATCCATTTTCGCTTCCGGATTTCGATGAAAGAAGAGCTCGCGCAGGCGAGTCAGGCTTTCCATGAATTCAGGACCCACTTCAAAACGGAGCTCTGTTCTCCGGGTGTCGAGTCTCAGCACGCGATCCGGCATTCGTTCGGGTGCGAGGCCCAGCTCTTGCCGGTTTTTTGCAAGAATAAGTTCCACTTCGGCTTTGGTTCTTCCCTTTACGGCAGAGAATAGCTCTCGGCGTTCCTCCTGCGGAATGGCTCTCGTTTTGCCGATCTGTCGCAGGTGATTTTCGGTCATCGCGACCGCGGAAAGCGTGACGTTTCCATCTTTGAGTTGCGCTTTGATCTCTGGCATCTTTCCGATCGCCCTCAACGTCATCAGTCTTCGGTGGGCGGAGCCAGGATCATAGCCAAGCCCCTTTTCGAGGAACGTGAACATCGAATCAAAACCGCGTTCGAGGTGCAGGCGGCGACGGTCAACTTCGAGAAGAAGCTCGAGTAATTCATCGAGCGCTTCGCGTTCTTTATTTCTCGCAGCATACGTGCGAGCCCAAAGAGCCTCGTTGGTGAGACGGGCATTTGGTTCTGTGATGTTCGATCCTTCACTGGCGTTGGTTGCGTTCATTCTGGAGTGTTTCTTTTTTTGAGGAATATTTTGTGGATATTGTGCTTAATTTAAGCACTTATATCACCATTCTTATAAAAGAACAGTGATCGGTGTGAGAGATCGGTGAATTTTTTTGTGAAGGAATGCGTTTTGTAGAGAGCACTTCTCGGAGAACCTCGCTCGAGGCGCTCGATGACAACGGCGAGGCCCTCCTGTCAGCTGCTCTCTCGGCAGCGGTTCGATCCAGCCGCTTCCTCGTCGAAGTGAGCGGCAACGTGGATGCGGCGGTGCAGGCTGATGTCCCCGCTCGGTCGATTCGCACCCACTTCCGGGCCGCGCTTTCTTACGCGCTCGGCGCGATCTTCCCGAACGACGCGATTCGAATCGAAGGCGAGACCGTTCGTTACGACTGGATGGGCGGCGAAGCGCCGTCTGTCGCGAACACGACGCTCGGTCTGTACTACGAAGCCCGATTCTAAAACGGCCACTGAATGAGGAAATCTGAGAGGCCTTGCGCGGGGAGATCCGGCCCCCGCCGCCGAGCACAGGTGAGATAGGGTGCGTAATGTTTAGTCGCTGGATTCGAGATTCGTGAATAAATACAAAATGTTTAAGAGTGGCTTTTCGTATGAGTTCGAGAATGTGACAGGAGGAGATGAACGGAGGGGTGAAACAGATGTTTCGTGTTTCTGGCTGCTTTTGACGCAGCAAGTCAATTCAAGATAGTCTTTTGTTTTTTTAATGTATTAATCTAGTCGACTTTGTGAGGTATCCACGAAGGTGTTGCGGTGCAAGACTATAAGGATTTGATACTATTAATCTTTTCAAGAGGAAGTACTTTGTGAATTCTATGAAAGTGAAAGAGGTTCTTGGTTTTTCAGTATTGAGCGTGCTCGCTGGGGTGGCTCTGACCGCCTCAAGCGCAAATGCCCAAGTTGCCGGGCGCATTTACAGCGCACGGCCCGATAGCAATTGGAACGCGGTGGCAAATGAATTGATGACGAATTTCACAGTGACCGCCAATGGCGCTAGCCTCTATGGCGTCGGACCTGACCACGCGGTTTATCGAACGCGTGCAAACGGAGCCTGGGAAAAAATCACAGAACCCGCGGTGACGAGCATTGCTGTTACTGAGAGGGGCGACATCTATGGCGTCGGACTCGACCACGCGGTTTATCGAACACGTGCAAACGGAACCTGGGAAAAAATCACAGAACCCGCGGTGACGAGCATTGCCGTTACTGAGCTGGGCGACATCTATGGCGTCGGACGCGACCACGCGGTTTATCGAACGCGTGCAAACGGAGCCTGGGAAAAAATCACAGAAC
>CAYIHX010000029.1:17156-19769 GCA_964363305.1 uncultured Bacteriovoracaceae bacterium | reverse complement strand
CCGCGGTGACGAGCATTGCTGTTACTGAGAGGGGCGACATCTATGGCGTCGGAACGGACCACGCGGTTTATCGAACGCGTGCCAACGGAGCCTGGGAGAAGGTCACGGAACCCGCAGTGACGAGCGTTGCTGTTGCTGAAAATGGCGATATTTATGGCTTGGAGTATCGTGTAGAGGCGCCGGTAGTTGCGAACTCCCGGAACCCGGAATTCACTCGCTCTCCGACTATTGAGGAGAGGCATAGACGGGCTGATGCTGCATATCGTCATTATGACCCTACTTTTAATTATTCCAGTCCGATTGCGGACGCAAATTATAGAAAGTTTGGGATCAAGCCTAGGAAACGGCCAGATGATGCCCCCCCACTGCCATTGGATTCCCCGACTGCCGCTGAACGCGCCAGTGATCGCGCCTACCGCGAGTACTTCCGCCGTCTCGACCGAAGAGGAAGATGACCGCCTAGCCCGTAGGGTTTGAAGAAGGGCTCCTCATCCCGGATACTCCGGAGTGAGGAGCCCTTCTTCATGAGTACGAAAGAAAGTACGTCGTCTTTCGTTTGTTTGGCGGAGTCGGGGATTCGTTGTACATCACGAGGCATGGCTTCACATGCATCCCCGAGTGGCGAATTTTTCCAGGCAGGTCCCGAGCTTCAAAATCAGTATGAGGCGGACCCGGTTCTCCGAAACTATCTCCGTCGCAAGCTTCCGCCCGGTGTCTTGGCTGAGATCGAGCCCGATCTGCGCAAGATGGGGGCCCGGGCTGCGGGCGATATCCTGACTCTGGGCCAGCAGGCCGAAGCGCAGCCGCCGCAGCTCGTGCCTTATGATCCCTGGGGACGCCGGGTCGATCACGTCCAGGTTTCGCGGGCCTGGAAAGAACTGGACCGGGTTTCGGCCGAAGAAGGCTTGATCGCGATCGGCTATGAGCGGAAGCAGGCCGAGTGGTCTCGCACTTATCAGCTGACCAAGCTCTTTCTCTTTCATCCCTCCTCGGCGATCTACTCTTGTCCATTGGCGATGACCGATGGCGCCGCCCGCGCGATCGAGCTCTATGGTGACGCCCAGCTCAAGAGCCGCGCTTACAAACATCTCACGAATCGCGATCCGAGCCTTTTCTGGACCTCGGGGCAATGGATGACCGAGCGGACGGGGGGCTCGGATGTCAGCGGCACTTCGACGGTCGCGCGTCTTGAAGGCGGGCAGTACCGGCTTTACGGCAATAAGTCGTTTACCTCGGCGGCGACCTCGCAGATGGCGATGACCCTCGCTCGGATCGAAGGGGACGAAGCCGGAAGCCGCGGCTTGAGCTTGTTCTACCTGGAATTGCGCGACGCGGACGGCGCGCTCAACGGCATCCAAGTGGATCGCCTCAAAGATAAGCTCGGGACCAAAGCGCTGCCAACGGCTGAGCTCACGCTCGACGGCACGCGGGCCCGGCTCGTGGGCGGACAGGGGCAAGGGGTCAAGAAGATCTCCTCGCTTTTCAATATCACCCGCATTTACAACGCAGTTTGCGCCGTGGGATATCTCCGACGCGGTCTGGTTTTGGCGCGCGACTACGCTTCGAAGCGTCGGGCATTCGGGGCGCTCCTGGCGGATCAGCCTTTGCATATCGAAACCCTGGCCGAGATTGACCTCGAGTACCGCGCGGCGTTTCACCTCACCTTCCGGCTGATCGAGCTGCTCGGCAAAGAGGAGACGGATCAAGCGACAGCCGCCGAAAGCGCATTGCTCCGGCTGCTTACGCCGGTGGCCAAGCTTTCAACCGCCAAGCAAGCCATCCGCTGCATCAGCGAAGTGCTCGAGTGCTTCGGCGGCGCGGGTTACGTGGAGGACACGGGGCTTCCGCGTTTGCTTCGTGACACGCAGGTTTTGTCCATCTGGGAGGGCACGACGAACGTCCTGAGCCTGGATGCCTTGCGGGCGCTGGAAAAAGAAGCGGCGTTCCCGCCTTTCCTGCTCGACGTGCGCGAAAGGTTAGGGCTGATCCGGTCACCCGTGCTCACCGAAGCCTCGGCGCGGGCGCGCGAAGCCTGCGGCCGGATCGAAAAGCATCTGGCGAGTCATGATAGCGCGGCGATCGTGGGGGGCGCGCGCTCTTTCGCGTTCGCGCTGGCCCGGACCTATTCCGGCAGCCTCTTGCTCGAGCAGGCGCAGTGGGAGCTTGACCAGGGCGGCGACAGTCAGTCCGCCGCGGTCGTCGCCGCCCGGCGCTGGTGCGCGCAGGAGCTGGCGCCGCTCCTGGATGCGACGCCCGAGCATCGGGCGGAGTCGCGCGCGCTAGCGCGCTAGCGGAAGCCGGAGACCCCCAGTCTGAAAATTTGGTTTCAGCCTATTTTGTGCCATTTTTGTGGGAAAGAGCGCGTTCTGCCGCGCACTTCTCGGAGAACCTCGGTAAATGAGGAAATTTAAGAGGCCTTGCGTGGAGAGAACGTCTCCGCGCAAGGCCTCAAGTTGTTAGCGCGGGAAGCGCGGAGAGATCCGGCCGCCGCCGAGTCCGGGCGATATCCGAGGCGGAGCACTGACCGGCGGTTGGAACCGAGGCGGCTGCGGAGCCGAGACCGGCGGTTGGAACCGAGGCGGCTGCGGAGCCGAGACCGGCGGTTGGAACCGA
>CAYIHX010000029.1:0-17056 GCA_964363305.1 uncultured Bacteriovoracaceae bacterium | reverse complement strand
GGCGGCTGCGGAGCGCTGACCGGCGGTTGGAACCGAGGCGGCTGCGGAGCGCTGACCGGCGGTTGGAAGCGCGGCGGCTGCGGAGCACTAACCGGCGGCTGGAAGCGCGGCGGCTGCGGAGCACTAACCGGCGGCTGGAAGCGCGGCGGTGCAGAGACCGGCGGCTGGAAACGCGGCGGTGCAGAGACCGGCGGCTGGAAACGCGGCGGTGCACTGACCGGGGGCGTGCCCGGATTCCACGGCGCCGGCAATCCGCCCGGCGGCTGCATTCGCGGAGGAGTCACTCCGGGAGCTCCGCCACCGAGTCGAGGCGCGGGCCCCACTGGCTGCCGAATCGGCGTGCCCGGCGTGAACCGGGGTGCGCGAATCTCAGGCAACGGAGCTGCGATCGGTGAGCGGCCCAATCCGGGAGCGACGTCGCTTCGAGGCAATGGCCGGTAGATCGGATGCTCGGACGAGGGCAGGGAGGGAGTCCGTGTCCGAGAAGGAAGCAAGCCAGCACGTCCGGTCGAGGGATCGATCCCGCGAGGAGCGATGCCTAAGCCGCGTGAACCGACGAGAGGTCGAGTCACACTGACCGGGCCCCCGCCGCCCATCGATGGGCGGACGATTGCGCCGACCGAGACCGGAGAACGCAGACCGGAGTAACCCGCCGGACGAACATAGACCGTGGGCGTCTCGTGCACTCGCACGGGGTAGCGCATCTCGTGGCCGCCAACCACTCGCACACCGACGCGAGTCGTGGCGACGGAGTAGCCACAGCGCGATTCCATCCAAGAACGGGACGAACCGTGAGCGCCGCCACCAGGCCATCCGCCGTAGGAGTTCGCACCCCACGAACGGCGCCAGTAACTCCAAGCCATGCGAGGGTCGCGCAACCGAACGTCATAGATGTTGCGGGAGCCGAAGGAGCGATAGTCGACGAAAGTGTAGCCGGGAATCCAATGGCTGTAGCCGACCGAACCGTACATCATCCCGGAACGGTAGCCGTCCCAGTAGCCGTCGATGAACCCATCGGCGTAGCCCTGGCGATATCCTTGGCGGTAATTGTCGTTGTAGGGATACCAGCCGACGTAGCCGTCGCCGTAGACCCAGGTGACGGAGTGCGCGCGCCAGGCGCGATCTGGATAGGCGGACCAGATCCAGCCATAGGTGGAGTGGCGGCGCCAGAGGCCATAGTGATCGGTATACCAGCCCCATGGATCGTACGAGACCCAGGTCCAGTCGTCGTTGGCCCAAGTCCAGTAGCCGTTCTGGTAGGGGTACCAATCCGTCGCATAGTGAGTCGGAACCCAGTAACGCGAGCCGTTGATGGTGACCCAGTTGCCCTGGCCGGCCAACGCATAGGTCGAATCAAAGCTGGGGGCGCTGTATTGTTCAGGGTCTGAAACCACCTGAGTCGGCGGAGTGTATGAAGGGATTTCCTGGTATGCTGCATTTCGCAACGTGATCGTATCCCACGAGCCTTCGGCGCTTCCGCCGTCGCGGAATTGCACGGTGACATGCAGCTCCGGTCCGACGTCTGAAGGAACATAAAAATTGATACCGTAGTCGGTGACTTCGAAGTGACTCTGTCCGAGACAGTCCTCCCCGCGGGAAGCATCGCAGGCGTCAGAGGCTGAAAGATCCGAACTCCACACGAAATCTTCGAGGGGCCGATTTTGCGGGTCGTATTGCGTGCCGGAGGCGTCGACCGTGAAAAGGTCGGCGGCCAGCTGTACGACGTCGCCCGGTTGGACGTCGACGACTTCGGGTCGGTTCGGATCATAGTTGCCATTGATGGAGGTAATGCGGACGAGATCGGCGTGCGCGGAGGAGCTGGCGAGGAGAGCGAGCGCGTAGACTGACACGGTGCGACGCCAATAGGGGTGGGGTGATTTCATACTGATTTCCTTTTTCGGTTTCCTGTTTCTCAGTGCGCTTCGGGATCAGCATATCCCGTGCCAGCGGCTGAGCGATTCAAGACGTTGAAAGAGCGAGTCTTCTCTTGCTGTGAGAAACGGCCTAAGCGACAACGGTGTCGGAGTGCCTGAAAAACCAGTGTCAGGAGGAGACTGCTTTGGTTCGAAGCTTGATGAAACAATGGTCGATGCGTCCCTTTCGGCTGAATCATGTGCTGCATGGAGTCACGGAAAAGTCCTTCACACGGCTGGGTTTTCGGTGGGAAGAGCGCCGCTTGGGCGAGCAGCGCATCGGCATGTGGATGATTCCCATTCGACGACCCCTGCCGCCCCTGGCGGTACGAAAGCGCGTCGTTTTTTTGCCTGGCTTCGGGGACACGCCGCTGTCCTGGTTGGGAGTATTGGTTGCCGCAATCCCGTTTCTAAGAAAAACGCATGACGAGGTCGTGCTCGTCGACTTTCCCGGCTTCGGGGGATTTCTGCAGGGCGACCCCGTATTTTCTTCGATGGATGCGTTGATGCGCGCCACCAGTGACCTGCTCGATGAGCTGCGGCCCCATGTGTTGATCGGGCACTCTCTCGGAGGATGGATCGCCAGCTATTACTCGTGGGCTTGTGGAACCGGTTTGCGCCCGACCAGATCGGCCGGCAAGTACACGGGCCCGAAGGTTCTGATTCCCATCTGCCCTGCAGGCGTTGACGGCGAGCCTCATGAACGGGAGGCGTTCGAGCAGATTTTTGCGAAAGCATCTGTGGTGGGTTTCTCTGTTTTGAGGCCGCATGTTTTTGGAAAAGAGCCGGCCTGGTTCAAGCTCGTCGCCCACGAGTTTCAGTCGTTCATCCTTCGGGCTGATGTGGTGCAGTTCATTCAAAATGTGCCGACTGAGTATTCGCTTGAGTCGCGAATCGGCGAGATTCAGGCGGATATTCGCCTGATTTGGGGCGAGAACGATACCTTGGTGCCGACCGCCTGGGCGAAGATCTGGCAGGCCAAAGCAAAGCCGGGGATTCGAACGTTCGTGATTCCCGGGGCGGGGCACAGTCCGCATCTTGAGCGCCCTGTGGTGACCACCGCTGCTCTGGTTGCGGCGCTGGGCTTTGATGCGACGGGGCGAGCGCTTCGATCGGCCTGGGCTCAAGTACGTGAGGAAGCATGAAGAGAAAGACCGGGTTTGTTTTCGTATGGCTACTGTTCGGATTCTGCGCCGGAGCTGCGGAACTTACGCCGTCGCCCGTGAACGGGGTCGAAGTCGCGCGACGAGTGGCGCTCTCGTATATGAAGCGCCATCCGGTGGAGTCGCTCGATTGGGGCTGGCAGGATGCGGTTTTTCTCTACGGCTTGGATCGACTCAAAAGTAGTTTGCCGGCCAAGGATGAAGATCGCCGAACGATGGTTCGTTATCTCGCGCAGTACCAGGAGAGCTGGCGCAAGAAGGGGATACCGACCATCAACCGAAGCGATGTTTGTCCTTCCGCTCTTGCGGCATTGTCGTTGGCGCGCGTCGAGGGAGAAAAGACTGGGCTGGAAGCCGCCGGTGCCGTTGCTGAGTATGTATCCAAGCACCCACGAAATCGTCTCGGGGCGTTGAACCATCTCGGCAGTTCGTGGATGCGGTGGTTCTACCCCAACTCGATTTGGGTCGATTCGCTGATGATGTACGCCGTTTTCGCCGCTCAATGGGCTGATTTCCGTCATGACCTTTCGCTGTTGAAGTTTGCGGCGAGGCAGCCGTTGATTTTTGCCGATCAATTGCAGGATCCGGCGACGGGTCTCTTTCGGCATGCTTATCTGCTCTCGCTCGATTCGGTGGTTCCGAAAGAAGAGGCCTTCTGGCTGCGTGGCAATGGATGGGTGCTCGTTTCGATTGCCGAGATTCTCGATGCGATGGGGGAGGAGCCGACGCTCTCCTACGAGCGGGAACAACTTCTGACGGTTTTTCGCCGGTTGTCCGGGGCGTTGATGGATCGAGTATCGAAGGCGGGGGATTGGCCTGAGCTGTTGATGGATTGCGAGACCTCGCGGCCGGAATCCTCTGGGACGGCTCTGGTGGCGGCGGCTTTGTTGAGAGGCGCGCAGCGAGGCTGGCTCGAGCCCGCGCGCGCGCGCGCGGTTGGCAACCGAGCTTTGGCGCGGGTCGCAGCGCAGGTCGAGATTCGCCCGGATGGTGCTTCTGTTTTGACGGGAATCTCAGGCCCGACCAATGCGTTTCCGAAATGGTTTTATCTGCAGGTCAGCCATGAGGCGGATCTGGCCTATGGCGTCGGGGCTTTTCTCATGGCGGCGGCGGAGGCCGGCGCTCAAACGCCTTAGCGCGCTTCGCTTGCGTTGCCGGAGCCGACCGGAGCAGTCGAATTCCCAGGAGAGGCGCGTCGATGAGTGGCCGCAGGTGCGCCACCGATCGGGACACATCGTCCGTTCAAGGCGGTGTCGAGGTCACCGCCGACTTGGGCAAGTGTCGACGAGGTGGCCAGCACGAGGTCTCGCGCTTCTCCGGGTGAAGAGGGAGCGATGAGACCGAGCGTTGCGCCTGTATCGCGATAGCGCTTCACGAGTTGGCTAAGCTCAGCCAACGAGTATTGGCGGGAGGCATTGAGGCGGCGTGCCGCTTCCTCAGCAGAGCGGAGCTCGCGCGTGGCCGTCATGCGGTCGATGAGTTGGCGTTGTTCGCCGAGGGCTTGCACCTTGCGATAGATGTCTGAAAAAAGAGGTCCGGCCGAGTGGGGGCCGACGAATTGGAAGCTTCCTCGGGTTTCGATGCTCGGAATATTGGGACGACGTCCATCCGGAATACGAGGGTTTTTCGCCACCGCGTTCAACCAGAGACGGCAATCGCCCGGTGATGGCCCGTCTCCCACCTGATTGACCGGCGAGGTGCAGAAGCTTTCAATCTGCGTCGCTGTTTCTTGTTCGATCTCTTTTGCTTTCCGTGTGAGCTGTCGGTTCGAAGAGTGGGCAACGCGGGTTCTGAGACGGCGCAGCGTGCGGGTGCGATCGGTTTTTTCGGTTTCCTTGGTGAGATCTTCGACGGCTTTTCTGGCGGCGCGCGCCTGGCTTGCCAGGTCGCCCGGCGACAGCTCCGGGTTGCAGCGGACGCTTCGGAGGTTGCGAGCGATGGTGATCGGCTCGTGGCCTTGGGCGACATCGGCATCGACCGGAGGGTTGACTCTGCCGGTAATGAGGAAGGTGTCTTGCTCGGGATCGGGCTGGCCCACGAGGGGCTCCGCCGAAGCGGGCAGAGTCAGAAAAATCACGATCAGGGATAGCCGTAGAGGTAAAGGTTTCTTCAACAAGTCGGTCATGCTTCGCTTCCTCCAGAAGTCTGTCTCCCGCTAAGTATGGGAGCGTTTTGCTTTTGAAGCAATCCTGTTGAGAAATTGACGATTTTTTGGGCTGGGTGAAAATTGGTGCCCGCCGCCCGATAGTGGTCGAACCATTAACCGTGGTCCGAGACTATAGGGCGGCTATGTAAATCCGCGCACGGCGACGGGGCAAGCTCGGCTACTATGAGCGCGGCTGCTCAACACAAAAAAAGTAAAAAATAACGGAAGTTGAGGAATTCAAGCTGAACTCAGTTTTGCTGGTCGGCCGGTTCAAAAATCTGAAAAACAGTGCTAAGATCAAGAACATGGCGCCAAGAAAAAGTTCATCACTAGCCAAGATTCTTGAAATGAGCGTTCCCGAGCAAATCCTCGCTGTCGAGGAAATCTGGGATAGCATCGCCGCGCGATCGAGTTCCCTGCCAGTCACCGGGGCTCAAAAGAAGGAGCTGGACCGACGCCTTAAAAGCGTCACCGCGAACCCGGACGTAGGGGCCTCGTGGGAAGAGGTTCGCACCCGCGTTGAGAAACGTTCCCGCAAGTGAGCCTTCCGGTGCTCTTTCGCGCGGAGGCCGAAGCCGATGTTGCGGACGCTTTTGCTTGGTACGAAGAACAGAGTCGCGGACTGGGCAGCCATTCCTCCTGTGTATGGAAGCGGCTCTCAGCCAGATCAAGCGGCACCCAGACGCGTCTCCGGTGGTCCATCGCCAGATCCGACGCGCGCTCCTTCGGCGTTTTCCGTATGGCGTCTTTTATCTTCTCGAAGACACGCGAATCTTGGTGCTCGCGGTTTTTCACGCCAAGCGCAGCCCAGCCCTCTGGAAGAAGCGGAGCTGAGCTTTCCGACGATCGCCGCCGCGGTAACGCAGAAACTCTAGGTCATGCGGGTGAAGAAAGGGCTTCGTTTGGCCCCATTTTCGCCAACTAATCTTGAAGTCATCCGAGTGCGGCGGCCGCCAAAACGAAGTACTTCCGGAGCGCTTAGCCGTGCTCGAAGTGAAGCAAGGACGCTTGCGCCCCTACCGGATGGAAGGAAAACCCGTCGCTTTCGGCGAGCACCGCATCTGCGCGACTTTCCCCGATCACGCACGATCCAGCGCAAAGATACGAGCGGTCGTTGAGGTTCTTAATGCTGGGCAAGGGCGCGCCTAGGTTTCGCTGGAATCGACGTCCCCGCTTGCTTGCGGCGCAAATCGGGATGAGACGCAGGGAATGGATCAAAGCCTTCCTAGCTATGAAGTAACCTTTTTAAAAGCTCAGCTCTCCATCCGGGATTCAGAAAAGAGGTGAATCCACCAAAGCCCTCTTTACGCTTGCAACATCGTCTAGTTGAGCTGGGTCCAAATATTTTACCGGGATCGAGAGCTTTTCGCAGAGTTCAATTTCGGCACGGACGCCGTAAGACTGCTCCCAGCCGTCAATTGTGAGAACGATCATTCCATGAGCTGACTTCAATAGGGAAAAGTCAAAATCGAGGATCAGTGATCTTCTCTCTTCGAGAGTAAATTCGTTGAATTTCATCATCGCGTGGTTATGGACAATCGGACTCCATGCGTGGACACCCATTTTCAGGAGTTTCCCGCAAACCTGGGACGCGATCCGCGCACGCTCGTCTTTTTGTTCGTCAGTCCCGTTGTATGGATTGGAAACGTAAAAGTAGCTCATGATTTGCGCTAACATATAGCCAGATTGTACAAAAGTCTCCTATTTCAGATTCCTGGTCAGACGATGCGCATCACCGCGGCTGACAGCCGTCGTATGAGGAAAGGCATTTAACCCAATAGCGTCCTTTCAGGCTCCGCTAGCCGCTCCCGCCAGAAAAAACGCTATTGGATTTCTGAACAGGGCGTGAATCGTGTGTGCATCGGAACACGCGATCCCGGACGATCAACCTGGTGTAATCAAGGGGATTGGGGTGCGCCGTAGCGATTCCCTCGCGAAGATGTTATTCCGCGTCTATGGCCACCATTCAGTTAACGAAGCATAAATTGAAAGACGGAACCGAGATCATCCTGAGACATGGGGTGGAGGATGACGCCAAGACGTTGGTCGAGACGGTTCGGACCTATGTCGAACAAAACGAAGGTCAGGTTTGGGAGCCTGGTGAGTTCGACAAGACTGAGGCTGAAGATCGCAAATGGATTCGGGGAATGCTCGATAACCCAAGAGAGCTGCTGATTCTGGCAGTGGCTGGGGAACAGATCGTGGGCAACATCGATTTCCACGCGGGTACACGCCGCCGCACCGCTCACACCGGCCATTTTGGTATGGGGATATTACCTGAATGGCGAAGTCGAGGCTTAGGCACGCTACTCCTTGGGACACTGATCGAATGGGCGCGACAGGTCCCAGATCTTGAGAAGCTCAGTCTTAGAGTCATTGCCTCTAACGAGCGCGCCATCGGATTGTACCGAAAACACGGCTTCCAGCAGGAAGGCCGTGGTATCCGCGAGTTCAGGTATTCAGACGGCAGCTATGCTGACGACATATCCATGGGATTGCTCATTAAATAAATCTCAATGGGCCGATCGACGCTCATCTGCCACGCACGTTTCCACGTGCTGGTCTTCGTAAGGCTTTCTCCCGGACGACCCCGCGATACAGGCCGCCGGGGGCTAGGTCGGACGCGAATATAGGCAGATTCCGAGCCCAGATCGGCCAAGATTGATTTGGAATCGCATACTTTTCGCGAGACCCGATAACTCAACTCAGTTCCAGTTGAGATCGGGGGCCTTCATCACTAATCAAAAACTTCCGTCGGTGGCAGCGGCTACCCTTTTCGCACTCAATTTCCCCATCGATTAATGCGCAGCTTGTTTGGCGATTGATAGCAATCGATGACGCGTGGTTGGAGTTTCAGGCTCTATATGTCCCAACGCTTGGAGAGCATATGGCCGGTGGGTGGAGGTCACAGTACGTATATTCACCCCAACACCAAACGCCGTCGTCCGCTTGCGCGCAAAATTTATCACCTCCGGCAACAAGAGATCTTGGATTCTTCAGTAAAACAACTGAGGAGGAGAGGCTCCGGGGGTCGGTAGAGGAGTCGGGGGCGAGCGATCTGCCTGCCGAGCTGGGGGGGCTTACCAGCGGCTACTCGATCATTTGCAACGGTTCACCCAAGGCGCAGATAAGGCGGAAATACGCTTCAAGATCATTCAAAAACTCATCCACAAGGTCGAGGTGAAGATGGGTTCCGCCTGCATGACTTCGCCAGTCAGGAGTACGTGGAAAAAGAGCTTGCCATGAGGGCGACTGCTAAAATTTCTTTGATTTCTGGTTCGAATACTTTGACAAATGGTGCGGGCGAAAGGACTTGAACCTTCACACCTTGCGGCATACGCCCCTCAAACGTACGTGTCTACCATTCCACCACGCCCGCACCTACGGTCATGAGAGTGTTTGAGGGATAGCCCGGAAACTACAAGGGACGGGGACCTTCGGCAACTGCAATTTTTAGAGTTCGACCCGAATTCCACAGTAGACGGCAAGGCCGCTGACGCTGACACCTGTGCCGCTTCCGTTCTGCAGGCGGGCTTCGCCGAAGACGTAGCTTCGGGAGACGCCGTTGGCCACGTAGTTTTCGGCCGCGGCCTCGGGCTCGAAAATATTCAGCAGGAGCATGCCTCCAAAGCTCGGGTAGGTCATCAACAAGGAGCCCGCTTGCCCCTCCCCGAAGTTGTAGGAAAGGTATTCCGCCCCGAAGCCCACCGTGGGCACGACCCATTGCTCACGCAAAAAACGGAGCTGGTAACGAGCTTGTCCGCCCACGGACCACTGGTTAGCGAGGGTGCTGATGGATGCGTTATTCCCGACAAATAGGCCCGCGTTGAGGCCGATTCCGAGCACGCCGATCGTTTGAAGAAAAGCGGGCTGGTATTCGACGAGGAGCTGCATCCCGCGGGATTGCACGTCGCTGAACGGAGCGGCGGCTACGCCGACCATCGGCGAGCCCGCGAGCGCCAAGCCGAAGTTGGGGCGATCGAGTTTGTAGGGCGCGACGCGTGATTTTTTGGATCGGCTGGGAGCGATCGTCCCTCCTCCTTCAGAGGCGACCGAAGGAGGAGGGGATGCTTCTTCTTCGGGGCTGGGCACCAGGCTCGGATCTGGCGCGAGCGAGGTCGTCGCCGGGCCCGGATCGAGCGGGTTCGCGGTGGCTTCGTCAGGCGCAAGGGGGGCTGTGTCCGGCAGCGTCGGGATCTCAGAAGAGGCACCGATCTCGGGCGAGGTTCCTTCTTCGGCAAAACTCGAGGCCGCGAGCAGAAGGAAAACGAGTCCACACAGGGCCATCAGTGGACGAATTTCTTCCCAGCCTTCCTCGGTCGGTTCCTTCGGAGTCATGCTCATTCAGGATCGGGCTGGGATTGCGCCGATGCAAGCGGGGTCTTTTTGGCGGCGGCGCGCACTTCTCGGAGAACCTCGCCCGCGGAAAAAAAGCTACCGCACCGTCACCAACGGCGCCTGCTCGCCCTTGCGCGGACGGCAGTACACATGCTGCGCGCCGCTGCCCGGAGGGCCGGGCGGATCGCGCAGCAGCACTCGCGTGCCCTTCGAGATGCAGTCGCGGTCATTGTAGCTGCGCGCAAAATCGATCGACTGTGGCGCCGGGTTTTCCAGCTCGCCGCTCATGAACTCGTCCACGGTGTCGCGGATCATGGCCGGAAGATCCTCCCAGCTCATCGATTGAATGCGCCGCCTGCGGGCGAGCAAGGCTTCGCGACAGCTGCCAGGAAATTTACGACACAGCCGCCCGTTCGGATCGAGGAAGCCGGGATTGATCGGCTGGGAGAATTTTCGCATGAAGGTCGTGAAGGAATCGACCCTCCGGTAGGCGGGCAAAAACCACAGGCGCTGAGCCACAGTGTAGAGCACGAGAGCGTACGCCCGGCGTCCCAACGTTCCGACTTCGCCGTAGAGCATTCTCCCCATCCAGAGGCGATCCTGCGGAGTCAGCGGCAGGACGCGCTCAATCCGCTGCGGAGTTCGGGCATTTCGGTACTCGAGCCCCCAGGAGCCAGCGGAGGCGGGCAGGGTCGACAACAAGGACAGCGCGAGGAGACTTACAATCATGATATCGGGCTTATGATACGGAATGGCGCATAGAGTCAAATACCTCGGAGAGAAATCTTCGGGTCATCCCAGGTTCCGGTCACTTTGTATCGGTGCGTGAGAATATTCCGGGGGTCTTTCCTCCGCTCCGGGGCGCTTTTCTCCTGCCCTTCCTCGGGGACAAAGCCGACCTCGTCCTCCGCGATATCCTCGACGGCCGGCGTGATCAAGGCCTCCAGCTCGAGCTGGCGGGCCGGATAGGTGAGCGTGCCGTCGAGCTTCGCGAAGACGGAGCCGAACAGTGCGCGCGCTTCGCGCACCTGGATGAGGCCGGGCTCGACTTTGAAATCAAGCGTCATGCGAGAAAAACGCATCACTCGCTTTCTCGCGTCCTCGAAGTTCAGCGAGAGCGTGTTAAATAAGCTCTGAATAAATGATTTCACCCCTGTCCATTTTCCGCTGCGGAGGTGGCCGTTGAGCTCGCCGGTGGCCTGTTTGAGCGCGAACTGATTCAGCGAGCCTGGCCAGCTTCCTTTGAGTTTGAGCTGGCCCTCGGACGCGCTGAAGCTCTCGGCCGATTTCGTGAATGGCGTGGGTCGGGAGAATTGCTTGAGGTTGATTTCGAGGTCAAGGGAGGATTCACTTTGCCCGTTGCCGTGATCCCAGATGACATGCCCCGAACGGGTGAAGAGTTCGAACTGCGGAGCCGTCCAGCGCGCGAATTCGATGACGCTTCGGTCTTCTTTCGGCGCGAGTTTAAATCGGAGTTCGCCCAGTGGCTCGTCCTGAACCATGAGGCGGTCCACCTTGACTGCGAGTTCTGGCCAAGATTTTAGATTCCATGGGGCCGGAGGGGGGGGCTCGTCCACGGGCGGCGGCCCAGCAAGCCCGTCCCAGGGCCACTGATCGAGCGCGATCAGGGAAAAATCCGCTTTGAGTTTCTGCGGGCCTCCGTCTTTGGTCGTGAGGGCTACGATTCCCCGCGCACCGGTCGACTGGATTTTGACCACGCTTCCGGTGGGCTGCCGTTCCCAAGTCAGGTCGGCATTTTTGAAGGCCGTCCCTCTCCAGTCGACCTGCGGAGAGCGGAGTCGCAGGTGGAGCGGGAGTGGAGGCGATTCGCCTTCCGGCGGCGGTGCTTTCTCTTGCGTGGAAAGAAGTTCGAGCCAAGGCGCCAGCGTCAACGGCGGCAGGAGCGCGTCGATTTCGAGGCTCTTGCCGTCGTAAAGAAACGTGGTTGGGGCCACGCCCTCGAGCACGATTTGAAGGCGGCTCAGTTTTTCGCCCAGAAGCTTGGCCTCCCATTTCAATGGCCAAGCCTGCTCCGCGGATTTGAGCAAAGGCGCGGGCAAATGGAGCGCGATTCCGACGCCGGTGGTCTTGCCCGTCCATGTGACCGTCGTGAGGGGCCGCGTTTGCTCGACCATGATTTGACTGGAGAGCAGAGCGCCTCCTTTGAGTCGAGTGACCAAAAAAGGGGAAGGGAGGTGTTCCCGTAGCTGATCGATGGAGAGAGCTCCGTCGAGCTGGATTTCCGTTTTTCGGGGGTGCCCGCCTGCTTCAGCGCGCGAGTGAATTTCCACGTCAAGAACTCGCTCTCCCCATTTTGCCTTGCCGGCCGTGAACTGAATCACCTCGGGGGAGAGCTCGACTTGGCCCGTGACGTCGGTCAGCGCGAGCTCGGACTTTCGGTGCGCGATCGCCGCACGCTCGATCTTCATCGAGGCCCGATACTTCTGAGAGGCGGTGGCGCCGTCGAGGGGGAGTTGCGCCGAAAACTGCGCAACGAGAGAGGCGGGAAAAGTCACCTGCTCAAGCACCCAGGCTTGTTCCTTGAGAAGGCCGTCCTGAAAGAGAGTGTGTAGCTCGCTCGGCACGGCTTCGAGGGTGCCCCGAAGTTCGAGCTGCGCGGGTTCTTGGGTAAGGTTCGGCAGCTGGAGCTGGCCGTCGGTGATCGTTCCTTGCGCGGTTCTGGCTTTGAGGGAGTCGATCAGCAGTCGGTTTTGCTGGAGTTTGAATCGTCCCGAGGCTTCGGTCAGTTTGGGCCAGTCTTCCAGATAGTCGAGCGTGAGGTTTTGAAAAGGAAAGGTGACTTCGAGTCGATTCTTCTTTTCATCCGCGAAGGCGGCGAGCCCTTTTTTGCGCCATTCGTTGATGTTTCCGGAGAGATCCAAAGTGAGTCCGGAGGTTTGTCCGTCCTCGATGGCGGTGTCGATCCAGCTCTTGAGTTCCGGAGAGAAAAGGACGGAAGGAAGAAGGGACTTGAGCTGAGCCAGGCCGGCCTTGGCCGTGTCGAGGTGCAGCGCCATTCTCGGAGACTCGTCCAGCGCGTCAGGCCAGGCGAGTTCGAGAGCCAGCGCGAAAGGCAGATCCGCGACGGTTGATTTCAGCGTTCCGAACGTGAGGAGGCTCTCCTTGTTTTCGACCTTGAGTGCGACCGGAGTTTCGATCTTCGCGAACTGCAGCGGGCGTAGCCAGAAATGAGGCAGATCGAGCTCGGTACCGGTCAACGAGAGTTCCCCCTGAAGCAGGGGACTTAGAACAGCGGTACTCCATGTTAATTCGGATATCCTCAGGCGCTGATCTTCCGCGCCTTCCCAGGCGGCGTCGGTGAGTTGAAGGCGGAACCCTGCGGCGAGATGGCTCGTCAGCGCCTGGCCGAGCTCTTGCGCGGAGAGGCGCTGACTCGGACGGGTGCTGTGCGCGCCGGTGCGGACCGTCAGGTGCTGTAAGTTGAGCTTTCCGAAGCGGGGGGTCAGCGCGGTGAGCGACTGGGAGATATCGAGAGTGAGATCGAGCAAGGCGAGGCGGGCTTGCGCGCTTTCACTCGGAGACCGGGGGTCCGCGGTGATCGTGACCTGCTCCAACCGCACCCGAGGACGAAAGCTTTCCCAGCCCGTGGTGAGTTTTCCGATCTCGACCTGCGCGCCGGTCGAGGCGATCAGCCACTGTTGAATCTCAGGGAGGAACGTATTGACGATGCGGTCCGCCTGCCAGAGGGCGGCGGCGAGTGCGATGAGGCCTGCCAAAAGGCCTCCGCCGAAAATCACGAACCAGCGGGTCCAGGCGACCGATTTGCGCTGGGGGCCCCTGATTTCGGCTAAACGGTCCGGATCCGCTTCGATCTCGATCGAGAACATGTGCCCACTGTCCGATAGAATCCGCCAAAAATGAAGGGTTCTCTCTCGTCTTTGAAAAGTCGTGCTAGCGTCAGGGCATGAGCTCGAAGAAGAAGCGTGTTGGCGAACCTCTTACTCTTCCTTTCGCGATCCGGAGTTTTGTCGGTTATCTCGAGGGCACGGAGAAGGCCGCGCACACGATTCGCAGTTATCGCTCGGATTTGGCGACCTTTCAAAGCTATCTCGGCGAGACCCCGCTTTCGAAGGTGGGGCTGAAAGATCTCGAGGAGTACCATGAGTTTCTGAAAAAAGAGGGGATGAGCACGAACACTCGTCGTCGCAAGGTGCTCACGTCCCGGCGCCTGTTGGCGTTTCTTCATCAGCGCGGAAAGCTTTCCATCGATATTTCAGGCCGGGTGCCGGCGCCCTACAAGGTCGAGCGCGTTCCGCAGGTGTTCGATACCCTCTCGATGATCGAGAGGGTTCGCGCTTTGCCGTCGTCTTCTCCCATCGAAGCTCGCAACCGGGTGCTGCTGTGGTTTCTAGCCGAAACGGGCGCGCAGGTCAGCGAGGTCAGCCGGATTCGGTTCGATGAGGTCGAGCTGGTGCGGGGAGGAAAAGAGGCCTGGCTTTCAGTGAGTGGCAAAGCACCGCGCCGTCTTCCACTCTCCCCGGAACTTGCTTTCGAGGTCGAGCATTTGCGTCTTTTGGACCGAAAATTTGCCTGGGTTTTTACGGGCTTCACTCGCCAGGGGTCGCTCGGAACCCCGATCACGGATCGTGGGGTCGAACTCTTGGTCCGGGCCGCGGCGACTCGTTTGAACGTGCCGAAGCTGACGCCTCGGCTCTTCCGCCATAGCGCGGTGGTGCTCTGGAATCGCCAAGGGCTCTCCCGTGACCAGATTCGCGAGCGGCTGGGCCTTAAAACTGAGTACGCCTTCCGTGCCTACGAGCCGCTCTTCAAGCTTGATCCCGTCCTTCTTTCGGTGTAACGCACCGAGTTGTGACCGCTTCAAGAACGGCTCTCGCTGGAATCATCAGCCTCGGACTGGCCTGGAGCGCGGGGGCGTCGGCGCAGCTCGTTCCGTCTGGCATTTTTTTGAATATTTTTGGGCCAGATAGTCGTGTTGAGGCGAATATCTCCGAAGCCCCCTTTCAAAGTATCGTTCAGCTCGTGACTCGGGTGGGGAATCGCCAGGCGCTTTGCACGGGATCGCTCGTGGGCACGAAGTGGGTGCTGACGAATGCTCATTGCGTGACCCGTGCCCTCGTGGAAGGTCGAAACGGATGGAGGCAAGTCGGTTCGATCGTCGTGAAAGTCGGCAGAAGAGAAGGGCACCACTTCGCGGAGACGACGGCTCGGGTTCGAGCGCTCGGCACGCTTTCGCCGAATGAGGATCGTGATCGGGACTGGGCCATTCTCGAGATTGCGGAGACCCTGGGCGCGCGCTTCGGCTTTCTTCCGATTTCGGACGAAATCACCTCGCTCGATTTAGGCGAGGAGGACTTGCTGCTCGCCGGGTACAGCGCCGATCTGGACTCGGGACGCCGCCAGACGGTTCACGCGGGCTGCGCCTTTCGCGGGATCAACGATGCGATGCTTTTTCATGACTGCGATTCGGCGCGGGGGGCCTCCGGATCCCCGCTTTTACGTTGCTCGCCTGCGGAGCAAGGTGGGCAGTGCCGAATCGTTGCCCTGCACGTCGCGGAGCGACGGGATGGCGCACCGAGGTCGCTCCGCTTGTCCTCCTACTCGCGTTCGAGGGCAAATAAGGCCATCCATCCTCGTCAATTCCTGAGACGCCTGCGAGCGTTGATGGCTCAGCCTGAGAACGAAAGAACGCAGTAGTTCTTTTTGCCCTTTCGGAGCAAGACGTACGCCCCGGCAAGGAGATGTATGTCCCCGAGCAGGAGGGCTTGCTCCGCCACTTTCTGGTTGTTGACGGAGATGCCTCCCCCTTGAATGTCTTTGCGCGCCTGACCTTTCGACGGGCAGAGGCCGCTTTCAGCGAGCGCGTCGACGAGGGCGAGCCCGGATTGGAGGCGCGCTTTCGGCAATGCGTGGGTGGGCACGGCCGTCATGAGTTCGCTCCAAACGGCGGCAGAGGCCTTCGTCGGGTCGCCACCGAAGAGGACTTGCGTGGCGAGCTCAGCTGTCTCGAGTGCTTCTCGTCCGTGAACGAGTTCGATCATCTCGCGCGCGAGCGCCGTCTGGGCTTCACGTTTCTCAGGGTGGATTTTGGCTGAATCTTCGAGCTCCTCGATTTCCCGCAGGGATTTGAAGCTGAAGAAGCGGAGGTACTTTCCGATGTCCGCGTCCGGAGTTTGAATCCAGAATTGAAAGAAGGCGTAAGGAGAGGTGCGGGCGGAACTCAGCCACACGGTGCCGGTTTCAGTTTTTCCGAATTTGGTGCCGTCGGCTTTCGTTACGAGCGGGTGAGTGAGGCCGAACACCGTGTCTTCTTCCGCCGTCGGCTCGGACGTGGCGTCCTCGAAGTGCGCCCGCATGCGTCGAATGAGCTCGATGCCGGCCGTGATGTTGCCCCACTGGTCAGAGCCGCCGATCTGGAGGCGGCAGTTCTCTCGCTCGTTGAGAATGTGAAAATCATAAGCTTGCAGCAACATATAGGAGAATTCGGTGTACGAGATGCCGTGCTCCCGGTCTTCCAGGCGAGCGCGCACGGATTCCTTCGCCATCATGTGATTGATCGTAAAGTGTTTGCCGACGTCCCGAAGGAAGTCGATGGAGGAGAGGCCCTCGAACCAGTCGGCGTTGTTCGCGATTCGAGCCGGAATATGACCGCCGAGATCGAGAAATTTTTCGATGACGCTCTGGATGCCCTTCAAATTGTGTTGAAGTTGGTCTCGTGTCAGGATGGAGCGTTCGGTGGCTTTGAAGCTCGGGTCGCCGATCATGCCCGTGGCGCCCCCGACTACCGCGATCACGCGATGGCCCGCGAGCTGAAAGCGTCGCAAGGTCAGCAGGGGCAACAGGCTGCCGACATGAAGGCTGTCGCTGCTCGGGTCGAAGCCGCAATAAAGGGTGAGTGGCTCCTTTTCGAGCGCGCTTTTCAGGAGGGGGCTCGTTATTTGCTTGAGGATGCCGCGAGCTTCGAGGTCTTCGTAGAGGTGTGGGTCAGTCATATGCCCCTTGATTCTACTCTTGATGAGAACGTTTCGCAGATTTTCGTTCGGGCCGTGTCCCGCGGACGATCTTCGCGGCTAACTGGTCCGGGTCGAGGTGAGTCCAGTCGCCGCTTTCCTGAAACTCTTTCCACGCGGCGACGAGAATTTTCGCACCCGCGATCACGATCGGAGCAACCGCGAGCACCTGGGGCAGGATTTCCAGAAACCAGGTGCGCCAGTCGTGAAGCCGACGGGCGCGCTGAATCCAGGGCCAGGCGGGGACCAGGATGAGAAGAGCGGCCAGTACGAAGCTTCCATACAAGGTGGCGATGCCCCCAGTGAGGAGCCCGAGGGTTCCGGGAGGCAAGCTGGTCTCGACGGGAGAGAGTCTCCAAAGACCGCTCAGGGCGGCGAAAATCCCCACATGGAGGACGATCAGGACGATGGAGAGCCGAAGGAGCAGCGCCGAGCGGAATCGTTGAAGCATGTCCCCGATTCTGCGGTGCCAGGCACCAATAGTTAAGCAAATTAACAAACGGTGCC
>CAYIHX010000028.1:4474-53164 GCA_964363305.1 uncultured Bacteriovoracaceae bacterium | reverse complement strand
GGCGACAAAGTCGCTGAAAAATGAATGGGCGACAAAATCGCTGAAAAACAACAGGATCCCAAGTTTACCTCACAAAAAGCCGATCAGAGGTAGGGAGCCTAGAACAAAAAATTGACACCTTCCGTGACGGCGCATCACAACAACCTGCTTTTTTCGGTGATTCTGGCATTGGCCGGATCGCTCTCCGTTTCTACTCTGTGCTTTGCAGAGTCATGCCCCGTCACCCTTCGGACCATTTCTGAAGCCCTTCATCGACAGTATCCGAAGCTCGAAGCCTCTCCACCTGTCGCGCTAGAACAAATTCGGCGACTTCGAAATCCGGACGCGCGTCCCCGGTTGCAACCTGCTGATCGAATCGCGGATTGGCTCCGGGTCATCGAGCGCACCCATGGCAGTGCTCGCAAAAGTGATGCAACTCGACGAAGGCTTCGTGAGTTCTACCACCGAAATTACGTCATCGAAGCAGCCAACGTACCGGAGAGCTACTTTAATCTGCAAAGACGAATCGCACGCGAACAAGGCCGTGGAAACATCACGATCACGTCAGAAGTCCGCAAGCAGCTCATCGAGACTTTGATCGCGGATCAAAAGGCCTCGCTCGATGAATGGATCGACTACTTCATCTCCTCTGATACCGATGCCTATCCCTTCGCCGCGAAGTACTGGGCCTTTTCTGAAATGGTCAAAATGGCGCCATTTGACGCGGAATCCGGGCAATTCCTGAAACGGAGCAAGGGAACCACGACTCTATTCCCTAATTTGAACCGTGAGGCTCTCTCGAAGGTCGTTGAAGAAAGAGTACGTAACCCTAGCTCCGAAAGTTTTGCCCTACTTTATGGAAACGAAGCCAGGAGATTGCGAGACTTAGCCCTTCAAAGCACGGCGGATCGAACGGCAACGGAGGGTGTTTGGATCCGCTACCCCCAAGGCTCCGACCCGACCCCACTCGTGAACTCGATCAAAGACAGAAATACCGGCTGGTGCACCGTCGGTATCGAAACGGCACGACACCAACTCAACGGGGGCGATTTCCATGTCTTCTACACCCGAGACACAGACGGAAACCCGACCGTGCCTCGAATCGCGATCCGCATGGAAGGAGAGAGAATCGGCGAAGTGCGGGGAATCGCCGCAAAGCAGCACCTCGACCCCCACATGACTGGGGCCCCCGTGCTTCGGCAGAAGCTCGAAACCTTTGGTTCGGAAGGCACTCGTTACGAGCGAGCCTCTAGCCACATGGCCCAGCTCACGGCTCTTGAGAAAAAAATGGCCCAAGGCGAAGCGCCCACTCGCGAAGAACTTCGCTTTCTCTATGAACTCGACTCCAAGATTGAGGGGTTCGGGTACGACCGAGATCCGCGCGTCGCGGAAATACTCGCGTCGAGAGACAAACGAAACGACCTCGCTTACGTCCTGGGTGTTGAGCCCCATCGCATCAGCTTCACACAGGAAGAAGCACTGTCCGGCAACATCGCCTTTCACTTTGGGGATCTTGATCTGAGTGATTTTGATCTCCATTCAATTCAGGGCCAAACTCTGCCTCAATCCATGCAGGGGAATCTTGACCTCAGCAGGGTGACAACCTCCCAGGGCCTAACCCTTCCCACTTCCTTCAAAGGACAGCTTTACCTCAGGCTGACATCCGCACAGGGCTTAACGCTTCCTTCTTCCTTCGAAGGACATCTCGCCCTCTATGGCCTAACTTCCGCGCAGGGCCTGACCTTCCCTACTTCCTTCAAAGGAGATCTTGACCTCAACAGCCTAACCTCCACAGAGGGCCTAACCCTTCCCCCTTCCTTCAAAGGACAGCTTTACCTCCGTGGCCTGAGATCCGCACATCGACTGACATTTCCAACATCCTTCGAAGGGACTCTCGACCTCGGTAGCCTGAGCCTCGCATATCGCGTGACGCTTCCCTCTTCCTTCAAGGGAACTCTTAACCTCAGTAACCTGACAACAGTAGACGGCCTGACATTTCCCTCATCCTTCGAAGGACTTCTTTACCTCGGTAGCCTGACATCCGCACAGAACGTGACGATTCCCCCACACTTCGAAGGATTTCTTGACCTCCATAGCTTGAAATCAGCAGAGGGCCTGACACTTCCCTCCTCCTTCAAGGGAACTCTTCACCTCAATAACCTGACCTCAGCAAAGGGCCTGACACTTCCCTCCTCCTTCAAAGGAACTCTTAACCTCAGTTACATGAGATCAGTACAAGGCCTGACGCTTCCCTCATCCTTCGAAGGAATTCTTGACCTCAGTTTGCTGAATTCGCTGAATGGAATCCTTTGGCCAACGTCATTTTCGGGAACCATTCGCATCCATTCACGTCAGTTGCTCGATCAAATGCCCCCCCACCTGAGAGCTCTAGCTAAAGTGGGTCACTGGGCGGATTGAGGCGACGCTGTGACGCACCCAGCATCAAATGGGTGTCAGACACCCAGGCGTCGAGCTGATCGGGAGGCTCAAGCGCCACGGTCACCTCTTGCACGCCTCGGGGCGAGATCACGACGAGGCCGGCTTCGCACCGACCGCGCGCCGAGGGCTCGAGTCGTCCGAGGGCCCAAACGTAGAGACGCAGCTGATCGCGATAGCGCAGCAGAAGTTCGTCGGCGGCCTTGTCTCGTTCGACGACTTTGAAATCGATCAAACGAAACCTGCCGTCCGGGAGGCGCACTAACCGATCGATCGAGCCGACGAGGGTCTCGCCGTTGCCCACGGGCACTTCGAAGGCGAGTTCATTCCACTCTCTCGCCCCGGCGGGTAGAACCGACCACGGACTCTCCGTGAGCCAGCGCAGTAGCGGCGCGGCACAAAAACGCCGAGAGCCCACTTCCCCCTCCAGCATTCGAAGCGCGTCGGCGTCGCGCGTTTCGAGCGCGGCATGGACGCGCGTGCCCAGTTCTCGGGGGCTCATCTCCGATATCGCCCTCGTTGCGGCGCCCTCCTCCGGCACCACGATCTCCTTCTCGGTCTCGTCGATGAGCGCGGAAGGCCGGAATACCGCGCCCTCCGCGCGCGTCCACTCCGTCACGCTGTGACGAGGGCGATAGGCGCGAACTTGAAAATCGGCCGCTCGGTTCAGCGGTCGCGGCGCGAGCGGCGGAGATTCTGCTTCGCGCTTTGCCGGAGAAGCCTCCGGCGCGCGACACCGCGTCACCGCGCCGTCGGAAGCGCCGTCGATCCAGGCCAGCCAGAAATCCTGATCCAGCGGCGAAATCGGGTCTTTTTTTGACTTTTTCTCGGGAGCCTCGTCCTCTCCTTGCTCTTCAACCGGCTCCGCACGCAGGGTAACGAGGACGAGACGCTCACGCGCGCGAGTCAACGCGACGTAGAACAGGCGCTTCGCCTCGGCCAGACCCAGCATGTCCTCGCGCGCGCGCCAGTCCGCTTCGATCGGGTCTTTCTTGAGACGTTCGCCCTCTTCATCTCGGCCCGCGAGCAACACCCCGCGCTCGCGATCCCAGTAGAGGAGAGGAGCATCGCTGCGCCTGCGCGCATGCGGGACGAAATCGACCAGGATGACGTGATCGAATTCGAGCCCCTTCGAGCCATGCAGCGTCAGCACGATCAGCTGCCCACGATTCGCCGGGGGCGGCACCTCGCGCTCGCGTCGCCCCTCGTCGCACGCATGGGAGAGCTCCGCCACGACCTCCTCAAACGAGTAACCGTCGCGAGAAAGCTCCTCGCACCGATGCCAGAGCCCGAGCCAGGCCGAGCCGATCTCGCCTTCGATGATTCCGCTTGGATCCGCGCTGAGCAGAGCTTCGAGCACTTCGCCCGGCCGCACGGTCCGCGACCGCAAAGGCGCCAGCGCCACCGCGATCCCGTGCTCCTGTTCAAGAAATTTTTGCCAAAGTGAGCCCTCCGTCCGGAACCACGCATCGAGCGTGGCATCGGGCATCGCAACCCAAGGCGCCCGCAGGAAAACCGCCGCCGACCGGCGATGCAGAGGCTGCGACCACCAGCGCAAAAGCGCCACCATCTCCCGCACGCGTGGGTCACCCCAAAAGAGACCACCGCTCGCGACGGCCAGCGGAATTCCCTCGGCCGCCAGCGCGCGTAGCCACTTCTCGTTGCCGCGAATCTTGCGAAGCAGAAGCGCCATGCTTTCGAGCGGCACGCCTGAGTCGCGCTGCTGAACCAAAAATCGGGCGAGCTCCCTGGGGTCGCCGACCTCGAGGCGATCAACCGGGCTTCCCTCTTCCGCCCGCTCACGCTGCGGTTCAAGCGGCTCGTATTCCATCCCGGAGGCTTCAAAAAGTGGCGCGCAAACGTCGTTGGCGAAGTCGAGAATTCCGGGTCGGCTCCGATAGTTCCGCGTCAGCGAGACGCGCACCGGCAGACGACGGCAGAAATCATCGAATACCGAAACATCGGCGTCTCTGAATCGATAAATTGACTGTTTAGGATCGCCCACGATGCAGAGATTCGAAAGGTCAGGGCGCACGAAGCGTTCGAGGATGCGCGCCTGCACCGGGTTCGTATCCTGAAATTCGTCGACCAGCACGAGATCGAAGCGCCGATGGTAGTCGCGCCTCACTCGTTCGTCCGAGAGGGCGAAATCCGCGCCGCGCTCGAGATCCGCGAAATCGAGCCCGCCTCGTCGTCGCTTCAAGCGGGCATAGCGTTCGAGCACGAACTGCCCGAGCGTCGCCAGGCTCTGAGCATCCGGCTGCCCTGTCTCGCCCAGGCGAGCCAGCACGTTGTTCAGCTCGAGCTCGCGGAGACGAACGAGCAGCTTCATGACCGAAGCGCGAGTCTCGCGCTCGAGCATCCGATCCAGGGCCTGCCCCACGTCCTCCGACAGCTCTGTGTGCCAAAGCGCTTCGCAGGCCCGCTCCCACATCGCCGTCTGCTCGGGCAGCGAAAGCATCTGCTCCTCGCCTTCAAAGCCCGCGATGCGCGGATTTTCGCGAAGAATTGAACCGCAGAGGCCGTGAATCGTCATCACCCAATGGCCGCGAATCCCACCGGGAATTTGCAAAGCGAGCCGCTCGCGCAGCTCGGCCGCCGACTTCTCCGTGAACGACACCGCCGCGAACCGCGCCTCGGGATTGCGCTCGACCAGGCTTACACATTTCTGCACCAACGTGGTCGTTTTTCCGGCGCCCGCGCCGGCGGTGACGGCTAGGCCCTGGCCCCAGCTCTCAATGACCTGTCGCTGCTCAGGAGAAAATCTCGAAAGATCGCTCACTCGCTCCCCCTTCCGGAAGCATCCACGCGTCGGCGTCCGCAGACATCATACTGCTGGCAACTCCCGCAGTCGCGCGCCGGGCGTTTAGGTTGAACTCGCGCCCAGCCCTCGCGATAGGTCGCGACGACTTGGGCGGCGCGCTCCTCGAGCAGGCTCCACAACTCGCCCGGCGATTCCGGGCGAAGGCTCGCATACGCGCGCGAATTCGTGAGTTTTCCCGGCTCTTTTCCGTTGTACGCCTTGAAGAGCAGCCCGCGCGCGCGCGCGCCCTGCTTGGTCAGCTCGACAAACTGGGCTCCGACGACTTCCCGTCCCGTCAACTTACGGAGGCCGATCCCATAGAGCGGGAGCTGCAACCCGAAAGTCTGTTCGACCATCTCACGCGCGCCGAAATTCTGCGCCGCCGTTTTGTAATCGATCAAGAAGAGCGAGTCGCCCGCCTCCTCGACTCGATCGGGCGTGCCCTTGATGAATAAGCCGCCGAGCTCGAAGCGCAGCGCGGGCCCTTCGAGCGCGAAAGTCCGCGTGTCGGCACGCTCACGAAAAGCGCGCTCGTCCTCGACGAAACTTTCGGCGACCTTGCGGGCGCGGGCGCGCGCAATGGCCTCCAGCCTGCGCGAACGCACCAGGCCCAGCGGCGGGTTCTCCCGCCAGGACTCCTCAAGGGCCTGCTCGAGCCCCTGCCCCTCGACCAGCTTTCGAGCCACGCCGTGCAGAAGATTTCCGAACGCCGATCCCCACATCTCGAGATCCGATTCACGCAGATCGCGCAGCCGCCACCGCCCTTGAGCAATGCCGAGAAATTCACAGCGGGAATAAGCGTCGATCGTCGTGGCAGAAACATCTGTCCCGGCCGGAAGCTCCGAAAGCCTGGAATCGAGCGGCGGCAGCCAAGAGCGCGGCCCGAAGCTCGGCAGCCAGCGTTCGTGGCCGTCCCGTTTCGCGGGGTTCTCCGGCGCGTTGTCGGTCCCAAACAGTTCGACCAGCAGGGGACGAAGCCCTTCCATCTCACGACCCGCGAGATCATACTCCGCGTCGACCACCACGCACTGTTCGGCGCTCGCGCGCCAAGCTTGGAGAATCGCGAGGCGCTCTTCGCGCCGCCAGGCCCCGGAACGCACCGCGAACTCCTGGCCGAGCACCAGGCGCTCGCGCTCCGTCAGCCCGAGGTCGCCCTCGCCCTCCTCATCGAGCCAACGGGCCGGCATACCGACGATGAACAGGCGCTCGATGGGGCGCCCGGCCCAGAGCAGCGGCGCTTGCGACAGGCGAAAAACCCGCAGCCCACCCTGGACCTTCAATTCAAGCGGGGGCGGCTTCGCCTCGTTGAGCCTCTCCTCGAAACGGGTCAGGTGATAGAGCAAGGGCGCGCGGCGATCTTGCCGGTCGATGCGACGGAGGTCATCGGCGAGCTCCCGCCACTGCCGCTCGATCAAGGGGAGCCAAAGCTGAAGGCCGGGCTCCTGGTTTTTGACCCACTCCAAGTGCGCATTCGCCAGCTCGGGGACTTTCTTGCGGCCCTGAAAAAGGTTTTCCAGCTCGGTCAGCTCGCGAGCCAGAATATCGAGCCCCGCCCTTTGATAAGACTCCAGCCCTTTTCGAAGTCCGAACGTTTCGATTCGATCCACCCACGCCGCGGCGGTTTCACGCGCGACCTCATCTCGGGCGCGCAGGCACCAAGAAATCACGTCAGTTCGCTCGAAGCCGCGAGCGACCAAGCGTAGCGGCAAGAGCGCCAGCTTCAGCTCTTCACTCATGCGAAGCGCCGTCGGGTCGCGACTGTCCTCGAGCAGAATGCCCCGATCGCGAAGCGCACGCGAAAGACTGCGACGTACCTCGGGCAAGTCGGCGATCAAAACCGCATCGCGCTCCGGGTTGACCTGATCGGCCACGCCCTCGACGGCATCATCGATCGTATGCCAACGCTCCCACTCAATCGGGCCCGCCTGGGCACCGACCTGAAGCGGTTCGCGAACCACGCACCCCCCCTGGTGCGCGACCGCTTCGAGAAAGGCTTCTTCTCGAGCCTGTGGGCGCGCCGCCGAAAGATAGACCCACTCGCGATCCAAGAGGACGCGGCAATCGCGCTCGCTCAACACGCGGGTCGCCTCGGCGAGCAGCATCGGCTCATCCCGCAAGCTCTTCGCATCCAGATAGGCTTCATACGCCTGCGCAAAACGAAAGAATTCCTCACGAAGCGGGTTCTCGAGTCCGCGCTCGAGCAAGCGCTCGAACAGCACGGAGAGTTCGCCGTCGTGCGCGAAGGCCATGCGGCTCGCCTGCAGCGCCCGGTCGAGACGGCGAGTGAAGGCAGTCTGTCGCTTGAGGCGCGAAAGCTCGGGGAGCGCTTCGCGGAGGCGGGGCTCGGAGAGCAATCGGCCCGCCATCTCCTGCCTCGAAGTGGGGCGCAGAATCGAAGTGCGACTGAGCAGCGGCCGCTTCCGCTCGGCGCGCTCGACGTTCACGATCGTCAACGCGAGGTCCGAAAGCCCTTGCACGGCTTCGGCGACGAAGCCCTGGCCGGTCGCGAGGAGAGCGTCCTTCAGCTCTTCACGCGAGAAGCCCTGGCCGACGAGGTAGGACCTCGTGGGCGTCAGCCCTAGGGCAGGGGCGAAGCGATTGCTCGTCATGCGGTCCCCTTTCCCCGTCCTGGAAAAAAGAGGGAAAAAGACACGGCCATCCTGGCCTTCCTTCGAAGAGCGGAAACCGTCCTGGCGAAGGAAGTCTTTTTCCCTCTTTTTTCCAGGACGGGGAAAGGGGCCATTTCGCTCGAGACCACTTCACTCGCTCGATACGGCCTCACAAACACGCCTCGTTCACTCATAGCGCAGGAAGGCTCGCTCTCCGTCTTGCGTCACTTCGACTTCGGAGACGTCGCCCTTCTTCAATGCCACGGTCTCGCCGACCGGCCAGGCGCGCTCACCGTTTTTGCGAAGCGACTTCAGCACGGCGTCGACGCGCTTCGGCTCGACGGCCAGAATCAGGCCCAGTCCGAGATTGAAAGTCTGCGCGAGCTCTTTGAAATCCAAACGCGACTGCTCCGCGACCCAAGCGTAAACAGGCGCCAGCTCCCCACGCGGAGGCAGCGCAATTCGATACGAAACCCGGTCGCTGATGCGCGGGACATTGAGAAAGCCCGACCCGGTGATGTGCGCAAGCCCCTCCAGCCACCCCTTCTCCAGAAGCGGCGCGACCGACTTCACGTAGATGCGGGTCGGCGTCAGCAGCTCGCGCGCGCGCTCTTTGCGTTCGGGCCCGGCCTCGGGCAGAAGCTTGCGCAGTAAGCTGTAGCCGTTGGAATGAGTGCCGTTTGATGCCACACCGATCAGGGCGAGCCCTTTCTTAATCTTCTTCTTCGGAAGCACCTTCCACGACTGGACGAAGCCGACGGCGAAGCCTCCGAGATCATATTCACCGGGTGAATAAAAATCAGGCATCTCAGCCGTCTCGCCGCCCACGAGCGCGCAGCCGGCCTGCTGGCATCCTTCGACGATCCCTTCAAGCACCCGCTCGGCGACAGCGGGATCGAGCTTGCCGGTGGCGAAGTAATCGAGAAAAAAGAGCGGCTCGGCGCCGACGCAGATCAGATCGTTCACCGACATCGCCACGAGGTCGATGCCCACCGTGCGGTGTTCGTTCAGCTCAAAGGCGAGCTTGAGCTTCGTGCCCACGCCATCGGTCGAGGCGGCAAGCCAGCGCTTCGAGTCAAGCGCGTAGAGCGACGCATATCCGCCCACCGCGCTCTTCACCCGTTTGTTCAGGGTCTTCTTGGAGAGGCCCACGATGCGGGTCACCAGGCGATCTGCCGCGTCGCGGTCGACTCCGGCCGCCTTGTAATCGAGGTTTGCCATGCGCGGGAGCATCCCAGAGAAACGCGTTCCTCACCAAGGAAAAAGCCATACTCGCTTAACGTCCCAGGCGCGCGCCAATCAGTTTCTAGAGATACCTCGTCGAGTCGCGACGCAAGCAGTCACGTCAGGGCTCGACGGGCGATGTTCTGTTTGAAAAGCTGATGAAACACCCACTTTCCGCGAGGAAACAGGTCTCCCATATACCGGAAGTTGACGTTTCATCAACTTCCCTTCCTAACTCGCCTACGCTGCGATCGGCTTCGGCAGCTTCCGAAGTTTACCGGACGCCTTGTAAAGATCCACGGCTTTTTGGGCATTCAGCCAAAAATCAGGACTCGTGCCTAACGCTGCGCTGAGCTTAAGAGCCATCTCGGCCGTCACAGCGCTCCGCTCATTCACAATCCGATTAATGACCTTCACGTCACAATCGATGTGCTTGGCCAGAGTCCCCTGCGTAAGAGCCAAAGGCTTCAGAAATTCCTCGCTCAGAATTTCACCAGGACTGGTCGGCTTACGTTTGATCTGAAGCATAAAACAACTCTCCTCCCCTCAATGATAATCCGTAATCTCAACCTCGGCTGGGCCGGCGATCGTCCATCGAAACACGACCCGCCACTGGTCATTGATTCGAATGCTGTGTTTCCCCTGTAGCCGACCCGAAAGCGCCTCTAAACGATTTCCGGGAGGAACCTTCAAATCCGCAAGCTTCGCGGCATAATGAACCATATCCAATTTCCGCAGAGCAACCGCATGAACACTTTGCCAGCCAACTTTGCCTGTCTTTCCAGTCTCGTAATATTTTTCCATCGCCCTGTCGGCAAAAGACTGGATAGCCACACTTTTAATATACCTTGATCGGGTATACCTCGTCAAGGGTCAAGCCGAGGAAGGGTGAGGCACCCCCGGCTGCTGGCGATTTCGCGTTCGCCGAAATGAGTGGCCCGACAGCGTTCGGCACGCGTATTCTCCGCACTTTCTTAATGGTTGAGTATTTTAGTATTTGCTGATACAGAGCGCCGTGCTCCTCACTCGAATTTCAAAAATCCTGCCCCTTTGCCTCTTCCTGAGCGCGGCCTTCCCCCTGGGCTTTTCCGCCGAAGCCGCCGAGGGCGGAAATGGCTCAGATCGCGGCGGCGGCGACGGCGCGGCGGCCGACTTCAACATTCTGGGCCGACGGGTCGGCAAGATGCTCGAACGCTGGCGGCACAACGGCACTCTCCCCGTCGAGCTTGCAACCCTCGACATCGCGCGGTTCCAGGAAGTCGTGGCCGGAACCTTGGTCGTGCCCCGTTCGCCCCTGTTGCTGTCGCTCGATCTGTGCCGATATCACCCGGACGTGACCGGCGAACAGCCGGGCTGCTCACCCGATCACCCAGGACAGACTCCTCAACTTCTCCAACAGATTCCGGTGACGGCCACCCAAGGCGTAGGAAGCCCGTTCATCGAGCTAGACCCTTTCCGATGGCTGATGCTGCGTGAATTTTCGGATCTGCAAGCCATCATCGTGTTTCATGAATATTACGGAATTTCGGGCCGCGAAGACCGCAACTACGAACTCTCACGAGCGGTGGCGGAACTCGTCCGGCAGGAACGGGACGATGAATGGTTTCGTACCGAACTCACGAGCCGCTTGCGCAGCTTCGCCGACGTTTATCGAAACGCGCTGATGCCCAATCTGGATGCGAACACGACCGCGTTCGCGGTGATTGAGCAGACCGAGGAGTATCGACGTTGCGTCCTGAGCCCCGCGCACGGTGAACGCGCGACGGAATGCCGAGACCTGGGCGCGTGGATGACGAACTCCGTGATCCCACAAGTCCAATCGGCCATGCGAATTCAGGACGACACGACGCGACGCCGGTTGCGCGAAGCCGAGCTGACTTATTTATCCTGGGCCTTGAGCTTGCCTACTTCCAGGCAGAATCAAGCTTATGCATCGCAGAGTCGGATCACCCGGGCGTTCAGTACCGAGACCACACGCATACGAGAGGATTTTCAAGCGATGCTGAACCAGCTCGACCTCAATGCTCAACAGGAATGCCCGCAGGCCGTGACCGGCCAATCCGCGCAATGCGCGTTCCGGTACGCGCGCCGCCTTTTCACGCAAGACCTGGTAACACTGGGACAGCGTCACGTCACGCAGTTCAACGTCGCGTATGTACAAGCCGAGGCCGATATTCAGGCCTTTTCCACGCGATAAACAGGGCGCGCGACACTCCCTTCGCGCCGAACCCATTTTTTATCCATCCACTGCTGAAAAACATGGGCGCGCTGCGTGCGTTTCAGGCGGTAGTAGTCTCCCGCCTCTCCCGGCGTGAACGAGTCACGTCCGTCCATGTCCAGAAAAGAAGGGCGACCTCCGCCGTGACCAGGAATCACCTGAATCGGCGGGCCTTCGAGAACCAGAAATCCGGCCCGATCGATCACCGTCGCCTGCAACCGCTTTTCGATCCGCGTCAGCAGCTTGCGCAGGCGATCGGCGAGCTGAGAATAGGAATAAAGATCCGCTGGCCACAGCAGCGGCTTGAGTCGTTCGGCGGTCATTCCCCAAGGCAAGGAGAGCGTCAACAGAGCCGCGAGCCGAAGTTCAAGATCTAATCCCCAATGAATCCGCCCCGACTCCTGCCATTCCCCGCGATGCAGATCAATGACGAGTTCCCCCGGAGCAGTGACAGTCGGAGGCGGCAAACACCGCAAGAATCCCGCCGGCAACCCCGGATAGCGACTCAAAGCCAAAGCGTCAGCGGCGCCGAGCAACCCCAACTCCTTCTGGAGGCGAATCACATCCAGCCATGCTTCCGGGCGCTGGGAAGCGACTTGCAGGTCGGAAAGCGCCTGAGAAAAGAGCTGGCGAGCCCGGGAAAGATTGCCGAGACGGGCTTCCACATAGCCAAGCCACTTCCAGAGAAAGGCGGAATCAACCGTATGATCCTGCGGCGGAAAAAGAAGGGCCGCTCTCTCCAGCACCGGAAGCGCCTCCGCGAACTTTCCGGCCCGAGCCAGATACTCGCCTTGCGCTTGCAGGGCCATGGCCTTCGCATAGGGCTCAGGGGATTCCTTCTCCACGGCCCGAACTTCATCCAGGGCTTCCGCCACCCGCCCCACTCCGTCGAGCGCATCGGCCCGATCGATGCGACTGAGCCGCGCAAAATAGGAGGTTCGCTCACGAGGCGGGCAGAGTGTGAGCATTATTTCGAAATACGGCAGCGCGGTTTCGGAGTCGAAGTTCGAAAGATAGAGATTCCCCAGGATCCGATGATCCTCCCAGTCGCCTGGCTTGATCCGCGCCGCCAGCTCGAGCGCGTAGGGACTGGCGCCGAGGAGATTCAGAAACCGCGCGGCCCAGAGCAGCCGCATCCCAGCCATCGAATCGGTGGCTTCAGTGCGTTTGATCGCGGTCTTCGGCTGCACGAATCGAAAACCGTCATCATAAAGGCCCAGACGTCGGTACCCGTCGCAGACCCAGCACAGAAGCTCAGGATTTCGGCGCGTTTTCTTCTCCCACTTTCGCAGCTCGCCCCGAGCCGTATCCGTCTGCCGAGCCTGGACGAGTGCTTCGAGGGCGGCGAGATCCATCCCCCATTATTTGCTCTAGGTAGGGGGTTTGGCCACCGGAATGCCGAAGTGTTCGGTATTTCTCCGGTCCACTCAGAAAAAAAGGCCGTATAACCGAGCAGTGACGCAATGCGTTAATTCATAACCAGGAGACCTCCCGTGACTGCCCAAGCCATTCAACCTCTTCCCCTCTTTTATCGACTGATCATCACCCTCATCACGATGACGCCTTCGGTAGCGTCCGCGCAGATCCATACACCGACGTTCCGCGAGACGCTCCATGCGGCGAGAAGGGAACGACTCCAAACCGAATTGAATCGAAGCATTCCGACCCATCACGCAGACACCTTCGAGACGGGTCTGGCCGGAGGGGGAGCGGCCGGAGAAGCGCTCGAGAATCCGGAAGGAATCGCGCGCCTCTTTCTCTCCCTGAGGCCCGGCTTGGCTCGCAACCCCTACGATAATGCATTCATCCCGACCGTGGCCGTGGACGTGGCCTTTGCCGGAGTGACCAGCGGGAGTGACCTGAGAAACCTTCAGATGGAGATCCGATTTATTCACATGGTCACCGACGTGGGAAGCCACGAAGGTCTCCGCGATGTCCGCGCAGGTGTAGGTGACGTTTCGGAGGATTGGCGCACTACGGGCCACTATACGCAACTGGGTGTCGATATGCTGGGGGCCCAGATTACCCAGAGTCAGGGAAATCAGCTCAACTGGCAGGTCACCGGGACCTTTGCCTCCCTGTTTGTCCGCTCCGACTTGAGAATTTCAAACGGGGTTCTGCTGCGAATTCGAGCGGCGCTGGATGTTCTTTCCATTTCGGCCGGAAATTACATCGTCAACCAGGGCGGCCCCGAGGTCGAGTCGATGGGCTGGGGTCCGGCGATTTCCGGCGCGGTCAGCTTGATGGTGGGCGACGTGTATCGACTCACCTTGGATCAAACCTTACGAGCTACGCTCTTTGGCCAATGCACCGGCGGCGCGGATTGCGGCACCGCAGGCGTGTTGTCGCAAACTGAGCTCCGAAACGAGTTCCATATTTTGCCTTATTTCTCGATCTTCCTCTCGGGTCAGGCGCTCCTGCAACACCAGACCATCGACTGGGACGGTGGCTCGCGGCAGGAATCCTCCGGCGCGGACCTGCGGGTGACTACGGGGGCGCTGCTTCACTTCTAGGGCTCCTATCTCACCTTCGACGACGCCCGGCCCGAGGCTAAGCGCTTTCACGGCCCCGAAAGTCACGCTTTGAGACTTTCAGCGTCGTGAAGAGGTACAGCGTGGAATCATCAGGCCACACACAAAACGCCTGGAAAGGCGCCGGGAGTTCGCTTGAGCGTCGTGGCCTTACCGTAAGGATCGCAGGAGAAGGTCAAACATCCCTCCTGTTCGATAAAAATAGATATTATTCCAATAGGTTATCTACTTTTAATCAATAGAAGACTGAAGCAATCCAATGTTATGTCACTAGTAACGGTTTGTTCAACTCAAGCTTGTCGGCGATAATGCTATGCGTTAATACCCCTTCATGGTGACCGAGCACAAACACTACCGAGGCTTCTTGAGGGCGACGCTCTCCGATCGCAGGGGCCGCAACTCGTCCTACTCACTGCGGGCCTTCGCGCGGGCGCTGGACGTGCCGGCCTCCCACCTTTCCATGATTCTAAACGACAAGGCCCACCTCTCGCCGGAGCGCGCGGCTCAGGTCGCCGACCACCTCGAACTCGAGGGCAGCGAGCGCGAGTACTTCCTCCTCTTGGTCGAGTACGAACAGACCGCGCATCCGGATACGCGCTCGACTCTCGAAGAGCGCCTTCGCGAACTGGCCGGCCAGAAGGCGCCGCACGACATTTCAACCGATACCTTCAAGCTGATTTCGGACTGGTACCATTTCCCGCTTCTCATGATGACGGAGATTCCGGGCGAGCGTCTCACTCGCGAAAGTGTCGCCGCTCGTCTGGGCATCACGAAGTTCGAGGCCGAGGCGGGGATGGAGCGGCTGGAGCGCCTGGGGATGCTCAAGCGCCAGCCGGACGGCCGCGCCACTCGCTGGCAGGAATCCGCCCGCGCGGAAAGTAAAACTCCGAACCCGGCGCTGCGAAAGTTTCATCTTCAAATGTTGAAAAAAGCCGAGGAGGCGGTGGAGGAGCAGAGCCCGCAAGAGCGGTACATCGGCTCCGAGACCGTCGCGATCGCGCCGGAGCATCTGTCGATCGTGCACGAGGAGATGGCGCGCTTTCGAAGCAACCTCGTCGCGCGGATCAGCGAGGCAACCCGGGAGACGAAGCCTTCCGAGATCTACCACCTCAATCTCAATTTTTTCAGAGTATCGAACCCCGTAACCCCAAACCCCATTAACCAGGAGAACCCCCAATGAACCCCATGAAAGAAAAATCGTTTATGAAGCAGTTTTGGAAAACCAGTACCATCGAGATCGCGATTCTGATCGTGCTCTCTCTCGCCAAGGCCGTGCCGTCGTGGGCGGAGCCCACCTCGGCACGAGCCCCCCAACGCCGGGCCCCGACGTTCGCGCCTACTCCGGCCTCTGAACTTTCTGACGTGCCACGCAGTCGCCCGATGTTCATCGTCGGTGGCGGCACCGAAACGATCGTCGGCTCGGATACCCGCATCCTCCTCCGCGCGCAGTTCGACGGCGTCGACGTCAGCGGCCAACCTTACCGCCGAGACACCATCCTCGCCGTGTCCGCCGAAGTCGGGCTCTCGCCCGGCGCTTCGGGCGCGGACGCGCTGTCGCGGGTGAAGATCAACTTCACGCCTTATGAGCGGGAGCTGGCTGACATGGTACCGGGAAACGGAAACGTACGAATTCTTGTCGCTCCTACCATTTTCGAGCGCGACACTAGCATTGGAATCAAAGAGAGACTTCAAATCTCTCTCATAGGCTTGTATTTTAATTTCCCCCTCAAGGAAGAGGAAAACACGCTCAATGGAATTCTCTATGGAATTCTCGACGTCTACATGCAAGCAGCGGGATATACTTTTACCCATACCGAGTCGAGCGACCACTTTGTCCACGCCTTAGATATGAGCGTAAACGCCGGCTTCGGTGCTCAACTCAGTCGCGGCTGGAGTGTCGAACTCGTCGGAAATGTTCGAGGCAGCATGGGAGCCCATGTTGCAGGTAACGCAGATACTCAGCCAGGAACGCTCTTCGAAGGATCCGGCGAGATTCGAGTCATTTTCGAAGACGAACCCGCCTTCACCCGTTTCAGAGGCTTCGCTCGTGTCCAGTACCGAGCGCTGGAGATCTACTCTGGTGATACAGGAGAAATTCGAGACGCCCTCAGCTTCATCGCTGGTCTCGAAGTCGGATTTTAGACCCTCTAAAAATATTAAACTTAGGAGAAATAATATGAAAACGCTCAAACTGATCGCACTGACCTTACTGACCACCACCACCGCTTTCGCCGGCGGAAGCATGGGAAGCACCGGAGGTGGAAATCTCCCCGACGGGCTCGGCCTCCTTCCCGCACGAATCGAGATCTACCTGTTGGCGAAAGTAAGGCAATTCGAATCAACCAGCCGTCGAAGATGCCGCGCTCGGGTCTACGATAAAGAGATGAATGCACTACCCGGATCCCACTACGAGTTACGGTATGAATTCGACAGCTCGCTTTGGCCGCGCCCGGAGGCCCTCACGGTCAGTACCCACTTCATCGACAACCACGGAAGAAGCGGTTTCGCTCGCGCGCGCGACCTCACCTGGAAGTGCATGGGAGAAATTGAGCGCTTCGAAGTCGCGATCGACGGTCGCCGGGCCTCACCCGAACAACTCGCCAGCCGAATCGGCAATGCGCGAAGGTGGATTCAGTCCCACCTCAACGTAGCGGACACCGCCTCATGGGTCGAAGCGGAGGAGTTTGATGCTCTTTTTTCCGTGGTCAGAAACTCGATGGCCGCTTTCATCAATCCCGAGGAAACCGGGGGCCCCTACCAAATGGGTTGGACTGCCTACGGCATCCGAAGAGGTCTTCGCCTTCTCGAAGGTGCGACACAACCGATTGTTGCAACTACTCTAAAAGAGAAGCTTCTGTTCGAAATCGGGCATCGAAGCCAGTCGTTGCTCGCCCTCGCGCTCACGACCGTGAGCGAAGACGGCGTCTGCGATCCGCAGCGGTACAACGAGCTTCGAGCCCGCATGAGGCGCGAACTCTATCTAGGCAGCGCGCACTTCTTCGCTCGCCTGGGAAGATCCCCCCTCGCTTTCTGCAGTCCGTATGAATACGAAAACGATGACTTTGAACACCAATGCGTGGTCCACCTCCCCGCCAACCTCGAGCGAGATACGCGCGAGATCCAGCGCCCTCTGATGGAAGTCGTCACCTCCTCGATCATCCCGCTGTGTGACCAGTCGCTCGGTCAAGTGACCGGCCTCGCCTTCGACGAACCCGGAGCCGAGAATTGATGATCCGCGCCCTGCTCCCCCTCAGCCTCGCTCTCGGAATCCACCTCCCGCACGCTGCGCACGCCGAACCCGGCGCGCCAGCGGCGGGGGGTGCTCCTGCTTCTTGCGAGGCGCGGGTCAGCGCAGTGCTCAGCTTCGACTCCAACCGACTGCCGCAGCTCTCGCCACGTACGCCCCTGACCCTCGAATGGATCGAGCGCATCGTGTTTCTCTCCAGTGCCGACGCAAACTCCTCCCTTCAAGACTGCGAACGACTTCTCCGAGAAGTGCGCGCGCACCTTTCGACTTACATCCACCGTCGCCTCGAATCGCACCTCACCGCCGGGCGCCTCGAAATCCTCCAGCACGAAATGACCCTCCTGAAAACCCTCCACAACTCAAGCACCACGCGCGCGGCGCTCGAAGGCGCCCTCCCGGCCGACCTCTCCACGCGCTACCTCGAGCAGCTGCGCGATCGACTCTTCGCGCGCCTCTCGCTCTCGCCCTGGTCGCAGTATCGCGACCTCGGCTTCTCCCTCGAAGAATGGACCCCCGAGTGGCGCGTGGCCCTCGGCACCGACTCCGTCGCCGCGACCTCTCTTCGAGACGCGCGCGTCGCGCTCGCCCCCTTCGCGCTGCCGCCGGGGGAACTCGAGTACTTCCTCTTTCACGAGCTCGCGCACCTGGCGCACTGGCGCGCCTTCCCGCGCGAGCACGCGTCCCTCCGGCGCAGCGAACGCTTCGCCTGGAGCGCCACCCTCGACTTCATCGCCTGGCGCACCGAACAGCACGACGCGATCCCTGCCGAGATTCGACGCCTGCAAAACCTCATCACCGGCCTGGGGCTCGATGGCTGGACCTCGATCGTGCTGAGGGCGCGGGGGCTCCTAGATTAACTCCTATTTATTGGCATACTTGCTTTTTAAGATGGATGTGGTAAATTATTTACCAGGATGACGGATCCGGAGCTCATCAAGCTGATTCTCAATCTTGTCGCATCCGGCGACTTCGGTCTGACTTTCCATGCCAAGAGTCGGATGAATCAACGTGGCGTGGTTGAGGCTGATATCCAAAATGCAGCTCGGACCTCTCATCATGAGAAAGTACAAGACAGAGCAAAAGGAAAAATCATCTTTGAGGGTTTGGATTTGGACGGTGACGATCTCGAGGTCGTCGCCGCTTACGAAGCAGGAGCGGTGATCATTTCGGTCTTTTGATGAAGGCCAGGATGGAGACGGGATATGACAACTCGACAGACAAAGACTAAAGTCCAGATGCTGGAGTTCAAGAACTACCTCGGACTCGATTACATTACCGTTCATGTAAGGCCCGATCGAATCAGCGAGGAACATGGCCCGGTGGTCAGCGCGGAACGATTCCGAAAAATCGACCAGATCATTGCGGCCCGGATCATTTCTCAGCCCCGCCCGATCCGAGGGAAGGAGCTCAAAGCCATCCGAAAAACGCTCAGCTTGGGTGTTCGTGAATTCGCAACAGCGATCGGCGTTACCCACCCTACAGTATTGAACTGGGAGAAGGCTCGGAATCGACGATTGGAGCGGGCCGACGAAGTCTTCATTCGGATCTTTTTCGCTGAAAAATTAGGAATCACGCTGAAAACATCCATCGAAACGCTTTCACCTCAAAGTCCCATCCAAGAACCCATCGAATACACAGCAGCCTAGCTGTACTCAATGCGTTCAAAAAAGCGACTCCCAAGGCCACAGCTCAACCCCCTTGATGTTGCTCCGAGACAGATAAGGACCCCAGGCGATCTTGGTGATCTTCTTCGTCTCGCCGCCCGCTTGCATCTTCGCTTCAAAGGCGTGCAGGATTTCAAGCTCTCTGAGATCGACCTGCTCCCGATCCATCACTTTGATGGCGACCACCTGTTGTCGATCTTCAATAATCAGGTCAATCAACCCGCCACGCACCCCTCGGTAGTAGGTCAGGGAGAATCCAGTGGGCTCCCCATCTAGACGGTAACTTCTCTGCGAAAGCTGCTCCGAAAGAGCAGCAGTAGTGAGCTGATGCCTCAGCGACGCGCCGAGCATACCTGCCAAACCGCAATCACAAAGCAAGTAGCGCGCTTTTCCGGTCCCCATGCGATGCGGTCGAAGCCGATGCACGGCGAAGAGCTGCTCCAGGAGCAGCAGCTGCTTGCGCACTTTTAGGGGACTCTTCCGCAATTTTTTCATGATGGCGGTTGGATCAGCCAGTTCCAGAATCGGCACAACTTCAAGAATATCCCTGGCAAGTTCAGGGTCAGGCCGCGAGGCCTTGAACTGCAGAATATCGCGCTCGCAGACCAAGCTCAGCCAATCCTTCAAGAGCGAATAAGCCTCGCTCTGGCTCCTGACTGAAAAGATGCCAGGAAAACCGCCCCGATCGAGATAACGAAGAACATCCGCCCGCCTCACTCTCGGCTTGGAGTTCATCAGGCTCAGCAATTTGGAAGGATTAGGCGGCAGCTGCAAAGACTCGGCGAGATTGAAAGGATAGATCCGAATGCGAGAAAGGCGCCCCGTAAGAGACTCCCGTATTCGAACCTCGCGCGAGAACTCCGTTGACCCCAGCAGGATGAACCTCCCCGGTTCAGGATTCTCATCCACGTTGAGTTTGACGGCGTCAAAAAGCTCGGGAGCCTTTTGAGCCTCGTCAATGATGAGGGGACGAGCCGAGACATCGCTGATCAAAAACGTATTGGGATTTTGAGTGGCGAGCGCTTTCTGGGTGCCATCATCTAGACTGACATACTTCGCCCCGGACAAAGCCTTAGGGATGATATCGCGCGCGAGAAAGCTTTTCCCCGTCTGGCGAGCCCCTTGAACGGTGACCACTCTCGAGAATTTCAGCTTTTTTTTAAGCAACGGAAGGACGTGCCGCAATCGAGCATGGGCCATATCCTCATGTTAACCCGTCGATTATTTTTAAAATAGTAAAAAAACTCGACGGGTTAAAGAGAGCGAAACTCCCGCTCCATCTCCGCCCGCACGCGCGCCAGCAGCGCGTCGACATCCCCCGCACCCAGGCCGATGGTCGAAACCGGCTCGAGAAACTTCACGCGGATCTCGCCCGGGTAGCCGATGAAGCGGCTCTTCGGCAACGCCTCATAGGCGCCGCTCACCACGACAGGGTAGATGGGGAGCTGCCCTTGGATGGCGATATGAAAGGCGCCCTTTTTGAATGGCAGCATCTGCCCCGTGGACGTGCGCGTCCCCTCGGGCGCGATGTACAGCGTGCGTCGTTCGCGCCGGATTTTCTCGGCCACGCCCGCCATCGCGCGGATCGCCGCCTGCGTATTCTTCCGATCGATGCGAATGAAATCAAAGGCCCACCAGATCAGGTTCAACCCCGGAACCCAGACGACCTCCTTCTTGCCGATGGCGAAAGGAGCCGGCGCACAAAAGGCTGCGGCCCACAGGACATCCAGCGCGCTCTGGTGATTGATCACCACCACGCGCGCGACTTGGTCTTCGAGCGTCGAGGGATTCCGCGCCGAAAGCCGCACGCCGAGACAGGCGAGAGTCGCTCGCCCCCAAGCACGAATCACACCGATGACAACCTCATCCGGAATCAGCCCACGTCGCCCCAGAAAGTGAAGCGCCACGATCCAAGGCAGACCCGTCGCCGTCAGACCCCAGGCTGCGAGCGTCCGAAAAACGGCGAGCACCTTCACGCCTTCCCCGTTTCAGCCACCGCCACCGAGAGGAACGCGACGTTACGACGAACAAAGTCCAAACGCTCCGCGATACTCAACGAGGCGGGCAGCGCCTGCATCTTCAGGCCAAAGACGCGCAGCTTCGAAAAATCTCCGGCTGCTTTCAAGGCCTCGCCCACTTCAATCCGCGTCAGTACCGAGCCCTCCACCTCGAATGGCGCATGAGAATCTTGCCATTCGCCATAGAGAGCATTTCCGCGCGTCACCCCGGAGAAAATCAACCCACGCAGCAGCCCGATTCTTTTCGCCAGCTTGAGGTGCTCCAGCGGCGTTTGCGGCGAACGCCCTTCGACGGCCGAGCGCCCCCAGTTGATCAAAAGACCGCACGGCGTCCTCCCTGACGAACCGCCCATGGCCTCGATCTCCCGATCGATGGGCATGAAGCCCTTCGACGGAGGTCGTCCCAACGTGAACGCATCGCAGTGCTCGACGAGCAGCTCGGCGCCCTGCCAATCCCACTCCCGCAATACATCGAGGGAGCGTAAAAAAGAATGCGTCGAAGAGCTGACCTGGCCGGGCTGGCCCAGCTTCGGCGCCGAATGGACTTGGACGGCGCCGAACACGCGCCGACCGAGCCTTTCATTCTGGCGCATCAGCTCTTCACGAGCACGCAAGCAGAACTGAATCGCCCGCTCGCGCCCTGGAGCATCGTCGGAGGCCAAGCCAAAGCGCTCATCCACTTTGAGAAGGTTCATCACTCCGGGCAAAAGCGTGAGCGTGTGATTCCACTTCGAATCAGTCCCACGCAGCAGGCCGAAGGAATCCTGTTCGCTCCCATAAAACGGCAGCTCGAGCCCACCGATCTCCGGCATCGCACGCAGGCCATCGAAAAACTCATCGGTCGAAGGTCCGGCTGCATACGCGCCTAAGGTGAACGAGAGCATCAGTGCTTGAAGTGTCGCACGCCGATGAAGGCCATGGCAATGCAGGTCTGAAAATCGTGCAAAGCCCCAAAATTCAGTCGCCGAAACCGGGCTCAGCCCCTTTTTATCGGCATATCGCTTGCTTTCTACTCAACCACGGAATTTCCGAGCTTGACACAAAGTAGCTTATAAGCTACATTAAGGCGGCATGATTGAATTGCGAGGTCGAATATTACAAGACGCTGCAGGGGCGGGAACCTGTCTGGGAATGGTTGGAGAATCTCGAGGGCTATGCATTAAAAGGCCGTATTCGACGCCGAATCGAGCTCTTACAGATCGGACATCTCGGAGATTTTCGATCTGTGGGCCATGGCATTTGCGAACTCCGAATCGATACCGGCCCCGGCTATCGAGTCTACTTCGCACGGAAAGATCCGACCTATTTTCTACTGCTCAATGCTGGAGACAAGAACTCGCAACGAAAAGACATCGTCAAGGCCTATTGGTACTGGGAAGAATTTCGGAGAAGAAATGACTAAGATGCGCTATCGCTCGATCGACGACGACATTTTCGAATACCTCTCGACGCATCCCGAACAGCAGGTACCCTACGTCGCGGATGCGTTGCATGACGATGACGTGCCGATCCTCAGTTTCTTGCTCGCGCTTCGACAGGTCGCACGCGTGCGTGGAAAAGGCATCGCCGAGCTTTCTTCAGAAACCTCGCTGAACCGAGAAAACCTCTATCGAATGCTCTCGCGGAAAGGGAATCCGACTTTTTCGAACGTCGTCGCCATCATGGATTCGATCGGCCTCGAATTCACGGTCAGGGAAAAAAAGAAATCCAAACCCGTTCGACGCGTCTAAAATCAGTGTTTGAAGTGTCGCACGCCGGTGAAGGCCATGGAAATGCCGTGCTCGTCGCAGGCGGCGATGCTTTCCGCATCCTTCATACTCCCTCCGGGCTGCACGATTCGCCGAAGGCCGGACTCAAACGCACGATCGACCGTGTCGCGAAACGGAAAGAAGGCGTCGCTGACCATCAGGCAGTCTTCGAGCGTCCCTTCACTGGCCTCGAGCACCCCCCGCGCTCGCGGCACCGCGAGTTTCTCCAGCGCTTCGACTCGGTTGGGCTGCCCCTGCCCCGCACCCACGAGCTGCAAAGCGCCGGGCAGGCCCGGAATCTCACGCACAATCGCGATCGCGTTCGAACGCAGGGAACGCGTCACGGCAATCCCGAATCGCGCCAAGCGATCGAGCTGGGGCGCGAACGCCTTTTTGGTCACCGAGCGAAGCGTCTCGCCGAGGCCGAGATCGTTCGTCTGGGTCAACACCCCGCCCGGAACCGCCACGGTCATCCGCATGGGCGACTCGCCATAGCGGCGAACGCGCACGGCCTTCAAATTCTTGCGCTTGGAAAGCATTTTTTTCAGCGCGGGTGACTCCGCCGTCAACACAGGCGCCGCGATCAGCTCGACAAATTTCTCAGCCAGCCACTCGGCGACTTCCAGCTCGAGAGCATGCGTGAACGCGAGCACACCGCCGAAGGCCGAAACCGGGTCTCCTTCCCAAGCCCGAAGCAAGGCGAGCTTCTGCGCCGCCGCCCGGCCGCGTCCCTCGGTCGGGATCGAGGCCACGCCGCAAGGATTGCCGTGCTTCACGATGACGACGCCCGTATGCGCGTCGCCGCTCAACTCCAGGAGATCGCTCGCCAGCCCGTAGGCCGCCGCGACATCCGTGATGTTGTTGTACGAAAGCTCGGTCGCGGTGAGCTTTGGCTCGTCGCCCACAGGCCAGGCGATGGCCCCCTGCGGGTCGACGTCAAGCACTCCGCTCTGATGCGGGTTTTCTCCGTACCGAAGCGGGAGGCGATGCGCCCCCCCGATTTCGCGGGCGATGGCGGAGTCGTAGGCCAACACGCGATCCCAAGCACGGCTGGCACAACGATGAGCCAGAGCCTCCGAGATCTCGCGGGTCCCCTGGAGTTCCTCAATAACCGCTGTGTACTGATCGGGGTCCGTCAGCACCAGCACGTCGGGCGCGTTCTTGGCCGCCGCGCGAACCAGCGTCGGCCCACCGATGTCGACCTCCTCGATCAGCTGCGCGCGCGAGATCCCCGGGCGAGCGGCCGCCGCCTCGAAGGGATAAAAATTCACCACCACGCAGTCGATCGGACGGATCTTCAGTTTCTCGAGATCGCGATCATCCGAAGCGTCGCCCCGGCGAGCCAGAATGCCGCTGCAGACCGGAAAAGAAAGCGTCTTCATCCGACCCTGAAAAGCCTCAGGGCTGCCCGAGATTTCTTCAATTGGAACAACGGCGAGGCCCGCCTCCTTGAGGACGGTGGCCGTCTTACCAGTGGCGACCAGCTCGGCCCCGGCCTGGACCAGGGCCCGCCCCAGTTCGACCAATCCCCTCTTGTCTGAGACCGTCAGCAACGCTCTTCGGATTCGCATGATGGGCACCTCTCGATCTTTTCTAGCGCAGAGACGGCGAGGAAGGGAGATGAAACATCAACTTCCCGCGCGAAAACACTTCTCCCCAGAACTGGAAGTTGGGGTTTCATCACCTTTCCTCGGATGCATTTTGGGCAGTGCCACTTCTCCGAGAACCCCGAGGCGGATCATGAGGGTACGCGCGAGACACTTGATGCATTAAAAACTTGCAAAGCCCGCCACAATAGTGTACTAATTTTGTCGTCTTTAGGCAGGAACTTAGAACGCTCTGTTTGTTCAAGGGAGAATCATCTCCCACCAACCCGGGGCATTTTCGAATCATCAGGAGTCTCCATGAAAGCATTTCAATACCGGTTACTGGCATTCACCGCCTCGTTGGCTTTTGCTCCCGCCCTGTCGGCGCTCGCGCAGCAGGCGCCCGCCGCCGCCACTCCGGAGGAACTCCACTCCGTCATCGCGAGCAATGGTTCGCCCGAATTCCTTCAACTCGCCCAGTCGGTCGTCGGCCTGTGGCTCTTTGAGTCTCAACGTCAGATCGACCCGTCTGGAAAAATTACCAGCGAAGTGACGGATTCTTCGCTCATCAAATCAAACGGAAACCAGCCTCAAGGCGTCAAAGAGGTTTTCGGCTCGGACGCTTTGGAATTCGCAGGTCCTCAGATCGGTGAGGATGAGCTCACCTGGGAATATGCCGTCACGTATGGGTACGGCGAGCAAAAATTCAGACACCCGGTCATGCCCTCTGAAACGAGCCCCGACCAGCTCACCATCAATCTCTCCCTCTTTACTCCGGACGACTACGAATCCGGCTTAATCGCCGCTCAATCTGGCGTCCGAGGCCTGTGGTCTCAGGACTTCGCCGCGAGCCTGGAAGACGGCGGAGCCACCCTCGTACTGACCGAGCCAATGCGTGACAGTAAACTGGTCGGGAGCAAAATCGTGTACCGCTATCGCCGGACGGAGTGAATACTCCCATGAAACTCACCAGAAAAATTTTCATCACACTCGCGTTCCTCTCCGCCGGGGCCGTCGCGGGCGCCTGCGGGCCGAAACCCGTCCCGGTCGCCGACCCGGCAAACCAGCAGGTCGATCTCCGCAAGGGTCTCGAAGGATACTGGGAAATGGAAACGGACCCGAATTATAGCCGAATCCTGCTCCACATTTCAGAAGAGGGAACCCTCGAAGAGCTTCTGTATCCGAAAGGACCCTCCTCTGGATTCGGACCTTTCTTAGCGGGCAGAGGACGCCTGGACGAAGGTGGGACGTTCGAAGATACCCACGCATCCGAGATTTATCCTCGCTTCGCGCTGGAAGGCGTAGAGGGTCGCGCTCGTGATCAGCATCCGAGGGATGTAAGCCCCCTCATTCAATTTAGAATCATCGATCACGATCATATCGCGGCGACTTCGGACCTTCGCGAGATCAAACGAGTCATCAAAGAATCCATGTATTACCCCAACACCTACCCTGACAGTGAAGAATCGGCCCCCGATCAGGTCGAGGCCCGATTCTTCCGCGTCTCGGGAGCTGACTTTGAATCAGGCCGCAAGAGCTGGGAGACTCAATCTGAATTTCAGGAAACCCAACTTCAGCAGCCCGGCGCGCCTCTCCAGCAAACGGAAGATTTCCATTTCAGTGAGGCTCACGTGACCCGCGAACGAGTCATCCAACCCCCCCGGCGCCGAGGTCGGCACCGAAGACGACCGCTCCGCCAAACGCCGGAAGTCCCTCCAGCATCTCAAACAGAAGAGATCCCTTCTGATGGAGTTCACCCGGCTCCGCAAATCAGGTTAACGATCGATTCCTACGGCACGAATTTTTCCGTGTCGTATCTGTTCCTGAGGGATGCAGCTGGCAACCTGACCTCCCATCTTTCCTGCTACCCACTCAGCCCGGCAAACGACACGACGGGATCTCGGATTCTTTTTTGCAACACCTTATCCGGATCCAGTTGTGACCTGTTCGGAGTCGAAGGCGCCGTGACTTCTCTCACCGCCGGGCCCACCCTCACGCTCGGTGCGGATCGAAGCACCCTCTCCCTCCAATTGAACTGCCAAGTGGAAGGCGAAATGCGGACCTATCAATTTCAATACCGGAGCTGAATGGCTGCCCAGGCGGCGATCGTCTGAACAACCTGCAGTGCTTGTTTCCTGTCGAGATCTGAGTGCTCGATATCGTCGTAACGAAAGGTAGTTGCGTATGGCACCAACCAGTCAAACTCGTTAGCCGCACAAGGCTGGGGGATCGAATTTTTATTCACCAAATGAACCAAAAGAAGAAGGTCATGCGTCTTGGGATAGATGACTGAATGTTTCGTCTTCGTAGGCTTTTTTGAGAAGCTTTCGTGCTTCCTCAAGCGGCGTCATAGATGATTTTCCCTTCCCGCTTGGCCCAATAGTAGACGTTGGATGGCAGGTCGGATCGATCATTGAATTCAGCTTCTGATACGACCAATACGTCGATGGGAAAATCAAAGTCGGACAGGAGACGGCGAAGTCGGACCATTTCCTGGTGCCGCGAGGAAACTGCCTTCTCAATCACTAACAGATCGAGGTCGGAATCAGCAGTGGATGTCCCCCTCGCATGAGAACCAAAGACGATGATCTGCCGAATGGGTCCGGCTGCAGTGAATCGTTTGACGATCTCTGGAAAAAATTTGGAAATTCTCAGGTCCACGAATGAAGTGTGACACGAACGGGAAAATTAATGAATGCGCAGATACCCTGTCTCCCCAAATCCGGCTCCGATCAACCCGAGCCACTTCTCCGAGAACCCCGAGAGCGCCGCCTTCGATGACCGCTTCGTTCCGCTGCTTCTGCGTAGTGTAAACCCGAAATAATGCAATGCGCTATTTTTTATTACATACCCCCCAACCTTCATGTAGTTCTTTCGTCAACTTTTAGGAGTTCTGATTGTTAAAACGAGATTCATCTCAAACAAATTCAGAATGTTAGGCGCCGCTATGTTTCAAAAAATTTCGATGCATTTGCTTGCTGCCATTACGCACGCTACCGGAGCTGCGAGCCCGGCTAGCGCGAGCATTCAACTTCAGCAGGAGGAGCGAGATTTTGTATCCGGCGGCAACTGCTGGTTCGTGAGTCGGCGATACTCAGTCACGGGCACATACAAGATCAACACGGTGAACGGCGTGCAGATGCCGAACGCCAGCGTGATGGTGCTCTTCGAGCGGGCGACCGCGCCAGCCGAAGCAGGGCCGAGCGCTCCCGTCCTCCATTAAGAATAAGGAGACTCTCGCCTCCGGAAAGGGTGACGAAACATCAACTTCCTGCACAAAAACACGCATCCCCTGAACCGGAAGTTGAGGTTTCATCAACCTTCCCACACGGAACCTTACCCGATCACCCGCCGCGCCTGCTCGAACAGCGCAAGCCCGTCCCCTCGGTCATCGCTCAGCGCGCGTTCGCGCTGAGAAGTCCAGGCGGGGTGCGCAGTCCAGCGCAGAAACGCTTCCGGGTGTGGCATCAGGCCCAGAATGCGCCCGGTCTCGTCCGTCAAACCCGCCGCGCGAAGGGTCGAGCCGTTCGGGTCGGAGTCCGCGTAAGTGAGGCAGATGCGGCCCTCGTCGATGAACTGCCGCGCGAGCCGTTCGCCGCCGTGAGCGGGATCGAAAACGATTCGGCCCTCGCCGTGCCGTATGGGGACTTCGAAGGAGTCGGAGCCCTCAAGCCACACGCAGCGCGTGCCCTCGCGCCGCAAACGGACCCAGGTGTCGATAAACCGGCCGTGCGAGTTGTGCGTGATCGAAAGCTGCGAACCGAACACCCCTAAGCGGATCAGCGCCTGAAAACCGTTGCAGGCGCCGAACACGAGGCCGCCGCGCGCCGCGAAACGATTGAGATCCCAGCCCAGGCCGCGCCGAATCTTGATCGCGAGGATTTTCCCGCTCGTCAGATCATCCCCGAACGAAAACCCGCCCGGCAGCGCCAGCACCGAGTAGTGCATCGCGAGCTGATCCTCCGTCATGCGCGAAGCGATCAGATCGTTGAGATGGAGGATCTCGCTTTCAAAGCCGCCCATCCGGAAGGCGAGCGCCGTTTCGCGCTCGCAGTTGATGCCGTCTCCCGTCAGAACGAGTACTCGTCGATGACTCATTGCCAGTACCCCTCTCGATGCCAGGCGCGATAGCACTCTTCCATGGCGACATCGATCTCGTGATCCTGAAAACGACCATCCAAGGTCGTTCTTCCGATTCGCTCAAACGGCACGCCTGCGGCACGCCACTCGCCCTCGAGTCGCATGGCCTGCTCCGAAGCCGTCGAAACCACGAAAGCATGAAAACCCTCGCCAAAGGCCCACTCCCAAATGCGATCGCCTTTCTCCTCCGCATGTTCCAGATGCACGCCCAACCCGCGCGCCAGGGCGCTCTCCACTAACGCTGTGTAAAGTCCGCCTTCTGAAATATCGTGCACGGCACGAAGCCACTCCTGGCCCCGCCCCCGAGTGCCGCCCAGCCAAGAGTAGGTCGCGCGCGCCACCTCCCAATTTGCATGCGGCACTCGACGACTCACTCCCTCCAGCTCGACGCGACCGCGGGCCACCTGCTCCCACTCGCTGGCGGCCAAGCCCGACTCGCTCCAACCCAGGCGGTAAATCACCTCGTCCGCGTGCTGAAAATTGCTGGTGCGCGCGCGGCGAATATCCGGCACCCGGGCCAGCGCGGTCATCAGCAGCGTGAAGGGCACCGAGATCTGCACCTCGTGGGCGCCGAGCTTGCCGCGGTAGTCGTTCTTCATGCTGTCCTTGCCCGACACCAGGGGCACCCCGAGCTCGATCGCAGCATTACGCATGCCATAGCAGGCGCGCACCAGCGCCGCCATTTTGCGCGGATCTTTGACCGGGTCGGGCCAGCAGAAATTATCACAGAGCGAAACCACGCAATCGGGCGTTCCGAACTCCGCGCCCGCCGCAAGAATATTTCGAATCGCCTCATCGACGGAGGCTTGCGCCATCACGTAAGGATCGTGGTCGCCGAGGCGCGGCGCAAGGCCGCAGCCGATCACCACGCCCACGTTCGACCCATCGCGGACGGTCACGACTCCGGCATCGTTCGGGCCGCTTCGGCGCGTGCCGCCAAACTCCGCCTGATGCAAGGGCTTCACGACCGAGCGCCCCTGAACCTCGTGGTCGTACTGGCGAATCAGCCATTCTTTCGAAGCGATGTTGGGCCGTCCGAGCAGATCCAGCAGCACGTCCTTCCCCGTCTCCCTAAAATGCCGCTCGTTCTCGCCCGCCGGCGCACGCCCGGCCTCAGTCGAAATTTCCAACTTCGACCACTCGGCCTGGAGCCGGAGCCGGGGACAGCCTTCATGGAGAAATTTCAGGTCGAGCTTCGCGACGGTCTTTCCCTCAAATAGAATCTGAAAAAATCCGCTCCGATCAAAAGCCCCGAGGTCGGTCGACTCGACCCCGCGTCGGCGAGAGAGGGCCAAAAACGCGCCAAGCTGTTCCGGTGGAACCGCCAGAGTCATCCGCTCCTGCGACTCACTGATGACCCGCTCAAACGGCAGCAGCCCCGGATACTTCACCGGCGCGAGCGAGACGTCGAAAGTGGCGCCGCCCGTGAGCTGCGCCAACTCGCCCACCGAGCTCGAGAGGCCCCCCGCGCCGTTATCGGTCAGCGCGCGATAAAGGCCGAGGTCGCGGGCCTCGAGCAGAAAATCGCTCATCTTCTTCTGCGTGATTGGATCGCCGAGCTGCACCGCCGTGACAGGCGAAGATTCATCCAGCGCGAGCGACGAGAACGTCGCCCCATGGATGCCATCCTTCCCGATGCGGCCGCCGACCATCACGATTCGATCGCCGGGGTGAATCTCTTTCGTCTCGCACGGGCGCCCCCCGATCATCCGGGGCATCACGCCCCCGGTGCCGCAATAAACGAGCGGCTTACCGAGATATCGCTCGTCGAACATGAGCGCGCCATTGAGGGTCGGAATCCCGCTCTTATTGCCGCCATGTTCAACCCCCCTGCGCACCCCCTCGAGGATACGACGCGGATGCATGAGTCGCTCGGGCAATTCTTCGCGATAATCGATCTCGGCCGTGCAAAACACATCCGTATTGAACAAGGGCCGAGCCCCGAGCCCGCAACCCAGGATGTCGCGGTTCACTCCGACGATGCCGGTCAGCGCGCCGCCGTAAGGGTCGAGCGCCGAAGGGCTGTTATGCGTCTCGACCTTGATGCAGACGGCGGTTTCATCGTCGATGGCCACGATGCCGGCGTTATCCGAGAAAACGGACAGCAGCCACGGCCGGGGAAGCTCCTTCGTCGTCGCCGCGATGGTCGACTTGAAAAGACTCTGAATGTGCGCGGGGATCTCGCGCCCGAGCTCGCCGCCGGTTCGATCCGAATACTTGACCTCGGCCGCGAAGATCTTGTGTTTGCAGTGCTCCGACCAGGTCTGCGCGATAACCTCAACCTCGACATCGGTCGGTACGCGCTGCTGGCTCGCGAAGTGTTCGCGCACGGCACGCAGCTCCTCCACGGTCAGCGCCCAGAGCCGATCACGGCTCAACGCCTCGAGCGCGGCATCACTCAGGCCCGCCAGCGCGACCGTCTCCACCCGAGCCGTCTCCTGCTCCCCGTGCGCGCGCGGTTCCGGCCAGGCCCGCGCGACCTCGACGGCGGTAAACCGACCGGCCGCTTCGACATGAGAATGACGCTTCCACGCCTCGATCAGCGGGTTGCAAAACACGCTCTCGGCCGCGCGCTTCCATTCCGCCTCCGACCACTCCGCCTGAATGACCAAGCCCGCCCCGCTCGCCGCCCGCACAACGGCGTCCGTCCCCAGCACGATGGCTAAGGCCTCGTGCGTACTCCGGCCGACGTTGTCGGTCACCCCCGCTCGGTAACGTTTCTCGAGCAGAAGGCGGGGCGCGAGGTCTTCCGGCGCGAGCACCAGCTGCTGCAAAATCGGGTCGTGAAACACCTCGGCGAGCGCCGCGCGAACCCGGTTCGGCTCGAGGCCATCGCAAAACTGCAACCAGTAACAATCGTTCGAGGCAACCGACTTCACTCGATGCCGAAGCTCTGGCGCCGAAAGCTCAAGCGCGCGAAGAAAAGCCTCTGCCTGCGGATCACCGAACTCAGAGCATGGAGAAATTTCAACTCGAACGTACACGAAGCCTCCCGCCGGGCAGCCGTTCGACCCGGAATTTTTCGGCACAAAGCCACTTCAACGTTTCAGGATACAGCCGATGCTCCACCTCGAGCCCCCGGGCCTCGACCTCCGCCACGCTCTCGCAGTCGTGAATCGCAAATCCCGCCTGCGAGAGAATCGGGCCGTCGTCGACCTCCGCCGCCACGAGATGCACCGAGGCGCCGGCCACGGCCACGCCATGACGAAACGCCTGAGCATAGGCGCCCAACCCTGGAAAAGCCGGCAGCAAGGCCGGATGAATGTTCACGATGCGGTTAAAACCACGAGCATCGCGAAAAGCTTCCAGGAGGTGCGGACCCAAAATGCGCATGTAACCGGCACAAATCACCCAGCGGACGCGCCACCGCCTAAGCTGCTCGACGATTTTTTGCTCGTGCGCGAGGCGGGCTTCCGGCGTGCGACCCGCCGCGCCCAGAAAAAGAGCCGGTATACCGAACCCCCGCGCATGTCCGAGCACCGGCGCGCCTTCGCGATCGCTGACCACGCCGCAGATTTCGATCGGAAGCTCCCCGCGCTGGACCGCTTCCGCGAGCGCGAGAAAATTACTCCCCCGCCCCGAAGCCAGAACCGCGACTCGAGGGAGCGTTCCTCCCGGCCTCAAGACGGATTCTCCTGACCGATATCCCGACGAAACTGCTGCCCGGCGAAGCGAATCTGCTCGACCCGCTCATAGGCTTGCCTGCGAGCAGCCTCGACATCGAGGCCATACCCCAGGACGCCCAGCACCCGGCCCCCGTGGGTCATCCAAGAATCGCCGACCCGAGATACCCCGGAGGCAAACACCGCCGGTTGCCCCGCATCGACCAGCCACGACTCCAGCCCGGAAATAACATCCCCCTTGCGCGGGCTCTCCGGATAACCTTCGGCAGCCAGCACCACGACCACCGCCATCCCTTCGCGAAACGGCACCCGCGTCGGCATCGACTTGAGGCGGCCTTCCGCGCAGGCCAGGCACCACTCGAACAGATCCCCCTCCATACGAGGCAAAAGGGCCTGCGTCTCCGGATCGCCAAAGCGCGCGTTGAACTCCAGTACCCAGTACTGATTCGTCTTTCGGTTCCACATCAAGCCGGCGTACAGCACCCCCCGAAAGGGAGTTCCACGCCGTTTCATTTCCGCCATCACGGGGGCGAAAACCTCGCTCGCAACGCGGGCTTCAAAATCCGCCGATACCCCAGGTACCGGGCAGATCACGCCCATCCCGCCGGTATTCGGCCCCTGGTCTCCGTCGAGAAGGCGCTTGTGATCACGGGCCGGATCGAAAAGCACGGCGCGCTCGCCATCGCACAAAGCCAACCACGACAGCTCCTCTCCGTGGAGCCGCTCCTCAACGAGGAGACTGCCGGATAATGGCAGCAGGCGCTCGATCGCGGCAAACGCTTCCTCGAGATTCTCAGGCACCACGACGCCTTTTCCGAGTGCCAGGCCATCGGCCTTCACCACCCACCCCGCACCCCAGGGTTCATTTCGCAAAAAAGCTTTAGCCTCGGGCACTGACTCAAACGCGGCAAAGCGAGCGGTCGGCACCTTCGCCGCGCTCATCACTTCCTTCGCAAAAGCCTTGCTCGACTCCAGCCGGGCGGCCGCCGCCGACGGGCCAAAGCACGTCAATCCACGCGTCGAAAAAATATCCACGATGCCATCAGCCAAGGGGTTATCCGGGCCCACCACCACGAGATCCACCTTCTGTTCGATCGCCAGCCGGGCCAGCCGCTCAAATTCGGCTCTTCCGCCCGAAAGGTTTGCAGGCAAACAGGCAAACGCCACTTCCTTTCGCAAGGTCGGGGCCATCGCCAAGGAGCCCGGAACCGCGGTCAACCGCGCCACCTTCGGGCTCTGCGAGAGTCGCCAGACCAGTGCGTGCTCACGCCCCCCTCCGCCGATGACCCAGACGTGCTTCCCGCGCTCCTTCATCATCCCCCGAGCTCTTCCACCACTCGATCGAGTTTCCAGGCATCAGGAAACCAAGTGCGTCCCGTCAGCTCGTTCGCCAAAGCGAGATAGACCTGCGCCCCGAGCTCGCGCAGCTCGGGCGAAAGCGGCGGCGGCGGAATGCTCACGCCCTTCTTCCACTCCGCCACGCCCGCGAGCGCCGCCGCTTGCTTCGCCTGCTTCACCTGGCCGTACCAATCGCTCTCGCGGTAATGCGCGCGCAGAAACTCTTTCGAAAGCTGCCGCGAATCGCGCAAGATCCGAAGCTCGTCAGGCCCGATCGCATCGACGAGCATCACTTCCCCGTCGGCATCGAGCGCCCACTCGAGCTTTCCGTCGGCCAGCTCGAGCCCTCGCTTCGCCACGACCGAGCGAAGATACCCGGCCACCCAAGCCGTCTTGAGCAGCGCCGACTCCAGCTGCGCGGCGCTCAAGCCCGAAAGCGCAAGCCCCTCAGTCAAAGAGACGGCGCGGTCGGCGCTCTCCAGCTTGGTAAACAGCTCGAGGATCGGAAAGCTAAACTGAGAATCCGCTTTCAGTTCTAAAGAAGGATATCCGAGACTCGCCAAATACCGCGGATCCCGCTCGACGCGTTCATGAAGCGAACTCCCCTTCGGCGCGCTGAAGCGGAAGACGACCTCCAGTGGAACCAACCGAGGCACGGGAGAGGTGCGCGTTTTCGTGTAGTCGGGCACCTGCCGTCCGAGCACGGTGCTCATCTCCGGCCATACCGCCGAAACCTGTTTCACCGCGATTCGGCTCACCGGCTTGGAAACGCGAGCCAGGGGAAGCACCTCTCCACCGGCCACGACCCCGAGATAGTGCGTTCGCAAACCCTGAGCCTGAAGCTTCTCGCCCCATTCATTGAAAGCCGCGCCAAAACGATTCGCCTTTCGAAGCGCCAGCGCCTCCGGCGTTCGTGAAAATTCTTTCCAGGTCTCCGGCCGGGCCAGCTCTTCAAAAAAATGAGCCGCAAGCAGTGCGAGCGCCTCCCCCTTGCGATTCAGCGCATCCGGCATGCGGCCCCAATCGAAAACTGAAAACGCATCCGAATACTGAAAAAACAAAGCCGGATGGACGGTGCCATCCCGATCCGCCACGCGCACCGGCCCTAAAAGATCCTTCACCGAGCCCCGGTACAACACCTGCGCATCTTTCGGTTGCGCGGGTCGATCTCGAGTCATCATACGCTTCCCTTTCGATCCGACTTCCTCACCGCCGCGAATCTTCCGCCCGCAGCCGCCACGTCCGTCGGATATTTTCCGTCGAGACACGCCATGCAAGGCAAAGTCATTCCGGATTCCGGCGCCGCCGCCCGTAACGCGGCCCGCAGTCCCTCGATATCCAGGTAGATCACGCGATCCGCGCCCAAGGCCGTCTCGATCTGATGGGCATCCCGACCGGCGGCGATCAGCTCGTCCGCGCTCGGAAAGTCGATGCCATAGAAGCAGGCATGGCGGATCGGCGGACAGGTCGACACGAAATGCACCTGCGTCGCTCCGGCTTGCCGCACGAGCTCGATGATCTTTTTCGAGGTCGTGCCCCGCACGATCGAATCGTCCACGAGCAGCACTTTCTTGCCTTCGATCTCGCTTCGCACGGGCGAGAGTTTGAGATTCACGGCCTTCTGCCGCTTCTCGTTCGAATCGAGAATGAAGGTGCGCTTGATGTAACGATTCTTGATGAGCACCTCGCGGTACGGAATTCCCAGCTCTTCCGCCATGGCGATCGCGGCGATCCGTGACGTCTCTGGCACCGGCACGATCACGTCAGCCTCGAGGCGGCCCGCGTCCATTTCGATTTTCACCCGCTTCGCAAGCGATTTGCCAAGCTGAAGGCGCGCCCCGTAAACCGGCACTCGGTCGAGCACGCTCTCGGGAGAGGCGAAATACACCCATTCAAACATGCAGGGGCGATGCGGACGCACCGGCTCCAAGACCCTCGAGTGCACCTTCCCGGTTCGATCGATGAAGATCACCTCGCCCGGCTTCACGTCGCGATCCGGGGAGTAGCCGAGAAACGGAAGCGCCACGCTCTCGGATGCGAAAACATGCGCGCGCCCCGTGGGAAGAGTGCCCACCTTCGAGCCCATCACGAGCGGCCGCAGCCCGTTCGGATCCCGAAAAGCCACGATGCCCTGTTCGGCGACCAGCGTGACAATGCTGTAACTGCCGTTCACGCGGGCGAAAAGATCAGAAAGCGACTGGCAGAGCACCTCGAAGAATCGATCGTGCGTGATGCTGCCGTCAGGCGCCTCGAAACCGTTCGAGGCGTGCGCCAAACCGTCGGCAAACAAGTTCAGCACGACTTCGGTATCGCTATGCGTGAGCAGGTGACGCTTGGCTCGGGTGCGAAGCTCCTGCGCGAGAGTATCCACGTTGACGATGTTTCCGTTGTGAACCATGCCCAGGCCGAACGGGTAACTGAGCAAGAAGGGCTGAACGTCGAATACCTCGCCCTTCCCGATCGTGCTGTAGCGGGCATGGCCGATGGCCATGGAACCCGTCAAGGAGGCCATGTTTTCGCGATTAAAAACCGATTCGACGAGACCGATATTCTTCACTCGGTGAAAGCCATCGTCGTCGAAGGTCAAGATTCCCGCCGCGTCCTGACCGCGATGCTGAAGCGTGGTCAGCGCCAAGAACGCCTCTCGCGAAGCTTCACTCGTCCCGATAAGCCCAATCACACCACACATATGACAAAGGCGTAGCATGATCCATAGGTTAACGCTGTCTGTCAAAATGTCGACAGATCTGAGTTTTCTTCGAAGACGCAGAGCGTCGTTGATATTCGCCCCGAACTTCCACTACTATAGAAGGCAGAGAGTGGGGATTGTTCTCGAATGAGTTCAACAAACTCGGGCCATAGCCCGGTGACCGGTGTGATCGAAGAAGACCAAGTGATTATCGACTTTGGGAAGTACGAAGGGAAGTCGGTGAAGGAAATACAAACTCTCGATCCTTCTTTCTATGAACGCCTCGCGACGGAGAAAGAAAACGGCGTCTTCGCCATCCGCCGCCAACGCGACAAGACATTCCGCCTCTACATCAATCCGCTCTCCCCGATCGACCACTGAGGTTCCCCTCGGGGCACGAGTATTGCTGCGGCTCTCCTTGAAAAAAGGAGACTGGTTTGGCTATAACTTTTTGGATGTTGGGAATGCTTGAGGAAAACCGCGACCGGCCCGCCACCCATGGAGTGGTGCTCATCTTAGCAAAGGAGATCCAGTCCGGCTTTCGATCGACGGATGCGAAAGTCATCCTGCTCACCGAACGCCAGGGACAACTCGAACTTTCCCAGCAGCGCATGGAACGAACCCTCGACACCGTCGCTGCGCAGGTTGCGGCACTGTCGATCAAAGTCGTGGGGCACGATGCGCAGTTTGCGTCAATCGACGCCCGATTTGAAGCGATCGATGCGCGGTTCGTGGCAATCGAGAATCGACTCACTTCTCTGGAAAGCAGAATGGATCGGCTCGAGGAACGCATGGACCGAATTGAACAGCGCATGGACCGGCTCGAACAGAAGTTCGATCTCCTCCTCGCGCACTTCGGAATCAAGTTCCCCAGCTGAATTCGCCCTCGAAGACGCGGGTGGCCGGGCCCTCCATCACGACTGAATCAGAAAATTGCCCCGACCATCGAACGACCAAATTCCCCCCGGGGAGCCGCACCCGAACCGGAGACGTCAATAGTCCCCGCGCGATGCCAGAGACGACCGATGCGCAAGCTCCGGTTCCGCAGGCCAACGTAAAACCGGCACCGCGTTCCCACACGCGCACGCGAATCTCACTCGGGCCGGTCTTCTCGACAAACTCCACGTTCGTGCGGTTCGGGAAGTGCGCATCATTTTCGAGCGCGGGCCCGTGACTTTCCGCGGGATAGGCGGCCAACGCCCCGACCCACACCACGGCGTGCGGATTGCCCATATCAACGTCGTCGCACTCCACGCGCTCACCCTGGATATGAAGCAAGAGGCCCCTCGTACGGAGCCCTGGCTTGCCCATGTCGACCGCGATTATTCCCCTCGCCCGAAACTCCGCGCGAATCAGCCCCCCGAGAGTCTCGATTTCGAGCTGCTTCTTGTTGCGAAACCGCGACACCGATTCCTTCAAGTAGAGCGCTGCCGCGCGGATTCCGTTGCCGCACATTTCGGCCTCGCTGCCATCGGGATTGTAGATCACCATGCGGGCGTCATGCTTCTTTGAGGGAAGCAGCCAGAGCAACTGATCGAAACCTATGCCTAGCCGCCGATCGCCCATCTTGCGGGCCAGCGCGGCCGTGATCCGCGGCGCGCCCTTTCTAAACCCGTCGACGACCACAAAATCATTCCCCAACCCATGCATCTTCGTAAATTTGAGCGTTCGAGCCGCCATGACTCAGTCTCCGTTCGCCGATGAGGCGTCGGTATCGCCTTCCTCGATCGAACGAATCGTCTCGGCCGCGCCACGAGCGCGACGAAGAGCCGAGCCACAGGCGGTCACGGAGGCCATCTCCCCGACCGTGCTCGATCCACAGGCCGTCACCAGCGCGGCGCGCGCCTGCGTTTCCGCCGTCGACTCCATGTTAGCTGGGGGCGTAATCGCCTGAACTAGTACCGCGGCTTCCGCTGCCGTATGCGGCGTTGGTGTTCTTGGCTCAGGAAGTTGCCACCCCTGGCTCAGCATCCGGCCAAAAGCATCGAGACATCCACGCTCAGCCGTCGATGGCGCACGGGCCCCGGCCTCCCCGGTACACACGCCCGCCATTCCACTCTCCAACCCCCCTACGGCATCCGCCGCGCCGAAGATCGAACTAGCGGAACCGCCCACGCCACGGAGAGTTTCCATCAACCCTCGCATCGGGCTCTGCGTACAAAAATTCCCACGCCGATTGCAGTTCCCTTCACTCATCGACGTGATCGCGTCGGCCAAGGCCGCAGCCGCCTCGTCGCGACACTGGCCCATCAAGCCATCCAAATTATTGGAGCTCGCCTGAACTCGGCTCTTCTCCTCGGCCAGCTGACTCCGGGCTTCAGAAAGCTGGCCCGAGAGGCCCACGAAAAAATTCGCGTCAACGCGCGGAATACCATTCGGTCCGCCAGCGATGAGCGCCATCACATCACCGGGCACCTCAGGAATCCCTTCGGCCGGAGCCAGCTCGGTTCGGTCCATCGGCGTGAGATCCAGCTGCACATCTTTCACGCCGGCCGCGCCGAGCGCGCGTGCGATCAACTGCATCCGCGAACGCATTTTCGCGATGGCGGGTTGCGCGGACTGGCGCATCTGATTCGTGAAGTTCGTGAGATTCTGTCGCGACGTACTGACGTACTGGTTTTTCACCCCCGCAAGCTGCGTGAGATGTCGGGTCCGGTTGCGGATCAAGCGATCCAAATCCCGCGCGCAGCCCTGTAGACCATTGCAGGTGAAGTTGACGTTGCGCTGATTGTTCGTCCCCGAAATCGTCAATGCGACCTTGCCCCATTGATTATTTCCACGCACGACTCCGTTGAGCACTTCACGAATCTCGCCCAAACAAGCCGTGGCATTGTCGATGCTCCCCGCGCGGCAGGCCGCGACGTTCAACGGCTGACTCGTCAGCGTCAACGCACCCGTGGCCCGCTCGTACATCGCGGCGTAGCGATCGATCTGCGCTTGAATGGTCGCGCGACTCTGCTCTTCCATCGCCGTGATTTGCGTAGCCGTCACGGCCCAACGGTTGTCGGCGCCATCGAGTGCCTTCGTCACGGAAGAACTTGCCCGTCGATAGCAGCTCGTAAAAAGACCCATGACGAATCCGCTAACGTCCACACCCCCACTGCTCAGCGCATCGAGTTCGCCCCCGTAGCGAACCAGAAGCTGTTGAGGATTCACCAGATACGAATTCGCGCGGGGCTCTCCGGCCTTCGAAGCGGCGGCGGCGTCCGCCGGCGGCTCGGGCGAAGAGATGTCGGCAAAGATCCTCTCCATGACGGAGTCGAGCTGTGCCGTACGACCGGCTGATTCTCTCACCATGTTCTGATCGCTCTCGACGCGGGCGCCACCGGTCCCGGAACTCACCTGGCCCCTCTGCTCATAAATGCAACGGAGATGTTCCATCGCCGAAACCACCGGGCCGTTTTTCACGCAACGATACTCACTGTTGCGACTGCTCTGAACGCACTGGGCGGCGTAGCCCATGCGCGCGCGCGAGAGCTGCTCCTCATACGATTTGCGCTGCTGCTTCACGGCCGATGCGTTCGCACGCGCGGCAGCGATCTCGTTCTCGATTCCGCTCAGGGCATCGCCAAGCTCTTTCGCGGCCTGGGCGATACCTGTCGTCGCGCTACCCTCGATCGAGTTGAGTCGGCTCTGCGCCTCGGCCATCTGCGCCTGATAATCCCCCTCGACCTCGGCGATCGCCGACATATCCTTGTTCATACGCTGAATATTTTCAGAATACATCTGATTGAGCTGACCGACCTGGCTCTCCAGCTGGTGCATCCCCTCAGTTAAACATTGGGCTTCCGCCATGATGCCGCTGATTCTCTGCTCGCGGCACTGAAGCGGACGGAGCTGCGCCTCGATCGCCTGCCGAAAACGTCTGAGCTTCGCGGGATCAAATTTCCCCCCGCTCAAAAGCTGCGGTGATTTGCACGAAAGATCTTCCGGCACCAAGGGCAACCCGGTCGGCGTCGTACAGGGCTGATCGGAAGTTCCGAGCGTGAGACCGTTGGCCATGGTGCTCGCACCGTTTGACACCGAACCCTCAGAAAGCGAGACGACTCCATTGACGAGGCCCGCGGCGGCATTTCCGATCTGCTGCTGGGCCACGCCCGGGCAGGAAAAGAGCGCTTCCATCACGCGCTGCTGATCTGAAACAGCGATGGCCCCCGGAATGTCAGGCATTGAAGCGTCGAGCCTCACGCCCGGACCGCCTTCGTCTGGCTCGACAGCCAGAGCCCACCCCGAGAACAAGCCCACGCCCCCGCTTTGCACCAGCGAGAGAGCGAGCGCGATACCCCGCGTCGAACGTTTGAAGGTCCCCATGATTCCCCCTTACTTCCCTACTCAACTATTCATTGTACCAGAGCAATTCCCCAAAGGAATCCCTAAGTTCCCAATACCTGACATTTTTAGACAAAAAAGAAGTAAGGCCCCGTTCTCACTGGAAGTCCACCGGAGATGAGTCACAGCTGACCCACTGGCAAAAATCCTGTACTCAGAAAGAAAAGGAGCCTTTCGTTGCGCCCATTTTCTTGCCTGAACCTCTTGGTCCCCACCGCATTGCTCGCGCTCTTGAGCCCTCCGGTGATTGGGGCCGGCCGGTTTATCGACGAAAAGGGAATCTCTCGCGTCCCCGGGTTAGGTATCGCGCCCGAAGGGGATCGCCTGCTCAGACAGCTCTCGGGTATCTCGCTCGGACGGTTTGAACTCGGCGGCTCCGCCGGTCCTTTCTCGGCGACGAATACCTTTGCGGGTTTCGCCGACCTGCGCGCCATCAACATCGACATGCCGCTGGGTCAACTCACCGCCGGAAAGTTCGAGCTCTCACGGATCGATGAGGACGAGGGTTTTCGTTTTCGCGCAACCTTCCTACAATCCCACAGCGCCTTTTTCTGCATCAGCGCCGAGGGCACGCTCCGGGTGCCCTACTTCGGAAAACTCATCGGCTTCTGCCGCCCCGACAGCCGAGCCGGAGTCGGTTTCACCGTCCTCGAGCTTCAGGGCGATCCGGCTCTCCGCCGTTTCGGAACACGGTGGCTGGAGGGTCGCGCCGTCCTGAGTCTCTTAGGCAATGGCCTCGGAAGCGAATCCCTCCACCGCCGCTTGGATGTTTCCGCGGGCCTCAGCGGAGAATCCGTCTTCGATCCCCGAGGCAATGATCATCACCTCCGAACCGTACTGGCGCTCAGCGGGCTTCTGCGAACGAGGGACGCGCGATGGGAACTCAATGGAAAAATCGCCGCACGCCCTTCTCTCCTGAGCACTCAGGGCTTCTGGTCAGATCGCGCCTGGGAGACGCAGGCGGCTGGACTCAGGCACTTTCCGGTCAGCCGCGCTATCTCCGGATCCCTCGGACTGACCTTTCAATACGCTCGCTGGGACCGGCCGGTCGCGTCGCTCGGAACGCTTGCTTCCGCGGTCCGCCCCGAAACCTGGAATCTGCTGCTGACGATCGGAGGACGATTTGAATTCTCCAGCTACTAAAAATATTCTCGTGATCGGGCTGCTTCTCTTCGGCGCATACGGCGGAGCTTCGACCGCGCGCGCCAAGGAAATGGACTCCTTTACTGATCGCCTCATCCTCATTGAACGACTTCAGGATGGGACCTCCCCCCTCGACGCGCACATCAACGAGAAGCTGGCCCGAGCCGCGAGGGCGCTCACGGCAAAAAAAGCGCGAACCACCGACGAGAGAAATGCCATCCTTTCTCGGTACTTTCTGCACCCGATTTTGCCCGACCTCCTTTGCCAGATCGAGCAATGGATTCTCGCAAAGGCGAAGGTTCCGCGTTACGAGCTCGACGGCCGGGGCATCTATGGCGGCGAGATCGGCTACGACGACATGCTGATGGCCTGGTATGTCGGCCTCGCGCCGATCCTCCGAATCCATGGCGTCCTGATCGGGCTCGATAAGGTCGGCCACTTCTTCGGCCAAGGATGGCAATACTACGAGGAAGAACTCCGGCTGCTGGCACGGACCCCGCCACTCAGCGAGGCAAGCCGCTGGGAGCAGCTCAAAATCCGGGGGAGCTCCTTCGAAAAAGCTCACCTGGGCTTTACGAATGACGGCGTCTACTCAGTGGCCGACATGGCCGCCAACTGGCAAGGGTTCCGGTTCTTTCGCGGCCTCTTCGCCGAACGGGACCCCTACCTTCGTTACGATGCGGCCTCTGGCCAATATTCAACGGGTCGAAATTTTACCTTTCGCGACTATGTCACCGACAGCTGGGATGAAGTACTGAACCCTACCCTGGCGCGCTCACTCTCGTTGCTCGAAAAGATCGGGAAAAATATGCGCACTCCGGAGAAACAAGGAGGCACCGGAGTGTGTGAGGCGTACGAGCGCGATCCCAAGAAGTTTCTGCACGCTGTTTTAGCCGAAGAGCCCGCCAGCGAGTATTTACCGAAGGACGATCTAGGCGCCCGGCGTAGCGAGCTCGCCATCGACGTGCGCGCGCTGTGCGACCGGAAGGCCGCCGCAACGACCGCGCCGCGAAACGTGGACGAGGCCTTCGATGCCGCTCGCGCCTTTCCGCGTCCTGACTGACACAGGTGACCGAGCGCCGAGGCTCCTGTAGTTTAGGGGAAGGGGGCCATGATGACTCGTTCACGAGTTCGCTGGGGTGCGGTCTTTGCTGTTCTCTTGGACCTCGCGCTGCCTCATGCGGCGGCGCAACCTCCGGCTCAAAATCCGAGACCCGCGCCCCAGCCGCCTCAGCCCGGTGATCGCGCCACGCCCTCTCTTTTCACTCGGCCGGGCCAAATATCGAGCGCCATCCAGTGCTGCCCGGCGGGTTCGACGGAGCGTTCGCGCTGCCTCGAAATGCTGACACGGCTCGGCTCGGAAAGAACAGGAGACGCCGCCGCCACGCGGGCCGAGTTAGAGCGAACCGCCTGCGCCGCATCGCTGATCGAGGGAGCCTTTGCATCGCTTTCTCCCGCCGCAGCCACCGGAGAATCGGGCTGCCCGCCGCAGGGACGAGCCGAAAGACGAACCTTCGATCCTACGCTCATGGCGACCTATTCCGACGAGTTGGAGCGAAAAGGCTGGTACGGCCGCGATACGACCATGCCTCGGGGACTCGATATCCAACCCGCCGCACCGATTCCAAAAAACCACCTGGCGATTTCCTCTCCAGGCTGCGCCGCTCATCCGTGGCCTCCGGCGCCGGGCTGGGAGGCGGCGCGCGCCAGGTGCACCTCCTACACGGAAGTCGATGTCTTCGTCGCGATGGATGAAGATGCGGAGTCGTTCATCGATCCCCTGGCGGGCACTCATCCGTGGTCCCATCGTGCGGCTACCCTCGATCGGGTTCGGACCCTTCACGCCCATTCCCCGCGGGAACTTCAGCGTCAGCTCGTGGCTCTAGTGAATGAGTGCAAGATCATTCGAAACCTCACCGTTTCGGGGCACGGAACCCCGGGGGCCGTCCACTTCGGCAACGGGCGAATCATCAGCACGACGCAGTTTCTGCTGAACGCGATTTCTCCCTGCGCGCTTTCTCCTCACTCCAAAATTCAATTCACGAACTGCCTTCAAGCCTGTGGGGATGCGGCCCCTTCCCTCCTCGCCGGAATCAACACGATCGTCTCGAACGACCGCTACCGACCGAGCGGAGGCGGGGAAGCCTTTGCCGGAGTCAAACTTCTCTTCAATACCGACGTCGGCTTCGAGAGACGAAACAGCCTCGCCTACTGGGCCTTGGGCACGCGCTCCTCGACCTGGAGCCGAAATAATATTTCCTGGGAGGTGAGCGTCGGTGCGGATGGCGCCGCGCATGGGGATATCCCTCCTGAGCGACTCCCGGCTTGCCGTTCTCCCCGAGAAGTTCGCGGATTGCCTGGCGTGGCGGCATCGAGCGCTCGCGATGGGCGCTGGCCGACTGCAACGAGCCCCTTTCTCTCCGACCCTTATCGTTGAGCCGGGAGTTCGCGGTGCGCGGGTTCTCGGAAGTACGGGCTTAGTCGACGCCAAGCGCGATCTTGAGACACGTTTCGAGATCTGCCATCTTGCTTGGCGAAAGCGAACCCACGAAGTCAGTCAAACGGGATTTCTCGATGCTGATGAGCTCGTCGCAAAAGATCGAAGACTCTTTCTTTAAACCTTCTTCGACACCGGCGCTCAGCTGGGTGGATAGGCCGTCGAACTTGGTGTACACCGGGGCGCAAATCACTGTCGAAAACTTCGATTCGATCAAAGCCTGCCGACCCACGATGATAAAAACACGGAAATCTTTCGGATCATTTTTGTTGCCGCGATAAACACGGTACAGCTCTCCCCGGCGCACAGTCTATTTCGTCCCAAAAGACTGAAACTCGAGGACATCAAGGGCTTCCTGATTCAGACCAGAACTTCTTGAATTCAAGATATCCAGATCAGACCGGTCGCGCGCTATTGTCTTACGACTCTTGAAATACAGAACCAATGCCTCTTCGATGACTTCAGATCGAGCTGGTTTGTTGGGGAGGCTATCGATCATTTTCAATAATTGAGCGGATACGCTGATAGACGTCTTTCTCTTCATATTACTATTATACTACTATAGTAATACTCGATCAAGAGGGAATCACCTACGCCGCTTTCCTGCGAAGTTTGGGCAGCCGGCTGATGAATCGAGTATTTTTAGAGTTCGGGTCGACAACGATGCTTCCGTGATGATCATCCATGATGCCCTTGGAAACGCTGAGGCCCAACCCCGTCCCTCCGCCGATCCCCTTGGTTGTGAAAAACGGGTCGAATATCCTATCTCTCATTTCCGGTGCGATTCCGGCACCGGAATCCGTCACCCGGATCTCGACGAACCCGTCACCGTCGACCACGTCGATCTTGATCCACTTTTCAGTCATGTTCACGATCGCGTCTGCCGCGTTGCCAATCACGTTGACCAAAATCTGAGTTATCTGCAAGGGTCGGCACTCTATTTTGGTATCTTCGGAAAGAGGACCTAGCTGGAGGGCTATCCCCTTCTCCTTCAACGAAACACCGCAAAGGGCCAAGGCGTTCGCGACTAAAAGCTGAACAGAATTCGAGGAAAAGGCTTCGCCCCCAATGCCCCGCGCATAGGTTCTCAACCCATTCGTAATTCGCGAAATATTACTAACTGTTTGCTCAATCAGGTCCAAGTTTTCGGCAAATAATTTTTTATCTACAATCTCCTCACGCAGCAGGTCCTTCAGCGTTCCACCGATGATCGACACGGCCGCCAGCGGCGTGTTGATCTCGTGGGCGACTCCGGCGGCCATCGTCCCGAGCGCCGCCATCTTCTCAGACTGAACCAGGAGCGACTGCTGCTCTTTCAGCTTACTCATCGCGGCAAGAAGTTCTTTATGCGCTTTCAGCAACGACCCGAGAGCGTCTTTATAAGACGCCGCGATATCCAGCTTCATCCGGTCGATATACAGGTAACATTCGATCGCGCCCTTGTCGGAAACCAACGTGGCTCTGGCAGTTTTTACACGAGGATAGTCTATCTTCCCAAAAAACACCCGTGGCGCGGTGATGGTGAGTTTCTTGTATTGATCACCCAAGGCCAAGATGCTCTCACCCACCACGATGTTCAAAAACTCGCAAAACGTCTCGGAAATTTCGACACGGATTTGATTTATGTTTACCTGGGTTATTTCTCCCTTCCCTAAAAGCTTGGCCGCCACCTCTTCATCCATCGCTAAAACGTACTCACCATAAACCATCCCCGTGAAAAACATCGAAACAAAGAACTTCCGATCAACCGACATCCCTTGGTCGATAATTTCTATATTGCCAATAGAATATTTAGCCGCAAGCATTCCCTCGGCTATTTTTACGGTTATTTCCGCGAATTTCTTCGCGCTTGATCGAAGACTCTCGTGATGTAAGGCGGACTGCGACTCTGAGGTATTCACTACGGTGCCAATCCTTTAAGAACCTTTTCAAGAGTGGATAAGACTTCTACTTTAAAGGCTTCAGCATCAAATATATTACTTTTTGAGATAAATGCCTTTGCGCCGCTACTGAGACACTCCTTCTGCACCCCTTCGTCCTTTACGGCCGAAATCATGATAACCTTGGCCGTAGGGGCATACTTGAGTATTTCATCAAGACACTCTCGCCCATCTTTATTGGGCATCGTGACGTCAAGCAGCATGGCATCCGGATGGGTCTCCTTGAAAATCCTGATCCCTTCATCCCCGTCTTGAGCTTTGCCGACGATCTCATATCCGGCGTCCGTCAGCTTTTTCTCGAAAAAAGCCAACGAGGACCGACTGTCATCGCAAATCACGAGCCTCACCATCCGAAGCGCCCACCTTGGAATCTTCATCGGTCCGGCATCCGGATCATGTTAAATAATATTTATTAACTGCTTTTATGGATTTACCAGCCTCAATCGTGACCCGTTCGTCGACGAGGTCAATTTGAAGGCAAGCTAGCTCGCATCATTGGCAATCGAGCGGGTAAACTCTGACTAAAAAGTCGGTTTTAAAGATCGCGAAACCATTTGTCGGCTTCAACTGGACGCTTAAACTCGAGAAACTGGGCATTGCAGAATTTACCCAACCGCTGAGCTTGCCTGTATTGTTCGCCACGGCTCTTGTGCGTCGTCAATATCCACCAAAGAATGGAGTTTTTCGACATAAACGCGTGACGAAAGCCCTCCCTATTGCCATTACAGCATTCCTCCCTGAGAAACACCCTCCGGATCGTCCGGAGAAAACCCCTTCCGAGGCACGTCGTCAGCGAATAGTTCAGCCAGACAACATGGGTTGCGCGCTCCCAAATCTGTTCTTGAAGGAACGAGTGATTGCCGCAGATAGTCCACGAATCGACTGAAATCTCTTTTTGGACAGCCTCAGCAAACTGATCCCGAGGGATCATCTGCCATTTCGGGAGCCAGAAGAGTTGATCCTGCTCAATATGCTTGATTCCCAGCTTGCGAGCGGCCGCTGCCGCCAACGTACTCTTGCCTGATCCGCTGGTCCCAATTACCGCGAGCCGAAGTTGATTTTGATTCGTCATTCCTCAAAAAGATTATTTCACTTCCCAAAATAAATCTATCTCGCCGTCAGCATGTATTGAGTCGAAGGCACTCCTCATCGCATAACCCACGGACGCTAGGGCTGGAAATCGCAAATCATCGCTCAAACGCTTCTCTCCGACCCGTATCGGTGAACCGGGCGATCGAGAGCCCGAGAGGTTCTCCGAGAAGTGCGCTGCGCTGGCGTCAGGATCATAGATCCAGGGAGTATTGCACCATTCCTGGCGTGAAGCCTTGCTTCGAAAGGATTTCTCTCATGCGAGAGTTCATAGAGTGAGTAATGCATTCGAGCTGAGTTGCGCCATACTCCCGAGCCCAAGCAAGACAGGGATCCGTCAGCAATACGGCGAAACCGCTATTTCGCAGCTCCGGTCTGATCCAGAATGAATTGATTTTGCAAACATAATTTCCATTCAACGGGTTCTTCATGATCTTCGCCCAAATCATGCCATCAATCACCGAGGCCCCAACGGCACCTCCGGGATTGAAAATCCAAAAACCCTGCGGATCGGTGCTCGACCGTATATCGTTCAGGATCTTTTCAAGAAATTCCCGAGGGATTCGATGAGAGGGATCCCAAGCACGTGGCATTTCGTTGTGAATGGCGACAATATGCTCAATCGTGCCTTTTTCAAAAATTTCAACTCGACGAACCTTCATCACTAGAGGTTCTGTAGCATGAGAGTTTTTGGGCCGCATTCAGAAACCTGATCAGTACCGACCGCCAGGGTCCCCCGCAGTGGCGGACCGAAATCAAACCCCGGCGGGAGCTGAGCCGCAAACAGCCGCGTCGGCTTCGCATCCCAACCCAATCCCTCATAGTGATTCTTGCGCAAATAAGCCGCGAGCCCGAAGCCCGCGCGAAACGCCTCGTACACCACGCGGGAGAATGGCGTATCATCCCAAAACTTTTCGCCCTTGCCCAAGACCTGCTCGCCCGATCTGCCTTTTTTTAGCCCCATGAATCGCATCGAGATGCGAGCCGCGAAAACGCGAAGAAACCGCCCCGGAGCATTCCGGTCTTTGAAACGAAGCACGAGATGCAAATGATTGCCCACGTTTTCCCACTCAAGCACCTTCACGCCATGCGCGCGCGCCAGGCGCTCCAACAGCTCCGCGATAAAACGACGATTACCACCAGCAAGAAAGGACCATGCGCCCCGCGCCTTCGTGCTCTTGAGCACGACATGAAGAGGAAACCGCGGATCGACTGGCCGCTTTACCTTTCGGTGTCCGCGAATATGCTGCCCGCCGTACGCGATGCGCTTGCGTTGATGACGCGGAAGATATCGATCGAGCGAAAATTGAACGGCGCGCTTCTGTTTCATGGATATTTGTAGATATCATCCAATCTGGCTGGGGCAAAGGTATATATTCGATTTAATTCACCCGTGCATATAAAAAAAAGCCCGCGCCCATCTTTCGATGAGAGCGGGCCCCCTTTGAGAGAGTGATGCCCCCCCCCCTCGCGAGAGGAAGGAGCATCGCAGGAGATTAGGAATCGATCGTCTCAGCCGCGATGCCCGGTGAAGCCGGGACGGCGACCTTGGTCACAGCCAGGTCCGCACGAGGGCGGATGGGACGAGGGCCGGGAGAAGGACGCCCCCCGCCACCACCGGGCGGGCGCGGCGCCGGACGTGGTGCCGGACGTGGAGGCTCGGGCCTCGGAGCAGGTCGCGGTGCTGGCCGTGGAGGCTCGGGCCTCGGAGCAGGACGCGGTGCCGGCCGTGGAGGCTCAGGCCGCGGAGCAGGTCGCGGCGCCGGACGTGGAGGCTCAGGCCTCGGAGCAGGTCGCGGCGCCGGACGTGGAGGCTCAGGCCTCGGAGCAGGTCGCGGC
>CAYIHX010000028.1:0-4374 GCA_964363305.1 uncultured Bacteriovoracaceae bacterium | reverse complement strand
GCCGGACGTGGAGGCTCAGGCCTCGGAGCAGGTCGCGGTGCTGGAGGCACCGGACGCGGTGGCACTGGAGGCACCGGTCGCGGTGGCACTGGAGGCACCGGTCGCGGTGGCACTGGACGTGGTGGAACCGGGCGAGGCGGCGGCAACGGACGCGGAGGCACCGGACGTGGCGGCATGGGACGCGGTGGAGGCACCGGACGTCGATAAGGCACGCAGGCATGCGCACCGGGGCTCCAGGCGTAGCCCGGACCGCACGGCCGAGGACGCGGCGAGCGCACCATGCAACGGCCGCTCGACGGATCGTACACAGCACCCGGTCCACAAGCTACCGGAGGCAATCTGCGGCACGAGCCGAGGCGAGCATCCCACGACGTCCCGTTCGGGCAGTTCCACCAACGAGGCGAACGCACGCAGGACCCAAAATGCGGATCCCAGTGTGAGCCGACACGGCAACCGACGTAACCCACGCGGCAACGTTGAAGATACGCATCCCAATAGTCGCCCGGAGCGCAGCGGTTCATATGGACGACGCGGCACTCCTTGAAGTTCCAGTCGTACCGAGTTCCCACCGGGCACGTATACGGAAGCCGCACGCATCGACCGTAGTAAGAATCATACTCGTAATTGAGCGGGCAACGAGGCGCCTGAGGAGCCACGCAGCGATTCAAATAAGGGTCGAAGTACCAACCCTCTGAACAACGAACCTCAGGAGGAGGCAAGGGATACTGCACACAGCTGTTCGTTTCAGGTTCGTAGTAAGTCCCCTCTGGACAGTCAGTCAGCTGGGAAGGAACGCAGTACCCTTCGTCGCTATCAAAGGTGTAACCGGGAGGACACTGGTGCTGATCATCCCCGCCGTCATTCGCATCGGCAATCTGCAAGGTGAACTGGCGAGAGTTTGCGCGACCCAGACCATCCGTCGCCTTCAGCGCGAATGAATAGATGCCACCCAAATCACTCCGACCCTTCACTTCGAAGCGCCCGGTCGTCGGGTCGATCGAAATCTCGAAACCGTCAGGAAGCTGCGAGTAGAGAATTTCACCGGTGATGTGTCGGACGTCTTCTGAAGCTCCGCTCAGATCTTCCGAGGCTTGAACATCGATGAACTGCTGATAGAACTGGCCCCGTCCGACCGTCGGAAGGAAGCTATCCGTCTCGAAGCTCGGGTAATCACGAGTTTCGAGATCAGCGGAGGTCAGACAAACTCGGCGCTGCGTGGCCGCCGCGCCTTCGTTCTGAGCCGACAGCACAAAGCACCATCGCCCGGTGAACAACGCCCCCCCGAACAGAATCACCTCGTTCTGAGTCGTCTCTTCCAGATTCAAGCCCGCGGGAAGCGCCGAATCGAGCACCGACCACTGAGTCGTGCTGCCGGAAGCCCCTTCGAGCGAAAACTGCATTTCGTGATACTCGCGATAAGAGGTGTCGAGCTCGTCTTCGTTGAACACGATGCTCGGAGCCTCCCCCGTCGCGAAGCCATTCGGAGCAAGACCGTACGGCAGCACCATCAGTGCCGCGAGTGCGGTCGCTCCTCCTTTTCGTAACCATGACACCATGTGAAAATTCCCCTTGTTACGGTTCAGATATACGTCCACAAAAATGACTACAATAGTCATCGTGGAGCGATCTGTTTTTAAAACTCAAAACGCCAATAAGCAAAGGCCGCGCCAAACTTTTGTTGGAGCTAACCACTCGATGAGATTCAGTTACACTCCGCGTTGTTTTTCGGAGCAAAAAGAACCGGTGCGGCCTGACTCTAGACTAACGCGCCGCGCGTGCACCGGTTTTCAATCTGCGCGTCTGCGCGAAAATGAGCAACGCTCCCGCAGGAACCCAGAGATTGGCCGGACTCAAAACGACTCCGCTGAACCTAGCCACTGTGACCCATTTAATACTCTCCGGGAAGATGAGGTCGAATTTGTTGGCTCAGCCTTCATAAACTTCCTTACGATGCTTAATAAAGACAATTGTCACGACGCTGGCTTCAATATTGACGCGATAAACGATTCGATAATCTCCAACACGAATTCTGCGATGCCCGATAAAACTGTATCTAAGCGGCTTTCCTAATCCAATAGGCTCCACCGTCAAACGGGTCTCGATTGCCCTTTTGATCAGCGCTCTCATCGTCTTCGGTAGATCCGGGATATCCTCTGAAACTACGTTATCGAGGTATTCTATCTTGTATGGCTTATTTCCAGGCTTTGTCATGAGGGATAGTTTTCTTGGATTTCGTCTCACGCTTCATAGCCATCTCGGACAAAAGCATATCCTCATGCTTTTCGAGTGCATCTTCCATCAGCTCTTTTGCCACAACTGACATGGATTTACCCTCCTGTTTGGCGATTTTCTCAACCATCTCATAAAGCTCAGCATCCAAAACAACATTCAATCTGGGGTTTTTAGTTGGCATATCTTGTCCTCTCCTGGAAGAGGAGTGTATCACTAGTGATGCACTCTGAGCAAGCGAAACCAGGTCATAAAGATCTCCTGCGCACAATCCCTTTGAACTTCCTTATGCAGCCTCTTCGATGCCGAGAAACCGGCTGACCGCCGCCTGGAGCTCCTTCCGATCGAAGGGCTTACTCATCACCAGAGAGGCGCCCTTGGCCATGCACTCTGCTTGGCTTACATCCGAAAAACCCGTGATCAAAATCACAACCGGCACCGTTCGACCATCCTTTCGAACACTCTCCAGGAGACTGATTCCATCGGCGATCGGCATCCGAATATCCGAAATCACGAGATCGACCTGAGAGGACTCAATTACAGCGAGCGCTTCGGCGCCGTTCCCCGCCGTCACCACCTGAAATCCCTTCCTTTCGAAGGTAAAAGCAATCACCTCCCTCAGAGCCTCTTCGTCATCCACCACCAGAATACGAAAATCCTTCGCCTGCATCATGCGATTTTTTTCACTCCCTGTCCCTGATGGATGGGCAATCGAATCACAAAGCAGGTATTCTTTCCCGCCGCATCCAGCGAAAGCTCGCCCCCGTGAGCATGAACAATCCCCCTGGAGATACTCAGCCCTAGGCCTGTCCCCTTACCGCACCCCTTGGTCGTAAAAAAGGGCTGAAAAAGCCGCTCCCGAACCTCTGCTGGAAGACCCGGCCCGCTGTCCGTCACTCGGATCACCACGTCTCGGCGATCCAAGAGAGCCTCCACCGTCACCCACTTTTCCGCGAGGCCGGCGATCGCGTCATGCGCATTATTCAACAAATTCAGGAGCACTTGTGAAATCTGTACCCCCCGGCACCGCAGCGCAAAATCAGGAACCGTCACGATCTTCAATTCGACTGAATGCGCGCGAAACCTCTCCTGACAGAGAATGATCGTTTCAGAAATGAGTTCTCGAAGAGAAACCTCCTCGAACGCGTCGTTTTTTCCGTCGCGCGAAAACACCTTCAACCCCAGTACGATCTTCGAGATCCTGATTCCCGTCTTCTCGATCGTTTGGGCGAGCGACCTGATTCCGCCCAAGTCAGGCGGGTTCTCCGCACACATCTCCTGGAGAAGGCTCGAGTTCAAGTTGATCAAAGCCAGGGGAGTATTGATTTCATGCGCGATCCCGCCAGCCATCTCGCCGAGTGCCGCCATCTTCCCTCCTTGGACCAAGAGGACCTGGGTTCTTTTCAGCTCATCGACGCTCTCGCTCAGTCTCTGCTCGTTCCGCGAATTTTCCCGATAGAAATAGTAAAAAGACAGGATGCACGCCACGAAGATGTTCGCGGCGACAAAAATACGAACGGCCCCCACGACGGCGGGATCGAGCAGCCTCGGACCTGAATAACGCCAGAATTCGGGCACGCCCTGAAGAAAAAAATAGGCGAATATCACCAGCAACAAAGTGACGGCAACGTGCCTCTTGCGATCTCCGAATAGAATCAGGGGCGCACCCACCAGGCAGAAGAAGGCGTTTTGCATCCCGACCTCGGGCCCGAGGGCCCAGCACAGGCCGGTCAAGATCAGAATCGTCGAAAACATCAACCCCGCCTGGCCTCGGGCCAGCCCTGCTCTTCGTGAAATCGGGATCCACACGATCGTCAGCAAAAACCAAACCCCGAAAATCCGCGCGAGCAGGAACTGTCCCCCCAGGCTGAGGACCGGCAGAAACGCCACGATCGCCGCCGCGTACAGCCCGCAGATTCGCTCGAAGATCAGACGGCTCTTGCACTCCACCTAACCCTCCCTCGGAATATAAGCGCCGTCCGCGAAAGCCGCGGCGCGCGCCTGAAACCACTCTAAGCTCCGATCGTCCAACTCTAGAAACTCGATCCCCATCCAGTTCCGTTGGAGCCAGCGAACGGCACAGGTACCCCGAAGCGGGGGGGGGGGGGGGGGGGGGGGGGGGGGGGGGGGGGGGGGGGGGGGGGG
>CAYIHX010000027.1:0-54434 GCA_964363305.1 uncultured Bacteriovoracaceae bacterium | reverse complement strand
GGAGGTTCGTGGAGGCGCCCTTTCGATTGAGGCCCGGCTCCCGAGCTGATTCCGCTCCCTACTGGCGTCAAGTGCATACGTAGGCGCACCCCTTCTCCTGCATACACACTCAAAGGGGGCAGTTTACGATTGTTAAGCCTCTTAGGAATTGGCCCCGGATACCGTCTTGAGGAGCTCGTCGACCGATACCTGCCCCGTCACCAGGCCATGAACCGCCTCGGCAATGGGCAAACTCAGCTTTCGCTGACGAGCGTACTCCACGACGGTTTGTGCCGTCCGAACACCCTCGGCTGTCTGTCCGATCTCTTCCAGTACCTGGGCCAAGGACTCGCCCTGGGCCAGCCTGAATCCGACCCGAAAGTTGCGACTCAGCGGGGAAGAGCACGTGGCCACCAGGTCTCCCAAGCCCGCCACTCCCGACAGGGTCGACGCCCGCGCCCCCAAAGGCACGGTAAAGCGCACGATCTCCTCGAGAGCAAAGGTATAGAGCATGGCCTTGGTATTCCATCCCAAGCCCTTGGCCTCGACCGCACCGGCCGCGATCCCATAAATGTTTTTCAGCGCGCCGGCCCATTCGATGCCCACGAGATCATGGTCCCCGAGAACCCGAAAACCCTCCCCCCCGAAAAGCGCCTGACCTGCGAAAATCACGTCATCAAATCGCGAGGCGACGACCGTTGCGGCCGGCTCCCCCCTCGCGATTTCTCCCGCGAGATTCGGGCCGCTGATCACGCCGATCCTTGGACAGGGAAGCTCCTCCCGCAAAATCTCGGACATCCTGCGATTCGTACCGGGCTCGATCCCCTTGGTCGCGTGAAAGATATACTCATCGCCCTGAACCAATCCCGCAATCCTTCGGGCCTCAGTCCGCGAGACATCCGAAGGAAGAGCCCAAACCAGTGCATTCACCTTGCCCTCAAACACTCGATCGAGCGATGGATAGGCCTTCACTCGACCGCTCAGCTGAAGTTCTGGAACATAGTGAGGATTCGCGCGCTGGCTGTTGATCGAACGCGCCTGATCTTCCTGCCTCACTAAAATCCGGACCTCGGCAACCTGCTTCGAGATGAGGTGAGCCAGCACAGTCCCCCAGCTTCCGCCCCCCGCCACGGCCACAGTGGCTTTCCGCCAGAATTCTCGGTAACTTTCTCGCTCGCTCATAGCCGCCCCCCCGTGGACAGGCCGTAATTCGCCATTCGATTGCGGTAGTAATAGAGCAGCTGCATGTCGTCGCTTGAAATCGCGCCTTCCGCGATCTTCACCACCGCGCTGCTGTGAAACACGCCCAGCGTCTTTGCTCCCCTCTCGACCCAGGACTTCGTGTCCAGCAACTTCATCTCTTCAGAAAGGAAAAATTTTCCCTGGTCCGCTGCCGCTCGAACCTTCTCGGCCATTCGTTCAGCCTCAAGCAGAAAAGCCTCCATCGGCAGGGTTCGCTGCGGTTTCGTAATGCGAAGAAAACGAAAGAGATCGAAATCCGCGTAATTCCTACGAAGAACCTCAAAGAATGTGAACGCGAGAAAATGCGAAGGCAAAATCGTATTTTCGCAATGAAAGCGTTTGACGATCTGAGTCCCCAACTCGGACGTGTACTCACGATTTCTCTGAGCGTCATGAGCGAGAACCCCGCGGTTCATCAGCCACTTGTCCGTCTGGATCGTCGTCCCGTTCGGGCCGATCGACCGCCCCTCCTCATCGACAAAATTGCCGAATACATCGAGCGGACGTCCGATTCGCACGGTGACGCCGCTCTCCGCGGAGAACATGCGCCAAAAGAAATTCAGCACCTTCCGAGACTGCCAAGACTCATCGTGCATCATGATGTAACGATGCTTCCCGCTTTCGGCCAAATGATCCTCGATCAGCGAACCCGCTTCGAGCACGAAATCGTAGCTCGTCGTCATCGGAACCACATAGACGTTCGGGTTCGCTTTACCCATCTTTAAATTTTCAGTCATCGCATCGATGCCGGTACCCAAAAGGCCGAGCTTCAGCTTCGTCTCGATCGCCCCGCTGCGCGCACGGCCGCCCCCGGGAAAAAAGATGGAATGAATCCCGTCACCGAGAATATGCGTACTGTAATTCTTTAGAACCTGTTTATAGATCGAATTCCCCTTTTGGCGATCCACCGTATAAGCGCCCAGGCCACCCATGAAGAAATTCAAAAGTGGATTCGAAAAAAGGTTCAGGCCGGCCCCGTAAGCGAACGGAGGCAGCCCCATCAGATAAATGATGTAGCCGACAAGCACACTGTCGATGTTGCTCTGATGGGTTGGAACGAGCAGAATGGTTCCGCGCTGGGCCAGCTTCTGCAAATGGGGCACTTCCCCAAGGATATGAACCCGCGACTCCAGCGACGCGCTCATGCCCCAGGGTAAAAAACGCTCGGCGGTCGCCGCGTTCAGCAACCAACGAAAACCCCACGGCACAGCTCGTGTTGCGAGCCAGTAAAGACGCTCATCAAAATGACCGCCGATCTCCTCGGCATAGTGTTCAAGAACCTCACGGAGCAAGGGCTTGCGATCTGCCAGCGCCGACGGCTGAACCAGGCCTGACTGCACCCGTCCCCAAAGGCGTTGATCACGAACATGGCGCGCCTTCGTGAATACGCTCGGCGTCATGCGCTTCAGCCGCATCCGCTCCTGAAACAACGCCTCGCCTAAGGTGGTATCCAGATTTGAACTCGCCAATTCGAGATAGCTGAGATCAACCACGTTTTTAAGAAGCGCGGGGCGCATCCGATTCAGGCCGCTCAGCGGGCCCTGTGCGATCGGAATTTGCTGAAAACGGACGACCGGATGGCTCCCGCCGACTCCGCCACCGCTAGAACTCATCGCTCAAACCCCCAACCGCGCGAGCTGCTCGAGCGCGCCGTCGAGATCCCGCAACTTAGACACGAAATCCTTCTCGCGCGCCCGCTCCTTCTCCACCAATTCCGGCGGAGCCTTGGCCATGAAAGACTCCTTCGCAAGTTTGGCTCGCACATGTTCGAGGTCGTCGTGTACTTTCTCGATCTCCTTGCGAATTCGCTTTTCCTCTTCCTCCGCATTGACCAACCCCTTGAGGCCGATTCGGATTTCGACCGGAGGCAAAATGACCGGAATCACCGCCTCGGCACCGCGCCCCGGGGCCATCGCCTGCTCTCGCGTGATAAAAGAAATTTTTTCTAGGTTCGCCATACCCAACAGGTCGTCCAGGAAGCTCTCGACGAAAGCCCGCGCCGCCGGAGTGGCCGCGACTACCTCGATCGACAGTTTCATCTTGGGTGCGAGGTTATTCTCCCCTCTGAAATTACGGATGGCATCGACCAGCGTCTTCACCCCCTCAATGGCCCGCTCCGAACCGAGATCGACCCAGTCGCGCTCGACGGCCGGGAACGGTTGAAGCATCACAGTGTGAACCGCCGGCTTCCCTTCCCGCTGTCGCCCCTCGGTGTTCGCAGCCTTCGTCCAGGGAAGCGACTGCCAAAGCTCCTCCGTCACGAATGGCATGACGGGATGAGCGAGACAGAGCATCCGCTCCAGCACATAATGCAATGTCACCAGCGTCTCCGTCCGGCGAATGGAATCAAAATGCCCCTGCTCGTCGCTCCGCAAAGAGCGCTTTGAAAACTCAATGTGCCAATCACAGAATTCGTGCCAGACGAATTCGTAAATCGCGCGCGCGCTCTCATTGAGCTCGAAGGCGGCAAACCCCTGCTCCACCGTTTCGATGGTCTTCTGCAGACGCGAAAGGATCCAGCGATTCGCCGGCAGCAGGGTCGCCTTGTGCTGAGAAAGCCACTTCGCCGCTCCGCCCTCGGGAGGAGCAATCGGACCACCGTTGACGGGCTCGAACTGCAGATGAAAAAATTTCACCGCATTCCACATCTTGTTACAAAAAGCGCGATACCCTTCCACCCGATCGATCGAGAGCTTGATGTCACGCCCCTGCCCCGCCATCGACGCCAAAGTGAACCGAAGCGAATCGGCCCCGTGCTGATCGATCAAAATGAGTGGATCGATGACGTTGCCTTTCGATTTCGACATTTTCTGGCCGCTCTCATCCCGCACCATCGCGTGGAGGTACACCTTGCGAAAGGGAACATCCCCCATGAAATGAAGGCCCATCATGATCATCCTGGCCACCCAGAAAAAGATGATATCAAAACCGGTCTCCAGAATGGCCGTAGGATAAAAGGTCTGAAGCGGCGCCGTTTTTTCCGGCCACCCCAAGGTGGAGAAAGGCCAAAGCGCGCTCGAAAACCAGGTATCGAGGACATCTTCGTCTTGCTTCAGTTCGACCGACGAGCATTTCGTGCACTGCTGGGGCGCGGCTCGCAGCACCATCACGTGCTTGCACTTCTGACAATGCCAGGCCGGAATCTGGTGGCCCCACCAGAGCTGGCGCGAGATGCACCAGTCGCGAATATTGTACATCCATTCAAAATAAGTTTTCTCCCAGGTCTTCGGGGAAAATTGAATCCGGCCGTCTTCTACCGCCGCAATCGCAGGCTTCGCGAGCGGCGCGATCCTCACCCACCACTGCATCGAAACCAGGGGCTCCGCTACCGTGTCGCAGCGTTCGCACAAACCCACCTTATGGGGGTGATCTTCTATCTTGACGAGTTGACCCGAGGCCTGCAAATCCTCAACGACCTTGGCCCGCGCTTCGCTCGGCGTCGCGCCACCCTTGGGCGCCAAATATTTCAAACCGGCATAGGAACCGGCGGCCGCCGTGATAAAGCCTTCCTTGCCCATCACCTGGATCACCTGCAGCTGATGCCGTTGTCCGAGATCCGCGTCGTTGAAGTCGTGCGCGGGTGTCACCTTGAGAGCCCCACTCCCGAACTCTGGGTCGACGTATGCGTCCGTGATCACCGGAATGATGCGACCGAGCAGCGGAAGCTTAGCAAACTTTCCGTGAATATGCCGGTACCGCTCATCTTCCGGATGAACCGCGACCGCGGTATCGCCAAGCAAGGTCTCAGGCCGCGTCGTCGCGATGGTCAGCAGAGTCGGTTGGCCATCGGGGCCTTTCACCGGCGTCCCGTCCTTTTCGACAATCGGGTAAGTGATGTGCCAAAAATGCCCTTTCCGGTCGGTCGGGATGACTTCCAGATCTGAAAGCGCCGTCTGACATCGCGGACACCAATTGATGATCCGTTCGCCTTGATAGATCAGCCCCTCTTCATAAAGACGGACAAAGACCTCGCGCACGGCCTGAGATAGGCCCTCATCCATCGTAAACCGCTCTCGTCGCCAATCGAACGAGGCGCCCATTCGGCGAAGCTGGCCGGTGATCCTGGCATGGTGCTCGTCCTTCCATCTCCAGGTACGCTCAAGAAATTTTTCTCGACCTAGATCGTGGCGAGTCAGCGGTCTCCCGGTCGGGCCCTTCCCCTCCTTGGCGAGCTGCTTCTCGACCTGATTCTGGGTGGCAATGCCGGCGTGGTCGGTGCCAGGAAGCCAAAGAGTGTTGTCGCCCTTCATCCGGTGCCAACGAACCAAAATGTCTTGAATGGTACTCGTCAACGCATGCCCCATGTGAAGGACGCCGGTGACATTCGGCGGAGGAATCACAATGCAAAAAGCCTGCTGACCCGGTGCGTTTTCATCGCTGGCTTCGAAGCAGCCTTGTTGCTCCCAAAACTGATAGAGCCCGGCCTCGAACGCCTGCGGGTCAAAACTCTTGCCCAGAGGGGTTTTATTCATTTTCTGCGTGTTCATATAGGTATAATCCAGACGTACCATGGAATTACAAACTGCTTCAATCCCTCGGCTCTCGGTCATCCTGCATGCCCGGCCACAGATCGCCGACCTGGTCGGCATGGCGCTTCCAACCATCGGAACGATCTCCCGAAAAGCGGAAACCGAAAGAGCCGTAGCGAGCGTGTTACGAGAACTCAACGGCGTGTTCGACCCGATCGGAACCGAACTCATCGTGGTCGATGCAGAAAGTCCCGAAGGAATTGCCGACCACCTCAAAGCCGTTTTCAGTGAGGAGTGCTCTCGCAGAAGGCTGCAAATCGTCACCTGTCCCGCCTCTTTCGACGCTGCGCGTCTCCGTAACCTCGCGGCACAAAAAGCGCAGGGAGCCTGGCTGTCATTCCTTTCTCCGGGCGAATGCTTCCAGAGCGGACGCCTGACCCGTCTCGATCCGCTTCTCAAAGGCTATCACCTCATTCTCGGATTAAATGCCCCCTCAGTGCCTGCCCGCGCGGACTGGATCTCTTCGTTCTTGTCTAACCAGATTCCGCCGACCCAGCTCGTGCCCGGGGCTGCGCTCATTCACCGTTCCTTGTTCGAGGAAGTCGGCGGCTACCTCGAGGGACGATACGCCCTGTTGATCGACTATGACCTCTGGCTGCGCGCTCTGCTGCGTCTTCGAGAGACCGGTCGCCTGGAGCGATTCCTCCTCGTGCCGACGCAAGGAATTGAACCGAGCACGAGAGAAGCTCGTCAGCCATGGATCAGGGAAGGACAAGAAGTCCTCACCGTGCTGTCGACCCTGCCGAAGATTCCTCTGCGCTTCTGGCCCACGGCCTTGAAGCGCGCAGCTTCCTATTTGCTGAACCGGTGAATCTAGTATTCCGATTTGGCTCGCTTCGGCTAAACTCTACAGGTGCTCCTGCTCCTTCCCTTGATCGCCCTTGCTGCCTCTACCCCAGATTGGGTCGCACCCGCGCGCCGCCTCTCGGGCGAGGCAAAAAACGTGCGCAAAGAAATGGTGGAAAAAATCCGGGCCGTCGCGGGACTCGAAAAAAGCTTGCTCGCCGAACTGGGCGGACCTCATCGCTTTCTCGCCTACGACGTCATGACCGCGCTCGAGCTGCGTACACTTCTTCCCGAAATTCTGGAGCACCTCGAAACTGACGATACCGGTTTCGCCGTGCATGCGGCCAACTCGCTCTCGCGAGCAGAAGATCGCATGGTGCTGATTCAAAAATACCGCAAGGCCCTCGAGTCGGAGAAAACCGCGGCTCCTGCTCTCATGGCCCTCCTCGACACGCTCGGAAGGCTCGGAGCACTGTTGACCCCCGATCTCTGCGAAAAGATGCTCCGACACCCGTCTTACGAAGTACGGGAAGCCGCACTGAACTATCTGCGCACGGCGATCCTCAGGCTTGGGCAGCAGGACTGGGCCATCCGAGTGAGCCCCGCCCTGGAGAGCGACCAGCCCTGGCAAATTCGAGTCCAGGCCCTCTTCCTCCTCTCGGAGCTTCCCCCTAGAAATCGGCGATCCCTGGCCTCCGCATTCAAAAAAGCTTGCGCTCATCTGCCCGATCAGGAGGCCTCCCGCCTCTGCCAGGCATTGGGGAAGGATGCATCGCAGTGAAGGAATCCCCAGAACTCAGCCCTGCTCAACTCCTCCGCCTTCTTTTTTTCGCCATCGCGCTTTTCATGGCTGGCGCCCTCCTCAAAGAAGTTCTCATGCGCGTTCGCCGGCCTCCGGTCGACGAACGCTGCCTCGCCCGTTACGAGAGAATCTTCGCGCTCGACGAACTCCGCTTTACCGTCGCCTTCGGTTACAAAGACGCCCGCCCCGCTCGCTTCGTGGGCGATCGCTACGAGAAGGCCCTGCTTGTCCAGCGCCTGCTCAAGACCTGTCCGAAGGAAGCGCCGGAAGGCGCCTGCGGATTCGCCCGCTCACTCCTGGACGCAAACCTGCTCGAGCGGGAGGTTTTCGCGCCGGATAACCAGAAACGAAAACTCGTGCTGGAAATCATCCATGCCTCGGCCGGGCCCGATGACCAGGAAAACCGGGAAAACCCCTTCCAAAAATGGCTCAGTGAAAACGCGAGAGAGCGCTTCCTCGAAGGCGTAAGGAAATCCACGGTCGTCCTCTATAACGGCCACTCGCGCGTCGGCGGAGGGCCCGACTTCAGAGCCCCGCGCATCAACTCGAACGGCGCCATCCTCTATGACGACTACCGGATCGAGGAAGCGGGCCTCAAGTCCCTCCTTGCAGCCCTAGCGGCCCCCGGCACGGAGGTGGAAGTTCTCGGCCTCCTCTCCTGCGCCTCGAGCCAGCTTTTCGAAAAGCGCCTCCATCTGACGAAAAAGAACCTCGCCGTCTGGAGCAGTCGCGAGCTGCTCTACTTCGCGGACGCGCTTGAGGACTCGTGGAACTTTCTCGACGCGTTGATTCGGAAGGAATGCCATCCCCGGTTCGAAAAGATCACGTCGGCCCGAAGCGGGATGGCGGGCTCCAAACTTTCGGGCTTCTGACGATTCAACGTCAATACAGCTCTGTGCGATTGCAGGTCAGCCTTCGAATGAACGCCTGGGTGACCGTCGAGGTGGCCGCACGCCCGCCCTTATAAACGTGCTGGTTCGAATCCGTCCAGACCGTGAACGCCCGAGCCCGCTTGCCGAGCTCGGCGTAAGATCCGCCATCCTCCCCTGCCCAAGTATCGTCAGACAGTAAGATCCTCACCATGGCCGTGCTCGCTCCCGACCCGCTGATCGCCCCTTCGGCGGCAAAAAAGAGTGTCCCGTCATTGGCCTCATGCATTCGGTAGAAGGAGTTGTAACCCAGATCCGGCGCGGAAAGGATCTGCGTGGCGTTGATGATCGGCGCGCTGTGCAGATCCGTCCAGGTCGCGCCACCATCGCTCGACCTCTTGACGACGGCATGCTCCTGCCCGCCCGCGGTTGTCACCCGCGCGCTCCCCATCGCGTAGAGATCGCCGTTTTGGGTGCGATAAAGATCCCGAAGAAGGGCCTCCTGACCGGCTTCTTTCTGCCACAAAGGCAAAGGCAACGTCGTCCAGCTCTGGCCGCCATCCGTGGACTTTCGAATCAGCCAACCCGGCGCCGTATTCAGAACGGAGAAAGAGTTGCCGGCGGCCCAAAGCGTTCCCGCCCCGTCCCCCACGATGGCTACGGGAGCTTCTTGCACGCCGGGGTCAGTGAAAAGATCCACATCGTCAACCGCCGTGAAGGCGCCGGTCGAGGCGCGGTACCTCAAAACCATCCAGTGGTTTTCATTGGAAGCATCCAGACAACCGGCCGGAACAAAGAGATCGCCCGACGAATCCACATACGGGCGGCCATTCTCCGAGAAGGCAATGCATTCTTTCCCCGGGGAGAGCTCAAAGCTGGCTTCCGGCGTCCATACCCCGCTCATCCCTGAAAGAGAGAACGAGGCCGCGCGCCAGGTCGTCGAGATCGCGGATTTTCCCGGACCGGCCAGCGTGATGCCGAAGCCCTCCAGCCAGGCTAAACTCGCTAAAAACGTCGGCTGTCCGGCCGTGAATTGAAAACTGTTCACGGTCGAAAAAGTCTGCCCCTGATCGGTGCTCGCCATCATGACCGCCTCGAATTGATTGGCCCCGGTGTTATCTTGCGCTCCCAGAGCATAGATGAGGCCTGTGCCAGGATCCTCGATGAACTGCACAATCGAATCAAAGCCATCAGGACCCTGCGTCTCGAGCTGACCGACAAACGCATCCTGAAACCCGCCGACAGTGTCATACTCCACGCAACGCGAAGGCTGAGTCGCGGTGGGCGCGACTGTAACGGGATCCACCTGAGCTGGTTTTTGAATCGACAAACAGGCCCCCAAGGTCAGCAGAAGGCCCAGAACAAGGAGAACACGAGAAAAATGCGCATATCGGACCTGCTGCATGGAACCTCTCCTTCCCATCGTCTCAAGAATCGAGGAAAATCAGAATGTGTCACGTTTGACTCGGGTCGGCCTCTTCATCACATTGATTTTTCTCGTCCCGCTCGCAGCAAAAGCCGCGCCAGCGAAGATCGTCGAAAAAGGTGAGCTCATCCTCGGCTTTCAGGGCCGATACGAATTCAGCGATCAAGAAAAAAAATCTCAGTTCGCGGGACTGGGCCCGGTCGCGGGCCTGCAGTTCTCGTCTCTTCCCATCTCGCTCTTCTTCGGCCGAGATACCGAAGGAAAATCCATGGTTCTCTGCGAAGTCAAAGCCCTCTACACCCAGCCCCTCGACTGGAATCTAGTTCTCACGCCGAGCCAACGAATCCCGCCCACACAAACGAAGGTACGTGCCGATCGAACCCGCGAGCTCACCTGGCTCATCCCCCTTCGAGAAAAGAAAACACTCGTTCAATTTTTTGTCGTCAGTCCGATTGGAGACGCGCAGTTCACCTCCGTCCAGGTGACCGTCGACGCCTGGGAAGAACTCTCTCGCCTTTTCACCGAGGGACGAGGCTCCCCCTGGAGTTTTTCGTTTTTGCTCGGAACGACTTCAATCTCTTATTCTCAAACCGACGTCCCGTCACTGAACCAGATCGATCTCACCGGAAAAGTGGGCGCCTCATTCGCCTGGGGCGGAAGCGCGCTCCAACCTCGTCCGTGGTCGATGGGACTCATCAGTTATTTCACGATTTTTCCGCTGAATACAACGCCTGACTCGAGCTACCGCGCCTGGTACTTCGGTGCGAATCTTCGTATCGGCTATACCTGGTTTCTGGCGAAAGGCTGGGCCCTTGGCCTTCACGGGGGCGCCTACTATCTCTCCCTTTTCCCAACAGCGCAAAGCTACGGCTTCCAAAACCTCTCGGGCCCCCAACTCTATCCAACCCTCGCAAAGAAATGGAGCGACCGGCATGCCTCCACGATCTATTTCAAGTTTTCTCCCGTGAACCAAAATTTCGCCATTCTTGGAATCGAGAATCGGGAAATCGCGGGAGGAGTCTCGCACAGCTGGCAGATCAGTCAGAAGTGGGCATTGCTCAGCAGCCTCGACGTGTCGCAAGTGCAGCTCGCCATCGACAGCGTAACGATCCAAGACCGCACCATCGGGCTGTCCGTCGGAGCTCGATACTAAAAAACGAAAAGCCACCGCGGGAAAATTCCCGGGTGGCTCTTGAAATCCTCCTGAATCGTTTCAGAAAAAAATTATAGACCGCGACCAGAACTCGACGCACCCAGGTTGGCGGGCGCAGGTTCAATGGCCTGCACGATGCTGGCAGAAGGCTGCTCGTCGCTCACCTTTGCAGCCGAGCTACAACCGGCCACCATACCCATGATCGCGAACAATGCCACAGCAGCCACAATAGAAATCGACTTCTTCATATGCAAGGTCTCCTCTCCAATTGGAGTAATGTTATGAGTAGATAGAGAAGCAAGTTCGGGGCCAAGGCCAAATAGGGTGACCGCCGAGCTATAAATGGGCGCACCTGCGCGTACTTAGCTCATTTTCCAGGTGAGCACGAGGCCATCTCAAATGGCGACCTCGTGCTCGCCTGACTAGTTCTTCAACAGCTCAATAAGTGTTAGGGGTCGCTCACATGCACCGCCAGACTATCACTTCAGCTCGACTCGATATCGTCGGAGCCTGGCCTCACGACGCCGTAAGCTGGCTGGAGAGCCAGCTCCCCAGCGCGCGCCCAGCAGGGTTCGACCGATGGGCGCCCTCACGCCGCGCCGAGTTCGCATTGGGGCGAAAAGCCTCACATGAGGCCCTCATTCGGGCAGGCGCCCCAGCCACTGAGCTCGTTCATTCGCTCCAAGCCACTCCGGATCGCCGACCCCTTTGGCCCCTGGGCTGGACAGGCTCGATCAGCCATTCCGTCGACCCTGCCTCGGGTGCGCGAGTGCTTGAAGCGATCGTCGCACCCACTTCGAAAGCGATCGGCCTCGGAATCGACTGGGAAAGCCTCTCGCGAATGCAAACCGCTCCGGCACTCTGGAATCGCGTCTCCGACCCGGAGGAAAGAATCGTCCTGTGTTCCCACCTCGACTCGGAGGAGGTGCAAGCGGCAGTCATTTTTTCGGCGAAAGAATCTCTCTTCAAGGCGCTCTATCCTCAGGTTCTCCGCTATCAAGGCTTCGAAGCGGCCCGCCTCATCGAAGCCTCAAACAACCAAGGCAAGATCCACCTTCAATTCGCTCTCACTCGTGCATGGGGAAGCAGATGGCCAGCTGGTCACCTGCTCTCCGCCATGGCCGAGGTGCTAGAAAATCGATGGGTCCGAAGCGAAGTCGTGATCTTAGCAAATCAGTGATGGTGACCATCGGGCCCATGGGCATGCCCGTGAGCCTTCTCTTCAGCGGTCGCATCGCGAACGCTCAATACTTCCACATCAAAAAGCAATGTCTGACCCGCGAGCGGATGATTGCCATCGATCGAAATTTTGTCTTCTTCCGCCCCTTCGACGGTAAAAAGAATATTGTGCCCATCTGGGGTTCGGGTCTCGAACTGCATGCCTGCCTTGATATCTAACCCGGCGGGAAACTGCGCGCGGGTGACCACGAGCTTCAAAGATAGATCGATTTCTCCGTAGCCTTCGGTCGGCTCCACTTTCACCATTTTCTTTTCGCCTGCCTGAAGCCCGATCAAAGCGTTCTCCAGACCGAGAACAATCTGCTGGCCTCCATGCATATAGGTGAAGGGCTCCTCATTCGTCGCGCGGTCGAGGACCTCGCCCCCGGTATTCTTCAAGGTATAAGCAAGGTTGACAACTGAGCCATCGCGAATCTTTGTAGGTGCGGCCATAAGAGAGGTCCTTTCGATTCCCTGAGGCTACGCGACCGATTTGCAAAAAGACACCCGAAAAGCCTGACTTCAGTGATTCAAGGCGTTGTAGCGAAGGGCGAAATAAGTCAAATGGCCACCGAAAGAATAGAGCGTCCGAAAGCCCGTAATCGCGGCCTGAGCCCGAAAATTTCCCTGCGCAAGGCACGAAAGCCCGTCGACCCAGCGAAACACCCCGACCTCATGCCAACTATTCGCAAGAGAGTAAGCGCTGGCGACCCCATGCTGCGCCAGCGCGTCCGTCTGAGTCGGCAAACTCGGATCCTCTTGGAGCATGCGCTCGGCGGGAGAAATCAGGTAAGTGACCGCGTCGAAAGTATTTTCAATCCCGACCTGATAGGCGGTGTAGGCGAACCATTGCACCCTGTACCGATCCGACACGGCCAAAGCCCCCGTCCCGAAGCTCGTCGCGAATACGGAGGTCAGGATGTCATTGGGAAGGTTGTCGAGAGAAACCTCGATCTGCCCCGTCGTCACGGAGCCGGCCTCACCCCTCTCCAAAACCTGAGCCAAAGCCTGCCCGCCGATGGCACTCCCGGTCGTCATGGTTGCCTCGATCGCTACTTCGCCCAGCCAGTACGCCAGTCTCTGGCGCAATCTCTGCGCAGGCGCGCGCTCCTGGAGACAAACCTGCATCCTCGCCTGGAGCGAGCGGAAACCTCTTCTGAGGCCCCCCAATTCGGCCTTCTCGGCCGCCGTGATCGCAACTCGTGTCGAAGCCTTCCTCAGGCCCTCGAAGGGATCTTCCGCCGATTCGAGAGCCTTAAAAAAACGTGCAGACTGACCGCTCCTCATTCCCACCAAATCGGCTTGCCCCTCTCGGAGCAGCCGAGTCCACTCTTCGGCTCCCTCGCCGAGAGCAAAGAGGCGATGTCCCAGACGCGAGGCCAGCAATCTCTCTCCGATTTCCGCTTGAGACGAAATCTCCAGCGCCAAGCGGCGATTGCCCGTGGCCAGTGCTTGAACCCGCTGAAGTGCGATTTCCTCGCGATAGGTGTCGATCTGTTTTTGAAGAGAAAGCAATCGCGACTGAAACTCATCCCCTAGAGTTCGAATCGCCGCACTTCTCGCGGAAGCGCCCCCCCCCGAAGCCAGAAGGTAGGCTAACGCCTCCTCGTCGGCGACCCCAACCGCTGAGAGAAAGGCACGCCCCGTGCCACTGCCCAACGCCGCTCGATTGATCGGCGCACGGACCAGGCCGAGCCACTCAATGATCGGAGGCATCGCCCACGCGGCCCCTCCCTGCATCAAGCCCAGCGCCACGACAATCCCCCGGAAGACCTTAAGTAAAACCCAGTTCCCCTGCTGCACAGGCGGGCCACTAGCTTTCATATTATGGCGAGTCAAATTTCAATCGATGCAACGCGTTATTCTCATCTCATGAGCAAGAGCGACAGCCCTCCAAGTCGGAAGCCGAGCCCGGTTCCACTCCCGACGTCCTTCCCGCGAGGCCCCCAGTCCAAGAGCCTGAACCTGCCATATTCGCTCCTTCCAGACGGTCGGCAAGTCCGCCTCTTGGGCTGCGATCCAGGAAATTCCCCGTAATTCAGGGTCAAGAGTCTTGAGCCCGCCCACCCGCGTGGCGACGACTGGAACGCCCGCCGCCAGCGCCTCTAAAACCACCAGAGGCAAGCCTTCATAGCGAGAACAAAGAAGAAGTCCCTCTGAACGAGCTAAAAGCAGGTGGATCTCCTCCGTACCGAGCCGCCCCGTCTTAAGCGTCCGCGGGCCGTCCGGAAAGCCCTCTCCCGGTATCGCAATCAAACGGGCATCTGAATCCACTCCTAGCCAACTCACCAACCGATTCACGGCCTTGACCGCATCGGAGCCACGCCCTACGTAGACCCAGGCGCCCCCGGCCTTCTCGAGATCAAACCGCGATTCACCTTCGGAAGACTCCTGCGAATCCCAACCGTTTCCCACAATAGTCACGGACTTTCCCAGCGCCCGGGCCAGTCGAACCAGCCAAAGTCGCTCATGCACTGCGAAAACCTCGTCGGCGTACCAAACTCCGAAAAACTCCCGCAGCTGTGCGAGATAACCGCCGAGCCAGAGCCATTCGCCGCACGCGGCCATTCGCCCGAGAGTGGTGCCATGAAGGGTATGGGCAAAACGAACCGATTTCTGAGCCTTGCGCGCTCGGAAATACTGCCCTACCGAAAGTGGGCTGCTTCCGTGGGTATGAATCACATCCCAGGAGGTTTGGAGGTCTCGGGGATTCGAAGAAAGCGCGGCCTCGTGGCCCATCACTCGCAACTCACGCTGAAGCGCCCGTGCGCAGACCTCCACGCCCCCCAATCCTTTTGCCAAATCGATCTTTCCGAATTGTAGCCAGCGCACCCCTGAGTTATTCCCGAAGACATGTCCGAACGCAAACCCGAGAATTCCGCAGCCCGGCACCTCCGCCAACTTCTGAAAAGCCGAATCGTGTTCCTCGATGGAGCCATGGGTTCCATGATTCAGCGCTACCCGCTGACGGAGAAGGATTTTCAGGGCACCCGCTTTGAGGCGGCGCCCGCCGACCTCAAAGGAAACAACGACCTTCTCTCGATCACGCGCCCCGACGTGATCAGCGAGATTCATCGCCAGTACTTTGATGCCGGCGCCGACCTCATCGAGACCAATACCTTCAGCGCCAACCGGATCAGCCAATCCGACTACGGGCTCGAGAGCGCCGTCCGTGATCTCAATCTCGCTTCAGCGCGCCTGGCGCGCAAGGTCGCCGACGAGGTCGAAGCCAAAAACCCTGGACGCAAATGCTTCGTGGCCGGAGCCATCGGCCCAACCACTCGCGCCGCTTCGCTCTCCCCGAAGGTGAGCGACCCGGGCTACCGAAACGTGACCTTTGATCAGCTGGTCGAATCGTATGAGGAGCAAGCACGCGCCCTCATGGAGGGCGGCGCTGATTTGCTCCTCATTGAAACTTCGTTCGATACTCTCAATATGAAAGCCGCGATCTTCGCGGTCGAGAAAGTTTGCGACGACCTCGCCGAACGCCCGGGGATCATGATTTCCGTCACCATCACGGATGCCTCCGGTCGTACGCTCTCCGGGCAAACGATCGAAGCCTTCTGGAATTCCGTGCGCCACGCGAGACCGCTCAGCGTGGGCATCAATTGCGCGCTCGGCGCCAAGCAGATGAGACCCTACATCGCCGAACTCTCAGCGAAAGCAGATTGTTACATCAGCTGCTATCCAAACGCAGGTCTGCCGAACCCCCTTTCCGAGACCGGATACGACGAGAAGCCCGAAGACACTTCAGAGTTTCTCCGTGAGTTCGGTCAGGCGCACCTACTGAACCTCGTCGGCGGTTGCTGCGGCACCACCCCAGATCACATTCGCGCCATTGCCCGCGCCATGAAAGATCTGCCCACGCGCCCTATTCCACTGGTCGAGCCGGCCACGCGTCTTTCCGGCCTTGAGCCACTCACGCTGCGTGCCGAAGGGGAACGACCCTTCATCATGGTCGGAGAGCGAACCAACGTGACCGGCTCGCCCGCTTTTCGGAAACTCATCGAGGCCGGAAATTTTGAGGCTGCCCTGCAAGTGGCCCGTGGCCAGGTCGACAACGGCGCCAACATCATCGACATCAACTTCGACGAAGGTCTGCTCGACGGGGAAGCCTGCATGACTCGCTTCCTCAATTTGGTTGCCACCGAGCCCGACATCTCACGCGTACCGGTGATGATCGACAGCTCTAAATGGTCGGTCATCGAAGCCGGCCTGAAATGCGTTCAGGGCAAAAGCATCGTCAACTCGATCTCCCTCAAAAATGGAGAAGACGAATTTCTTCGGCAGGCTCAACTCATTCAACGCTACGGTGCGGCCGTCGTCATTATGGCCTTCGATGAGCAAGGTCAAGCCGCAAGCCTCGACGAGAAGGTCCGGATCTGCAAGCGCGCCTACGCCTTGCTCACCCAAAAAATCGGCTTCGATCCACACGATATCATTTTCGACGCCAACATCCTCACCGTCGCTACGGGGATCGAAGAGCACAATCCGTACGCCGTGAATTTCATCGAAGCCGTCCGGCGCATCAAAGCGGAATGTCCGGGCGCGCTGACCAGCGGGGGAGTCTCGAACATCAGCTTCTCCTTCCGAGGCAACAACCGAGTCCGCGAGGCCATGCATTCCGCCTTCCTCTACCACGCCATCCGCGCTGGGCTGGACATGGGCATCGTCAACGCGGGAATGCTCGAGGTCTACGAAGAAATCGAACCCACCTTGCGAGAGCTCGTCGAAGGCGTGCTGCTCAACCGCCGACCTGACGCGACTGAACGGCTGGTCGACCACGCGGAACGAATTAAGGGCGCAGAATCGGGCAAGAAGGAAAAAATCGACGACGCCTGGAGGGGCGGCACCGTGGAGGAGCGCCTCTCCCATGCGCTCGTCAAGGGCATTGCTGATTTCGTCGAACTCGACACGGAAGAAGCCCGAAAAAAGTACGGCACTCCGCTCTTAGTCATCGAAGGCCCCCTGATGGCGGGCATGAAAATCGTCGGTCGACTCTTTGGGGAAGGGAAAATGTTTCTTCCGCAGGTCGTGAAGAGCGCCCGGGTGATGAAAAAGTCCGTCGCCTACCTTGAGCCCTTCATGGAGGTCTCTAAAACTTCGACCGTCATGGGCTCAAAAGCCCAGGGAACTTTCGTCATCGCTACCGTCAAGGGCGACGTTCATGACATCGGAAAAAATATCGTGGGAGTCGTGTTGGCCTGCAACGGCTATCAGGTCATCGACCTCGGCGTGATGGCCTCTTGCGAGAAAATTCTCGATGCCGCGCGCGAGCATCGAGCTGATCTGATCGGGATGAGTGGACTGATCACTCCCTCGCTCGACGAGATGATCCATAACGCCAAGGAGATGGAACGACAGGGCTTCAAGATCCCCCTCCTCATCGGCGGCGCCACCACCAGCCGCATCCATACGGCCGTCAAGATCGCGCAACACTACAGCGGCCCCACGGTTCGAGTCGGGGACGCCTCGCTCGCGGTGGGCGTATGCAACCAGCTCCTGAGTCCCAACACTCGCGAATCTTTCGCGCAAGCCGTCCGGGAGGATAACGACCGGGTTCGAAAGCGGCACCTCGAATCGCTGGGAACCCACTCGAAAATCATTCCCCTGACGCTGGCCCGGGAAAACACGACCGCAATCGACTGGAAGACCTGTGAGATCGCGCGGCCCAAGACGATAGGCAGGGAGATCATCCATCCAGTATCGCTGGAGGAAGTCCTACCCTATATCGATTGGTCGCCCTTTTTCTGGACCTGGGAACTCAAAGGCGTTTACCCCAAGATCCTGACTCATTCTAAATGGGGAGAGCAGGCGACCGAACTCTTCAATGACGCGCAGAAATTGCTCGCTCGGATCGTCAAAGAGAAACGCTTTAACCCCCGTGCCGTTTTTGGCCTCTGGCCTGCGAACCGCCGCGGCGATGACATCGAAATTTTTGCCGACGAAAGCCGATCCCGCGTGCTGGAAACTTTCCATTTCCTGCGCCAACAAAAAGAAAAGACACCTTCCCCCGGCTCAGCAGCGGCTCAATATCAGTGCCTGTCCGACTACGTCGCGCCGATCGAGAGCGGACGCCTCGATTACTTCGGCGGCTTCGTCGTGACCTCGGGGCATGAGGTCGAGCAGTTTTCCGCCGATTTTGCGAAAGACAACGACGACTATTCGGCCATCCTGGTGAAAGCCCTCGGCGACCGGATCGCCGAAGCCATGGCGGAGTATGTCCACAAGAAAGTCCGCGATAACTGGGGGTTCGGCCACACGGAAAAACTCTCTCCGCAAGATCTGATCAGCGAGAAATATCGCGGCGTGCGCCCCGCGCCTGGCTACCCCGCGTGTCCGGACCATACGGAGAAAAGCATTCTCTGGGAGCTCCTCGAAGCGAAGAAGACCTCCGGCGTCGAGCTCACCGAGAATTTCGCGATGAACCCGCCGAGCTCGGTGTCGGGTTTCTATTTCTCGCACCCGGACGCGTCCTACTTTCACGTCGGTAATATCGGACGGGATCAAGTCGAAGACTATGCGCTTCGAAAAAAGATGAGCGTGGGCGAAGTCGAGAAATGGCTCTCGCCCAACCTCGATTACGAGCCGGAGAGCCTCGACCCTTCGGTTCCGGGCGTGGCCCGCGTGATCGAGCGAACGAACGCGGAGATTCGCCGAGAAATCCTGGAAAATGAGTGACTCGAAAAAGAGCGGCCTCGCACGCGAGCTCAGCGCCCAGACCGGCGAGCCGGAATCCGCCTGGGCTGCCGCGCTCTCGTCCGCTCGACAGAGCTTGACCGCGAAAGATCTCAGCGATGAGGAGTTGGAGAACCTGGCGCGGTCCTCCTTGAAAATCGACCCGTTCATCACGATCACGCGCTCGCTCTACCAATATTCCCATACGTACCCCGGCCGCGTTCGCGGCTTCACGGTCTTCATCGACTCGATCAATAGCTCTCCGTTCGGACTAGCCGACTGGCTCGCGGCGCTCCACCTCCTGCACGCCTGGGCCGTCGAGCACGGGCGACGTATCGATTTTCGGCACCAGCGAGAATACCTGGTGTGCTGCATTTATTCGCCGGAAGCCGCCACTCCGGGGATCACGCTTCAGTCTATTGTGGCAGAAATGCTCAATTTCGCGGGCTACGAGGGGCCCTAACGCCCCGGCTACCCTAGGCGGAAAAAAAACACGACCCCCTATTGACGCGACGCATAATTCGATTTAACGCGTTGGCCGGGAGTATCAGTGTGTATGAAAATTTCGAATCAGTACGGAGCGGCCCTCGGGCTGCTCGTAGGCAGCCTCGTCTCTTTTTCTCCATGGGCGGAAGCCACGCCACTGGAGATCGCGGATGATTCGCATCCGACACTAGCCGACCTTCGACCCATGGCGGAGTACTGGGCCGGTACCGGGCTGAAATTCAACTTTCTCGCGGCGAATTTCAAACAAGCGGGCTGTGTCGCCAGCAAGAAAACATTTCTGACCTGCCTCGCCGGTCTGAACGCGCTCGCCGCGAAGATGACTCCTCCCGCGCACCTGCTCCCGGCCTCGGTCCTCGAAGAACGCAGAGCCGAGATCGCGGCCGAGCTCGACACGTTCGGGAATTTCAAACTCGTCTCCTTTCAACCCTCTCAGCCGTCGTCCGAGACCGATACGAGCTACGCGCGTCGCTTCAGAGCCTATCAAACCAAATTGAGAAGGGAGCAGAGCGAGGCGCTCGCCGCGTACTCGCGGGCCCGGATGACTGCGCTGCCCTTCGAGGTCGCCCTCGCGACCCTAAAAGGCGGAGTCGTCACGCCCGCGAACGAAGCCGTCGTCACCGCCGAGGCCATCAATGCGCAGATCGAGGTCGAAGCCGATCCGCATAGCCGCATCAGCCCGATCGCCTATGACGTAGACAGCTCGAATACGAGTGCCTCTTCGTTCATCGGGGTGGGTATCCTGCTTCAAAAGGCGGGTGAAGACATCGTCGTCATGACCCCGATCGAAAACAGCCCAGCTCACCGTGTAGGCGTTTTCGCCCGGGACGTGATCGTCAGCATCGACAACGAGCGAATGCACGGAAAAACAACTCAGGACGCCAGCAGAAAAATTCTCGGCGAGGCAGGAACTCCGGTCACCCTGCGAGTTCGGCGTGGCAGACGACACCTCCGCTTCGTCATCACGCGCGAAAGGATCGTGAACCCGAACGTATCGACTCGAATCATCGAAACCAATGGAGTGAAGACCGGGCTGCTGAAACTCGATACTTTCGGCGAAGTATCCGCCTGCGACGGCGTAAGAGATGGCATCCAAATGCTGAAGACACTGGGCGCGGAGTCGCTCATTTTCGATCTTCGCTACAACGGTGGCGGATACACGGATCAGGCAATCTGCATCGCCTCGCTCTTCCTCGGTCGAGGTAAAACCGTCTTCAGTGAGCGTGCTCTGGTCGGTAACCGAGTGGAAACCCATGCGACCGACCGGCCTGCCGTGACCGACCTGCCCATGATGACGTTGATCAACGGCGGCTCAGCCAGCGCATCCGAGATCCTCTCGGGCGCGCTCCAGGATCACGGACGAAGTCTCATCGGCGGACAGCGTTCGTTCGGAAAGGCCACGGTGCAACAGGGCTTTCAGTATCCAGTCGGAGGAATTCGCCTCTGGCTGACGATCGCGCGCTTCTATCTTCCTTCCGGTCGCACGAACCAGCTGGTCGGCATTTCTCCTGATTTCGAAATCCCGCCTGTTCCGACCCCGAGCGAAGATGATCTCTTCTTTACCCGAGAGGAAGATCTCTACACGAACGCGCTCCCGGCTCAGAGCGAGCCCTGGCTCCAGACCCGTCCGAACGAGATCGGCACCGTTCAAACCAACTGCGCCGGCTACGAGGGCCGCACTCAGGCACGCTACGACCTCGAGAATCGCGGCGCCCTCGCGCCCGACTATCAGGCGCTGGTCGCTTCGGAGCTGCTGACCTGCTCGATGACGGAGAACCGATTGGCGGGGCAGTGATCGCCACGCTCAAAACGTGAGCTGGTTTTGGATGTAAAAAAAGTGGTCGTTGTCGAAGTTCGAGCGAAGGCCCGCAACGAAATTCTTGTTGGTGATCCTGAAATTCAGGCGCACTTCGGGCAGCACGACGTTCTCGGCGATCTGCGAATCGAGCACCGCTCGGGCACCGATCGCGATTCCGAAGACGTTGTTCTCGTCCCCGTCAAAAAATTGAACCGTAGGGGCAATAAAGAGAGAGCCTTGAACACCCGCCAGAAGCTTTTGCGTAGGAGCGTCCAGCGCCATGGCCATCGTATCGCTACTCCCATCCACCTTGATCACGTTCAGGGTGGCACCTACGTTGATTTCGCCGGAGAAGCCAATTCGCACGCGGGCTCCGCTATCCAAAGCATCCAAGATCTGTGCTTCGTAACCGAGACCGAAAATGAGCTGAATGATTCCCGGTACGGATCTCGCGGAAACGGGGGTTTGCAGACGGTTGTGAAAACTCCACTCACCGGCTCGTGAACGCGTTGATCTCGCCTCACTGAGCGCGGCTTGCGCGTTCAATCCTGGTTCAGTCAATTGCAACTGCGGAGGCGCCGCAAAAGTCGCCGGAGACGCTCCGACAAGCAGACTCAACATCGAAAAGCCGAAAACCATTTTTGCGTCCATAAAAGCTCCATTCACGGAGTGCGTTGTATCTGATCTTTCAACACAATACAAGACAATAATAATCAGGTATTGCCTGGCGGATCCTTCGCGGGTGACTCTGGCCCGCCTCAACTGAGCTGAGGTTCATCATGATAAACCGTATAATAGATGCGGGATGAACCCATTTAAAAGAAAGCTGAATCTTTCCCAATCATTAGCGGCCTCCAGCGCTTTTCTACTCGGGCCTCGATCGGTTGGAAAATCCTGGCTCTTCAGGAAGAAAAACTCATCCACAAAGCCATCATCGTCTCCAGAGACGCGCACCCCCGAATGATCGGGGACATCGAGATCCTTCCCTGGAAAGGATTTGCTGAAATAGTACAACCGCCCGCGTCCAAGCGTGTCCACTTTAGATGTACACGCATTGTGTACACAATAATTGACCCGTTGCGCTATCTCGAAGTAGTGCAGCCCTCATGAAAGTCGCTGTCGAAAAATCCACGAGAAAGAGCCCGGAAGACGCCTCGGCGCCGCCCAAGGCACCGAGTGATTTTCGGCTCTACCTGCAGACCGAGCTGCTTCGTCGATGCAAGACCAACCCCAAGTACTCGCTCCGGGCGTTCGCGAGAGCCTTGGCCCTCGAGCCGGCCTTTCTGTCGAAGCTCTTGCACGGAAAACGCGGAATCACCATCAACGTGATGAGGAATATCGCTTCCCGCCTCGCGCTGGCTCCGAGCGAGGTGAAAAAATTCGAGGATGCCATCCTCCTGAAAAAATCCTCGAAGCGCCAGACCCGTCTCCCCGCTTCGCCCGAAACTCAATTTCAGCAACTGGCCTTGGACCACTTTCAGATGATCGCCGACTGGTATCACTACGCCATCCTCGAGCTGGTCAGCGTGGAGGGATTTGAATCGAGCCCGCGATACATCGCGCGCATGCTCGGCATCAGCGTGAATGAAGCCAACGCCGCCATCGAGCGGCTGCTTCGGCTCGAGTATCTCGAGCTGGCCGCCGACGGGTCGTGGACCAATCACTCGGGCAACAACACCACTCTCGGAAACGATTTCACCGCGACCGCCTTCAGAAAGCTGCAGAAACAAGTGCTCGAGATGGCGCTGGTGGCGCTCGAAGAGGTGCCCATCGAGCAAAGAGACCAAACGTCGATGACGATGGCCATCGACTCGGCCCAGCTTCCAGAGGCAAAAAAAATGATCAAAGAATTCAGAAGGAGCTTTTGTGACGTCCTTCAAAAGTCCACCCACCGGGATTCAGTCTATCACTTAGGCGTCTCCCTTTACCCAGTCACCAGGAGAAAAAATGAAAACTGAAAACAAAATGACCAAGACATTCATCGGGCTCGCATTTTTAGCCGCTGTCGCGGGCCACTCAACCGCGCAAGCCAATGAGGGCCAGGAAGGACACGGGGGCCAGACCGTTCGGATCAACGGCGTCGCTCGCCTTCGCGACTTCGTCGATAACACCGCCTGTGTCCTCACCTACGCTCCTCGTTTTGCCCCATCACCCCTGTACGAGCGTATTCTGGAGTCGATCCGCGAAGTGCATTGGTACCTCGCGGCGGAGTTCGAACACGAAGCCAGGCAAGTCGAATTTTGCCCCGTCGACGCGCCCCTTCCTCACATCTCAACTGAGCAGTCGGACGCGCAAGGATTCACCGAATACAGACGGCGGACGCGCCAAGTCGCCATTCGAATCGGAAACCGAGTGCTGATCGACATGACGCCTCGAGGCTTCCCCTCCTTGTCGGAACACGACCAGGCGTTCTTGGTCTACCACGAGCTCACGCACTCTTTCCTGGGTAGCGTCGTCGACCGAAATCGCAAGGTGCTCAATTTCATTCGGGGGCTGGAAGCGAACTTCAATCAGCGGATGAGCGTGGACGACTTCGCCCTGCAGATTCGGGGGAACGACCTGGATATGCCTCAAGAATCCGCCAGCTGGGCTGACATTCGCGAAAGCCTGCAAGTTTTGATGAACACACACTCAACCTCCGATGAAAACCGAACCTCCGTGCTGCAAATTCTGTCAAAAATAAAGGAGAATGAGGCGCTCGCGCGGTCATTCCGACTGAGTGGGTGGACGGCTTCACGGTATACCACAGTTCGGCGGGCCATCGATTTAGAATGGGCAGATCGACGCCTCTGGGGATCAAGCTATGAGAACAGCGCCTCCCTCGCCCAAAATAAATACTACACATACACATTGCGCGAAGGGCGCCCCATGAATGATGGCGAGCGATCACCCTATCAACCAAGTGATCCTGCTCTTTGTGGTATTCAAATTTCCCACGTCGGAGGAGAGGATAGCCACGACGTCACCCTGCGATGGGTTCATTGCTCCGACGGACGAAGCTGGAGAAACAAACTGTTCTATAAAGCAGTTCGACTGTCCTGCGATCGAAACGACTGCAGAAATGCAGCGGATGATCATGATGGCGATTGCCGGGACGTGGACTTACGCATATCCCAGCGCTGCCAGCAAACAATCAGAATCGAGCCGATCGCTCATCCTGCTGGAAGACCTGATCAAGTCAACCTCTCCTACAATGTGCGCTTCGACTTCAGATCGCAATCTCCCCATGGAAAACTCGTCGACTGGACGACTCAAGTGATCTACCAAACACAATGGTGATTCCCCTGTGTTCAAAATGAAAACCGAAAAAACAAAGGATATTACGTGGTTATGAATCCGAATAAAAAGCTCATTCAGACAATTTTCAAAAAAACGGTCGGTGCTGCCATTCTCATCGCCCTCTCCGCCCCTCTGGCGCACGCAGCGAGGGAGTTCGCTTGCTACCCTCAGTGCGTGGTGATGAGTAGTTCGAACAACCAACTACTCCGGGTGGAAGGCCCGATCGTCGAGACGAGCCGACGTAGCCGTTCGAGTGCTTTTCGTGCGGCGCTTCGGCAGTGCCAGTGGGGCGCGGAAGAGGCCGGGTACGGCAGAGCCGTGATCCTCGCACGGGAGCTACACCTCTCCGGCACCACCCATTCGTCGCGGTCAGAGAGCGACGCTCCATACTGGCCGTGGTGGGCGACACGCTACTCTCGCTATGAATACTCGAGCTCGCACTCCGTGCGGTTTCACCGCGATGACGACAGCAGCTTCGATCTCGAGATTTTCACGCCCGCGGACTGCGCCGTCGAACGAGTGAATGATCGCGAAACTCCCGAGTATGAAGGGCGAGAAAGAGCCTATCCTTAGGCGCCAGGAGCAGCGCAATCAGCCCTTCTGTTGACTGAGCCGAATATTTCATTGACCAAAATCAGTTTTATCAGTGACCAAAATAGTGCGTCATAGATAACCAATGAATTATTTTTTGGAATTTCGTGATTGGGCCGATACAGACAATCACCTTCGAGCCATCAGACAGCAGCCGTTTCGACGCACCTTTCCTCTCTGCCCACGGATAAAAACGGCGAAATCGATTTCTACGTCCAAGGACGGTGGACCCTCGAGGTGAAGTGAGCGCCGGACGACCGCTACCCACTTTGCAAAGACCCCGGTGCTCCGAAAAAGCGACGCAGGAAATCGCTCCAGTGCAAGCAAGACACCTGGGCAACCTCCTGGGCCTGCGGGTCCTGCGAGACGTAAAACGCCTCGCATTTTCCAGGGAAGTCAGCCACGAGCCGAGCGAGGGTCCGAACTTCCACCCAATCCACCGAAGTTGCCGCTTTGATTTCAATGGCCACGTGCCGCTGCCCCTTCGAGAGAATGAGATCCACCTCAGTGCCATGTTTCGAACGAAAAAATGAAAAACGGAAGTCTTTTTCCCGATAAATGGAAAGCCGGATGATTTCTTGAATGAGCCAGGCCTCAAAGACCTGGCCATAGAGTGAGCTTTGAGGGAGGAGAGGAATACCCAAAGCTCCGGAAAGTTGCCGCTGCACTCCCGTGTCGAAGTAGTAGAATTTAGGCTGCTGGAGCGCGCTCTTTCTTAAAGACCGGTGAAAGGGACGCAGCATGATCCCGACCAGGGTCTCCTCAAGAATTCCAAAATAGGCCTGAATCGTTTTGTGATCGACGCCCACGTCCCTCCCGATTTTCTCGAAGTTCAAAGGTTGACCGACGCATTGGGCGGCTACCTCCAAGAAGTCCCGGAATGGATCGATTTTGCGGATGAGCTGCTCCTGTAGAATTTCCTCCTTGAGGTAGGTCGAAGCATAGGCTCGAAGAAAACCGGACCGCTCCCGATCGCTCGAGAGAAACCAGGGCTCCGGAAGGGTTCCCCACTCGAGGGCCTTCTGAAGATTGAACTGCGAACCGATCTCAAGCGACGTGAGCGGAAACATCGAATAGACGTTCGCTCTTCCCCCAAGAAGGTTTCCAGCCCCCCTCTTGAGTTTCCGAGCCGAGGAACCAGTGAGGATGAAGAGCAGCTTCCGTTTGCGGATCCAGCTCTGGGCGATATCGAGCAGCTTGGGGACCTTCTGAACCTCGTCGATGATGATCACGCTGGGCAAACTCTTATCCTTCGCGGCCTGAGTAAGAATAGAGTCGAGCAGCTGGGGCCTTTTTCGGTACTGCTTTTCCTGATCGTCATTGAGCAGGTCAATCCAGAGATTCTTGTCTCCTGGGGGGTACTGTTCCTCCAGCCAAGTGGTCTTTCCCGTGCCGCGAGCCCCGAAAAGAAAGTACGAGCGGCGCGAAATGGGTGAAATCATCCTCGGGATCATATTCCCAGATTGTCCGACGAATAGGGAATACAGTCAAGAGCAGAGCCTCAGCGCTGGAGATACCGACTCGCGGATGCAGCTTTGAGGAGCTAGCGGTAGCGATCAGCAATGGAAAATGGCTCTGATTCCTTAAGGGTGATTAAATTTAGTCAGTCACCATAAGAGTTCGAAATGAATGAACTTCAGGCACTTCACAACCGACATTGGCAAGGGGGACTCGCGGCGTTTCAGAGCCATGATCCCCACCTCATCAACTGGAGAAGTCAGCCCCTCCGCTACACCCCTCCTCTTCTTCGACAGCTCCCCGAACAGGCGGGAATCTTCACGGTCGGGGGCGGGCGACAAATTGGTAAAACCACGGCCCTCAAGCTCTTCATGGAAATACTCCTCCAGAAGGGAGCCCCGCCCCTCGGCGTTCTTTTCCTCACTGGAGAATTGATCGACGATCACCACGCACTGCTGCGCGAGGTGCGCGAATTCCTGAATACGGCTCCGCGCCCGGCCGTGCTGATCATCGACGAGGTGACCTACATCCGCGACTGGGACAAGGGCGTGAAGTTCTTGGCCGATGCAGGCCTGTTGGCAGAGGTACGCCTGATCCTGACCGGATCCGACCTCCTGCTCATCCAAGAGGCGCGCATGCGTTTTCCCGGGCGACGTGGCCCCGCCGACCGAGTTGATTTTCACGTTCGTCCGCTGTCCTCCGGCGAGTTTCTCAATCTTTGGGGGCAACCTCCCTCCGCGGAGCTACTGGACCAGTACCTGCTGCACGGAGGCTTTCTCACCGCGATCAACGACTATAAAAGAAGCGGAGCAATCACGCCTGCCACACTCAGAACCTACTCCGACTGGATTCGCGGCGACGTCCTGAAAAGAGGCCGCAACGAAACGCACCTGCGCAGCGTGGTGCAATCGATCCTCACGCGACAAGGGTCGCAGGTGACCTGGAATTCGCTCGCGCGAGAGCTTACGATCGATCACCCCAAGACCGTTGCCGAGTACGTTGAACTTCTGGAGCGCCTCGACGTCGTCAACATCGTCGCCGCCTTGGATGAAGAAACCCTGGCGGCGGCGCCCAAAAAAGCGAGGAAACTTTTTTTCGCCGATCCCTTCATCGGGCATGCGCTTCAGGCTTGGATCGCCGACTCCGATCATATTTCCGTCCTTTCTCCGGAAGACAAAGGAGTCTGGGCAGAGGACGTCGTTCACCAGCACCTGCGACGCGAAGGGCCCACCTTCTACATCAAGGCCGAAGGCGAGATCGATGCCGTTCGCCTGTCGAAGAACGCGAGGGGCCTCCGCTTTCAGCCGATCGAGGTCAAATGGACCACCCAAATTCGCACGAAAGACCTCAAGCAGATCCGCAAGTACCCCAATGGCGCAGTGTGGGCGCGGCACGCGCAGCCCAGCGCCGTGCCGCCTGTCCTCGATCTGGTCGGCGAACTCGCGAAGATTCCTTGAAGGGAGCCCAGTGCTAAGCGAAGCGAAGCGGGCGAACCTTCGCGATCGTTTCAAAGCCGCGGTCCTCGTGGAGCAATGGAATGCCACGCTCGATCGCCAGCTGCGCGATCAGGCAATCCTGACTCGAGCGAACGGTCAGTCCTTTTTTTCTAAGATCAAAATAGATTCGAGCGGCATCCCGATAGCTATCCCACCCGTGCAAAGGCTCAATGACCTCCTGAGTGCTGAGGTATTCCTCGATGAGCTTCCACTCAGCGGTATCACGGGCTCCTTGCAGCAGCTCTTGGCAGACGATCAACGGAAACAGGATCGAGTCGCCGCGCCAAGACAGATTCTCCACCCTTCGAGCAGCCGGAGTATCCCTGCCCTTGAGAAGCGAGATCAGCGCCGAGGTATCAACGACGACCACGCACACCCCTCATTGCCTTGGGGTCATACCCTACTCTGAACTTAACCCGCCCTTTCAGCTCCGCGATGGGCTTCCGGGAGCGCACCAGAATCAATACGCGCAAGGCCTCATGCACCAGATCCTTTTTCACTTTGATGCCCGTCAGCTCTTTTGCCTCATTCATCCACACTTGCATACACATCATCAACCCGCGACCCAAGCGCCACTCAACCGAACTCCCAACGCCCCTCGGCGGCATTGTGGGTGCGACAGATGAGGATGAGGTTTTCCGCCGTGTGCGCTCCTCCGCGCGCAAACGGCGCGAGGTGATGAACCTCGAGCGCGTGCCGGGACTCGCATCGCGCGCCGGGCGGGCCGAACTCGCACTGCCCCCGGGCCCGCGCATAGACGAGACGCCGAAGAGGGGCGGGGATGTACCGCGTTCGGAGGGCGCTCGGTTCCGAAGGGGGCGCCGAGTTGGGCGGGGCCTGTGGGCCCGAGCGTGGAGCGGACGAGCCCACGGAATTAGGTGCCGAAGAATTCTGCGCGAGCCGCACTGCGCCACGCGGCGCCGCGGGTGGGATTCCGTTGTCCGAACTCTCTACGAACGCCGAACCCACCGATTCAGAGGGGAATTCTTTTGGCACCGTCTGACCCTTTTTATTTTTAATTTCGTCCTCACCGAGTCCCTTCTTTTTCTTCAGCTGACCCACCCAAACCGCGAGCGCCCTCTTGAGAATCGGAGCCAGGCTCGGATTCAGATCCGCGTTGTGCGCAACGAGACTCTTCGCCTCCTGGATGAGAGCGAGCAACTCATCATCAGCGGTGAAACGCACCTCTGAAAAAGTCGGCGCCACGACGCGAATGCGTTCTTCCGTTCGGCGCCGCTCGGCCAGGGCGGGCGATTTCTCTAGAAGAACCCGCTCGGTCTCACGGGTCGATCGCCCGGCCAGCGACGTAAGGAGGTCGCGCGCTTCTTCACGAGAAACGGAGCGTCCGGTTTCTTTCTTCTCCACGCGCACGAAGGTGCGCACCTGCGCGAGCTGAGACAGTTTGATCTCGCCCGTGGCCACTTGCTCCTCCAACTCGGGGACATCGCGAAGTTGGCGCATGGCCGATATTCTGCGATGTGCCTGATCTTCCGAAAAACGAAGCTCTTTCACGCAGAACGCGAACAGCGAGGAATGCGTGCGCGCGAACAAGGCCCGCGCCTCGATCTCGCGTAGCAGGTGGAGAATCTGAATCGTGATTCGTCGTTCTTCGGCGCAGCGCTGCCGCGTCTCGGCCAGTAATTCAGAATCGGAAAGGTGCTTGAAGGATTTTTTAGTATTCATCCGCGCATACATACACCCTGTTTTTCAAGGCACCTGGCGGGCTCCCCAGCGAATCTAAAATGGGCCGACCTTCAAAAAAGTCTCCGCGCCAGCTCAAGGGCCGTAAAACGGCAATACGAGCGTCCGATGGGGACATGCGCGGCGCGGTGTCGGCATCCGGCCATCGTCCGGCCGGTACACCGTCAATAGAAAAATGATCTGCATAAGAAAAATTTCCGGTCGCCTGAACCTCCACGCTGTCACCCGCGACGCCGCGTGGCGCACTGCGGCCCGTGCAGAGTTCCGCGGCGCCGCGCTCAGATCCCAAGCCACTCACCCATCCCAGGGCGACGCCTGGTCGCCTCTTTTTGCATCAGTGGCCGCGGAGACCCAAAAAATCGTCGAGAGAGTAGGCGGCTGACTGAAACCTCTTCACTCATGACTTCACCGGCAGAGGTCAACAAGGTTTTATCGCGACTTCCCCCTGGCACACTCATTGCTCAGTGCCGGACGGAGATCTCATGATTATAAAACCATCGGCTTTGTACCTCTCCCTTTCCGCAACCATCGGCGCCGTATTCGCGATCAGCGCGGGAGTTTTTGCGAACGACTCGGTTGATGTCAATATCCAGGGCCAAGGTTTTAGGGTCTGCTCGCGGTCGGCAGCCGACGCGCTTGCAAGATGGGAATTCGTGTTAGTTAAAGTCCGGAGAGAAACTCAAGGCCGCCTTGTAGAGCTGGTTCGCATTCGAGAGCAATTTGAACTCCTAGACGCTCCTGGAGTGCGCCTTTCTAATAAAGTATTTGCGATTCTATCCGGACGCGTCGACTCAATTCATAGCCGGATCGAGATCCTCGCCAGGGACGTGCGTGAAATCGATCTGGCTAGTTCAGTTAAAATGCAAAATCTGACGAATCATCCCGATGATTCAGTTTGGGCGGATTCAGTATGGAGAGAGGAGAGGGATGAGTGCAGGCAAGGGGAATGGAACGCTCTGCGTCTGCTGACAAATACCCTCCCTGAAGGAGAAGGGCTCGTTCCTGAAAACAAGAAATCCCTGGATGCCTTCAGACTCGAAGCGGCCCTTCTTCGCAGGGACCTCGATAGCGCACGGCTACGCTAAAATCCGCCCGTGGCTGCGATGTGACGCAATGCACAAATAGGACTTGAAATGCCCCACCCAATACTGTACAGATATTATCAACTAAGGATTTCCCTGGTTCAAAGGAGGCTCATCTCCTACCTGAGGAGCCCCACCCACCCATGAAACCATCCACTCTGTACCTGACCCTGTCCGCAACCCTCGGCGCCGTGTTTGCGATCAGCGCAGGAGTCTTTGCCGACGACTCGGTTAACGTCACCGTCAGAGGCGAGACATTCAGTGTTTGCTCAGCCTCGGCGGCCTCTGCCCTTAAAAAATGGGAATTTCAGATCGACAAAATCGAGAAAAACATTCAGGGCCTTCTCGAAGAAAGCGAACGCCTTCAAGCAGCAGCCCGGGTTTCTGGAGTACCTTTTCCTCATGAGATCTTTGAGACGCTGTATGACCGCCTCGCGTCCATAGCATCTCGAAACAACGACCTCATTACTCAAGTGCTGGAAATTTCGTCGGCGATTGGTAGCGAAATACGGCTACGGCTAAAAAACCAACTCCTCGACGACAACCACGAGCCTGCCTCCTGCTCGGTCGATGAGGTGTTCGCGCTGTCTCAGCAAGAACATCACTATTTCCGCTTGTATGACACCCTCTCTGATTTCAGGAGAGAACTCTGGGACCGTGAATCAATCCTGTACGCCCAGCCACGTCAAACGCGAAAATAGCCACATGGCTTCCATTTGAAGCGCGCCGCCCGCCTCCTGGCCCGAAGATGCTCAATCCGAAATAAGCGTCGCCCTACTCAGATTGGACCTGTATTTTCCCTGTCACTCCCGTTGCGCCCTTTACAAGCCCCAACGATTTCTCCACCTTTGAAGCATGTTGATCATCGGGGCCCTAGCCCTCTTCCCGCTCGCCTTCGCGTTCGCCGTATGGCTTTCGCCCCTCGTCTTCGCGCCGGTGCCGTGGCCCGATGACGCCGCCTTCTACTTCGTCGCGAAGGAGCTTTTCCAATGGCCCCCCCGCTGGGTGATGCTGCCGCAGGCGCCGTTCGTGCCGAGTTACGCGGAGTGGAACTTCAACACCATGCCGCTCTACCCGATTCTCATCGGCCTGGGCCGCTGGCTCGGGATCGATGGGAGCTTCGCGCTGAAGCTCTGGCCGATGGGCGCTTGGGCGCTCTCGGCGAGCTTGCTCGGAATCGTGGCGTGGAAAAAATCGCGCAGCCTCAGTCTCGCGATGCTCGCTCAACTTCTCATTCTCACCCATTTCAGCCTGCGCTGGGGCTCGGTCATCGTGCGGCCCGAATCCCTGATCGGGCTCTGCGGCCTCGCGCTCATTCTGGGCCTGACCTGGGGCTGGCCCGAGAAAGTTCGCTCGCGCCGCTTCTTTCATCCGGCCTCGGCCCTTCTCGCCCTCGCCGCCTACGCGCATTTCAACGCCATTCATCTCGTTTTTCCGGTCGCGCTCTCGGTCGGCGTGCAGAAAAAACGATTTCGCGAACTCCTGCGCATCGGGGCGCTCACCGCGCTCTATCTGATTCCGTGGGGGCTCACGGTGCTCCGAAAACCGACGATCTTCCTGGAGCAGATGGGCGTGCAGTGGCGGAGACTCGCCGTGCCGAACGGCTGGCTCGATCACCCGGCGAAAATTTTCACGACGATCTTCCCCGACCTAGGCATTCCGTATCCTCTGCCCAACTGGATTCAAATCGCCGGATTAGCCTCGTGGATCGCGATCCTCCTCGCCGTCGTTTGCTGCGTTGCCTGCCTCACAAGCACCTTCAAAGACGACCGCCGGAACCTTCTTCCTTCAGCGGCCTGGGTGCTCTCAGCCCTATGGCTTTGGCATACGAAACCCGAAACCTGGTTCGTCGTCTATCTGCACCTGGCGATTGCCGCTTTTCTGGTGGTGCTGCTGTGGGAAAGTCGCCGAAACCGCCTATCCGCGGGACTCGTCGCCGCAGTCAGCGCCGGTCTCGTACTGACGTCATCGGCCGTTCTCGCATTTCAGTATCGCCAGCTCTCCAGCCCCTCCTTCACGAAGGAAACCTTCCACCAATTTGTCTCCTGCATCGACGACCGGTTGAGCAAGCTCGACGCGGCCCTCGGACACAAGCGCCCCTTTCGCGTCTGGGCCCCGACCTTCCCCGACATCACGATCGAGCTCGACCGGAAGCACCCAGACTGGGAGATCTCCCGCACGAACGACTTCCATGAAAAAACTCGACTAGCGCTCGCTCACGCGCGCGCGGTCCAAGCCGTCGTCATCCCCGAGAGCATCGCCCACATCGAAGAGGAGATCGACGGGCCCCTGTCCGAGCATTCAGCCGTGCGATCCGTCTGGCTCGAGTGGAAGGCCTTCTATTACTACACCCTTTGGAGCGACCCGCTTTGGAAGCCTCGTGGCCGATGGGTCTGCCAGAAGGGACGGTGGCTCTCTCACATCTTCGGCGAATGGCCCAACCAGAGCAGCGCGCGCCACTCATTCTTGGAGAAGGACTGATCGGCCGGACGCCCGAGCCGACGCGCATAAGCTGCGTTCACGCGGGCCAAATCCTCTTCGACGAGGCCCGAGAGAATCAACGTCGCGCGCGTCGCGCCCTCTGGAGACTCGACTCGGTCGCAGATGCGATCACAAAACTCGACCAACACCGGTCTCAAGATATTCGCGAACACCAGTCGATAGGGCTGTCCACGCTGCGGCAGAACTTCCTGCACCCGCACTCGTTCTTGAACGCCGTTGAGCATCGCATTGTCGCGGGCATTATCGTTGGCGAGCGGGTCAATCTCGACCGCGTCGACTCTCTGGGCGCCGAGAAGCGCGGCACCGATCGAAAGAATGCCCGAGCCGCTTCCGAAATCGAGAACAGTCGCCTCCTCTAAAACCAGCCGATGATTCTCGACGAGCTCTCCCATCACCTGGAGACAAAGCTGAGTCGTCTCATGCGTCCCGGTCCCGAAGCCCGCGCCCGGGTTGATCAAAAGGCGAACCTTGCCCGGGTTCGGAGGAAGCACGCCATCCCAGGGCGGTCGGATTTCCCAGAAAGGCGGAAGGTCGATGCCCTTGTAAGAAGCCTTCCACTCCGCGTCCCAATCTTGCGGCGCCTGCTCTTCAACCGAGCCCGCTCCCAGTTTGGTCGCCTCGATCAAGCGCGCTCGGGCTGATTCAGCCCCGGCCCGCTCGGTGAAATAAAGCCAAGATTCTTCGAGCGCCTGGCCACCGACCCAATCCCGCTCGCGCGGCGCCTCGCCTGAATCGATCGTCCAAGACTCCGTCTCCAAGCCCATCTCGGCCGCGGACTCACTCAGCACCGTCCCCTCGTCGACGCCGCAGAGGCCCTGGTCGACGAACTCCGACCAACACCACTCAAAGAACTCCGCGCGAGTGACCTCGTCGCGCGAGCCTGCTTGCAGGTTCACGCGACGAGGAACTCGTACCTGGAATCGAAAAGTCACCACAGCTCGACCGCTGGCTCAGCTCGATGTTGGAACTGGCGCGCTGTCGCTCCCGCCGCCACTGGTCCCGCTGGTTTCAGCAGGTGCGGAAGAAGGCTCGGCAGGCGCTGAGCCCACCGGACGAATCTCCGGCCGTGGGCCACGTTCCGCGCCAGGGTTGCGATCGCCGGGTGCTTTTCCGCCGCGTCCGCGACGGCCACGCCCACCGCGACCACGATCCTGCCCACCTCGGCCGCCAGTGACATTGCCCGAAGCGGCCGGCTGTCCGTTGGCTCCGTACATGGCCAAAGCCGCGTCCTGCGCCGCTTGAGCTCGCAAGAAAGCCAACCGATCCTCTTCCTCAAAGGACGTCGCTGAAGGCACCCTTTCGGAACCTGGGTTTCCGACCGTGGGATTCGCGGACACCACGGCAGGGGCCGCGCTTCGAACCGGAATCTGAATCACGAGAGGATTTTTCGGCACCACTGGCCGCTCAGTGCTGCTCTGCTTCCGATCTCGGTCACCGCCACGATTGCGATCCCGGCCCCCGCGATTGCGGTCCCGGCCCCCACGCTCTCGTCCGCCCGCTTCGGGCTCACGGTCGCGCTTCTCCTGCTCACGCAACTGCTGAGCCGCAAGCTTCACGTCCCCGAGCACCTCGAACTGCTCCTGATGAAAATCCGTGACTGCCTGCAGATAGAGCTGCTTGCGATAGCGCTTCTCAAGCGAGTCCAGCGTCTCTCGCTCGTCGATGGCCAGAATATCGATCACGTCCGCATGGGCGCGGATCAGAATCTTGCTCACCCCGCGCTCCAAGCCCTCACGCTCGAGCTCTCGCATCACTTCGTAAGCCACCGTCTGTTTGCTCTTGACGAAGCCCTTGCCTTCGCAGTGCGTGCAAGGCTCGCACAGGGTACGAATGATCGTGTCGCGCGTACGCTTGCGGGTCATCTCGACGAGACCCAACTCCGAAATCTTCAAAATGGACGGGCGAGCGCGATCTTTGCGAAGCGCGTCCTCAAGGGCGCGATAAACGCGCTGCTTGTTCTCTTCCTTGTCCATGTCGATGAGATCGAGAATGATGATCCCCCCGCAATTCCTCAGTCGCAGCTGGTAGGCGATCTCCTGCACGGCTTCGAGATTCGTCTTGAGAATCGTGTCCTCGAGGTTTTTCTTGCCGACGTAACGACCGGTGTTGACGTCGATCGCGACCAACGCCTCAGCCTGATCGACCACGATGTACCCCCCGGACTTCAACCACACCTTGCGCTCGAGGGAACGCGAAAGCTCGGTCGAGATCCCGTAGGCGTCAAAGATCGGGATGTCGCCGTGATACAGCTCAATCTTCTGCCGCAACGAAGGCATGAAGTGGGAGACGAACTTGAGAATTTCCTGATGATGGTAACGAGAATCGACGATGATCTTGTCGATCTCTTCCGTGACCCAATCGCGAATCGCGCGAAGCACGGAGTTGAGATCCTCATAGACCAACGCCGGCGCCGAAACCTGCGAGGCGCGATCACGAATCTCGTCCCAAAGCCGAGCGAGGTAATCGATATCCTGCTTGATGCGCTTCTCCGACTGGGAAGACTTCCCACTCGCCGTACGAACGATGAAACCCAAATTCTTTGGACGATTGCGTTCGACGAAATCCCGCAATTTACGACGTTCGTCGTCGCGTTCGATTCGACGGGACACGCCCACATGATCGATAGTCGGCATACAAACCAAGTGTCGCCCGGGCAAACTGATGTGACAGGTCAAACGAGCACCCTTGGTCGCGATCGGATCTTTCGCGACCTGCACCAGCACTTCCTGGCCCTCAGTCAATAAGTCTTGAATATTCACCGGACCACGCACTGGCTTGAGCGAGGCCTTCGAGCGCACGCGGCGATCGCGGCTTCGAGTCTCGTTGAACTCCGGCAGCTGACGTTTTCCGCCTGGACCGGTCTTGGGCAGCTGAATCACGCGGGCCGAGGACGTAGCGCCCTCCGTGGGACGGCCCCGATCGCCCGCCTCATCCGAAAGGTTTTCCTCGACCGATGGGCGCTCATTACCACTCTCGTCGCCGTCGCCCATGTTATTTTCGAAATGCTCGGGCATATTCTCCGGCTGATCCCCCGCGCCGCCCACGGCCGCCTGCGACGGTGACTTGCCCGCCTGGTCCGTAGAGTCGCGCTCGCGACGACGATTGCGGCCACCTCGACGACCCCGGCGATGGCGTCGGCGCTTGGCCTCTTCCGCGCTCTCAGGGGTTCCCGGAGCGGCAGACGACTCTTCAGAAATAGTTCCCTCCGGAACCGGACTCTCGTCGCCTTCTCCTTCGACTCCCATCGCTACGGGCTCGTCGTCACCGTCATCGCCGTCCTCTTCGTCCTCTTCATCCAGCGCTTCTTCCATCGCTTCTTCGTCGAGTGCTTCACTTGAAACGACCGGGGTCTCCTCGTGGGGGGGCTCTTCCGCCGTGAGCTCTTCTGTCGTGGGCTCTTCACTCGAGCTGGACTCCGGAGCGGCCTCGCCCTCTTCGTCATCGAAAATGTCAGAGTGAACGAATACGTCATCAACGTACAGAAACGCCGCCTTCTCGAGGCCAATGTCGACGAAAGCCGCCTGCATGCCCGGAAGAACGCGCGTCACTTTCCCTTTGTAAATATTTCCCGTGATCCCTTTGCCGGAAGCTCGCTCGATGAGGAGCTCCTGAATCTCGCCGTCGTCCGTGAGCGCGATCCGTGTTTCCGGTAGCGATGCATTAATAATGAGTTCGGTTGCCATTTGGTTTTTCTCCCGTATGAGAGAAACCCAAGGTGCTCAGCAGGACTGCCGAGAGATCGCAGGTAGAAAAGACTTTTGAGGGGTCGCCCGATCGTTACCGACCAGGTCGTTGCTCGGCACAAAGCCCGGTCCTGAGCAACGCAGTAATCGCGGCTCATTCCAGGTTCTTACGTCCGATAATAGGATGATCGTGGGCAACGTTGAGGCTCCAAAAAACTTTTCCACGGCGATGCTTACGCCTGTGGTTTCTAAAATCCTTTTCCCCGCGCCGGCCGCCGCACCATGCGACTGGGAGCATAACGCTCCGTAAAGTCCCACCGGTCTTGGAGAATCCGGGCCTCGAGTTCCCTGTTGTCGACTCGAGCCCTTAAATTTACTTTCCTGAAGTCGGCAGGTGGCCTTTTAACCACCTTTTCTCTGCGCTTCGCCCTCTGGCGCTGTAGCGCATACGTACTTTCTAGTACTGCTTCCCTCAGTTTACCGTCAATCCAAGAGCTTTACACCCACTGGTTTTTGACGGAAGACCCTTCCTGGTCTAACCTCACGCCCTACGCAGAGCAATAACGAAGTTCACTTTCCTTAATGTGTCCCTAATTCCGAGGTGTTCGTGGAAGATTTAGCTCGCCGCATTGACCATACGATCCTGAAAAACGAGGCTACGGAGGAGCAAATTCTCCACCGCCTGCGCTGAGGCCCGGACCCATGGCTTCGCGGCTGTCTGTGTTCGGTCAAACTGGGCGGCGACTGTTGCCAAAGCTCTTGCGGGCTCTTCAAGCCTCCCTATCTGCGTCGTAGGCTTTCCGGGCGGTGAAGAAGCGACCGCCGACAAAGTCGCTGAGACCCGACTTCGCAGTACTAAAATGGGTAAATCAACGTTCCTTTTCGAGCTTTTTTGCCTCGTTCCAATGCAGATCCATCTCGGCAAGGGTCACCTCTTCCGGCTTTTTTCCCTCTTCTCGCAAACGCTTTTCTACATGACGAAATCGCGACTCAAACCGTCCCAACGTCTTCCGAAGAGAATCTTCCGGGCTCACTTTCGTAAGATGGGCCAAATTGCATAACGTAAAGAAAACATCTCCGAGCTCGTCCTCAATACGAGCATGCACCCCGGCGCGTGCCGGATCCTCCTTCGCAAGCGCCTCGAAAGCACGAAGCTCGACCTTCAGCTCAGCGACCTCTTCGTCGACCTTGGCCAAGGGGCCCTGCAGGTCATCCCACTGAAAACCGACGCGGGTCACCTTCTCGAGCACGCGCGCCGCCCTTTGAAGCGCAGGCAATCCCTTGGGCACGCCATCGAGCACGCTCGTCTTCGCTGACTTCTCCTTGGCTTTCAGCTTCTCCCAGTTCTGCAATACGGCCTCTGTACCGTCCACCTTCGCGTCGCCGAAAACGTGCGGATGCCGACTCACCATTTTCTTCTCCAGCGCCTCCGCCACGTCGTAAAAATCGAAGGCCCCGAATTCGCTCGCGATCTCGGAGTGCAGAAGGATCTGAAGCAGCACGTCGCCAAGCTCTTCCTTTAAGCTATTGCGGATCTTCTCTTCCTTCAGCTTCTCGGGTGAGTCGACCTGATCGAGCACGTCAAGCGTCTCGTAGGCCTCCTCGATGAGGTACTGCCGCAGCGACAGGTGTGTCTGCTCGCGGTCCCAGGGACAGCCGCCGGGCGCGCGAAGACGGTGAATCGTTTGGACGGCCTGGCGGAGCACTTCGGATTTCTGTTCGGGGGTTCGCATGGGGGGCTCCTTGGGGGATCCGAGCACCTTTTGATGCTTGGTGCGTCACACTGACCTATGGCTATGCCATAACCATCAAACCATCAAAAGAGATTCAGCTCAAATTCAGTGACCTTCTCGGAGAACCTCACTCACCCCGCAACTTCGCAAAGATGAAGGTGTCCCGACGCTGGCCTCGGTGATCGACAGCTTCCTGCCGAAGCGTACCTTCATGACGGTACCCGAGACGTTTTGGCACAGCCGCGGATCTTTCGTTCAGTGACGAACAGCGAATCTCGACGCGAAAAAATCCGAGCTCAAAGCAGGCCTTCTCAAGCGCCGCGACCGCCTCCGTCACGTAGCCTTGACCCTCAAACTGGCCCGCGATCCAGTATCCGAGCTCACAACGGCCATGCGGCCAAGCGATCGAATGCACGCCGATGTTGCCCAGGTATGCGCCGTCGCGCCGGTGCATACCAAAATCAAAGAGGCTACTCTTCGCCCACTCACGATCCGTCATCTCGAGATACTTACGCTCATCCTCCACGCCACGAAGCGAATCCACCCATGGCAGAAATCTGCGCAAACGCTCTCGATCTCCATCGACGACGGAAAACATCTCCTCAGCTTGCTCGACCTGATGCTTTCGAAGTACCACCCGTCCCGCGTCAATCCTCTCCAAAAAAGCCCGTGGCTCCATCCTCAGCCTCACTTCACCCGCATGAGCGTGTTCTGGTCCCGGTGATGAAACGGCTCCTTGCGCCCCTTCATCAGGAGAATCGTGTCTTCATCATAGCTGAAAGAATCCGCACCCAAAATCTTGATTTTCATTTCGAACGACTGAGTTCGAAACTCAACATCGAGAAAGGGATTCGAGCAAATACCGTAGGTGAACGAACCGTACTCCGCCCGCAATACCATTTCCTTCGCGCTCGGATCGACCTTGCCACCCGCGATCAGCGCGACGCCCCGCGGAATCGTGAAACTGCGCATGAGCTGCTGAGTCTGGGCCTCCCAAATATAGTATCCCCGCTCTTCATGAAAAGGCACATCGACTCCGATTCTCCAAGCCATGAGCGCATAGCGCAAAGCCTGCAGCTTCTGTTCATGGTTCTCGACCAGTCCCGCATCTTCAAACACAAGCTGCTCCCGAAACTTGTTGTTCTCGGTTCCGCGATCGTCGCCCGGAGCGATGTCGTCCCCCTGGTGACCCTCCCAGGTGCCGAGAAAGTAAGCCAAAGGCCCAAGATCCTTCACTCGATCAGTAGTCAACATTTTCAAAGCCCCTCGCCAGGCGCGCCAGGAGCGCATCGGGAAACTCGCCGCCCGTAAACTGCTCAGGGATGGGTGCGAGCGCGATCGCCCAAGGATCCCTGAAAAAGCTGTCGACGCCATTGAACTCCGACAACGGGCTTTTATATTGAAACTTGTCGCTCAGAAGCCCGCGCAGCGCGGTTGCATTCTCCTCTTTTTGCATCGAGAGGCGGACGAAAGCTTCAACCAGCGCTTTTTTCGTATTCATGATCAAAACCCCGAGGGATGCCAGACGGTTTTATACTCCACGAAACTCAGAATCTGCTCCAGCGAAAGAGCCGCGGTTTTCGCGCTGGGCACGACCATGCGTTTCATGTTTTCGCATGCGAGAGTCTTGAGCTCGGTGAGGATCTTGCGGTCCTGGCCGCCATAGCTCAGGGATTGGATCTCCATGTGCGATCCGAACTGCTGCCACAACTCGTCGCGCGAGCCGCTCAGGAGGTTGACCACGCCTTTGGACAGGTCCGAAGTGGCCATGACCTCTGCCAAGGGCGCCAGGATCGCGGAGCCGTCTTCGGGCAGCAGCGCGACGACGGAATTGCCGGAGCAGATGATCGCAGCCAGGTGTGCGGCCAGGCCGCCCAGATCCAGCTCGCCGTCAAAGACCACGGCGACCAGGCCCACGGGCTCGGGAGTGGTGAAGTTATGATGAGGCCCCGAGACCGGGTTGATCGTGCCGACGAGCTGCGGGTACTTGTCCGCGAATCCGCCGTAATAGACAAATGCGTCGATCGCCTGGTCCACGGCGGCGTTCGCTTGCGGGGCCGTGTAACCTTGCACTTCTTCCAGGATCTCGACGAACTCGGCGCGCTTGCCTTCGGCCATCTCGGCCATGCGGTAAAGAATCTGGCCCCGGTTGTAGGCCGTCTTCTTTTCCCAGCCGCTTTGCGCGCCTTTCGCGGCGACGACCGCGTTGCGCAGGTCCTTGCGCGAGGCTTTGCAGAGGTGAGCAAAAAGCGTCTTGCCCTTCTTGGAGTAAACCGGCGCGCTGCGCCCGGACTCCGTGCGCGGAAACTCGCCGCCGATAAAGAGTTTGATGGTCTTTGGAATACGAAGGCTCTGAGAGTTCAGTCCTGCCACGAGCGCACCTCCAGGTAAGAAAGAAGCCCGTGCCGGCCCCCCTCGCGGCCCCAGCCGCTCTCGGCATAACCGCCAAAGGGCGACGCCGGATCAAAACGATTATAAGTGTTGGCCCAGATCACGCCGGCCTTGAGGGCGGCCGCGGTCTTCTGGATCTTGGAGCCCTTCTCGGACCAGATTCCGGCCGCCAACCCGTAAGGCGTGTCGTTGGCTTTGGCGATCGCCTCATCGGGAGTGCGGAAAGTGCTGATCGCCAGCACGGGTCCAAAGACCTCGACCCGATTGAGCGTTGCCGAAGAAGACAGTCCATTGAAGAAGCAAGGCTTCTGAAAATACCCTTTCGTGGGCAGTTTGACTTTGGAAGGCTCGAAGTACTCGCCGCCCTCGGACTTGCCGAGCTCGACGAGCTTGCGGATCTTGAGGAGTTCCGCCTCGGAGTTGATCGCGCCAATGTCCGTATTTTTGTCGAGCGGATTGCCGACCCGGAGTTTTTCCATGCGCTTCCTGAGCTTGGCCACGAAGACGCCGGCAATCGACTCCTCCAGCAAAAGCCTTGAACCCGCGCAGCAGACATGCCCTTGGTTGAAATAGATACCGTTGACCACGCCTTCGACGGCCTGGTCGATCGCGGCATCCTCATAGATGATGTGCGCGGACTTGCCGCCCAGCTCGAGCGTGAGCTTCTTGCCGCTCGCGGCGATCGAGCGCGCGATGAGCTTGCCGACCGAAGTCGAACCCGTAAACGCAACTTTGTTGACGTCCGGGTGCGATACCAGGGCCGCCCCCGTTTCGCCGGCGCCCGTGACGATGTTGACGACCCCATCGGGGAGCCCCGCTTCCTGGAGGATCTCCGCGAGCAGGAGCACCGAAAGAGACGTGGTCTCCGCGGGCTTGAGTACGACCGTGTTGCCACAAGCCAGCGCGGGCGCGATTTTCCAGGCCGCCATCAGAAGCGGAAAGTTCCAGGGGATCACCTGCGCCGCGACGCCCAGAGGAGCGACTTTCATGCCCGGGAAAGCGTAGTCGAGCTTATCGGCCCAGCCCGCGTGATAGAAAAAATGAGCCGCGACCAACGGCACATCGACGTCCCGCGATTCGCGGATCGGTTTGCCGTTATCCAAAGTCTCGAGGACCGCGAGTTCACGCGACCGTTCCTGGATCACGCGCGCGATGCGGAACAGGTAACGGCCGCGTTCCTTACCCGAGAGCTTGGACCATGTCTGGTCGTAAGCTTTGCGGGCGGACTTGACCGCGCGGTCCACGTCCGCGGTATTGGCTTCCGCGATCTCGGCTAAAACCTCCGCGGTCGCGGGATTGATCGTCTTGAAATATTTGCCGCTTGCGGGCGCCACGAACTTGCCGTCGATGAAGAGCAGATTTTTGGGCTTGATCTTGACGACGTCCATCGCTTCGATCGAGGGGGCGTATTCAAATTCCCATGCGGGGGCGCCGGTCTTCAAGACCTTGCCCGACTTCCCAGGAAGCTTCGCGGCGGCAGGCCGTAGGGCGGGGCGGGCTTTGATTTTCTTGCTCATGGTCTAACCTCTTTCGCTTTAACGCTCTCTAGTCGAGAGAAAAGGCCTTTTCGTAATAGTAGCGGCCCGTGAGTTCCTTGAAAATCTGCTTGAGCAGGTCGTTGAGAAGGACGCTGGCCCCGAAACGGAAAAGATCAGGCGTGAGCCACTCGGGTCCGAGCGTCTCCGAAACCATGCAAAGGTACTGAATGGCCTGCTTCGCCGTGCGGATTCCGCCCGCGGGCTTCATCCCGATCTTCTTGCCGGTGGCCGCGTAATAGTCCGCGATCGCCTGCAACATGACCAAGGTGACGGCGGGGGTCGCGGCGGGCACCACTTTGCCGGTCGAGGTCTTGATGAAGTCCCCACCCGCGCGCATCGCGATCTCGGAGGCGAGTCGGACCTTGTCAAATGTCCCGAGCTCCCCGGTTTCCAATATGACTTTAAGGTGAACGGCGTCACCGCAGATCTCTTTCACTTCCGCGATCTCGTCATAGACTTGCTGGTAATCGCCTGAGAGAAAGGCCGCGCGGTTGATCACCATGTCGATCTCGTCGGCGCCGGCCTGGATCGCGTACCGCACGTCTTGGGTCTTGGCTTTAATGGGAGTTTGGCCCGAAGGAAAGGCGGTGGCTACGGACGCGATGTGGATGCCCGTGCCGCGCAAAGCCCGGCTGGCGACCGGCACCATCGAGGGATAGACGCAAATCGCGGCGACCGAGGGGATCACCTGTGCCAAGCCCGCGCCCGCGAGTTCTTGCAGCAAGATCGCTGGGGCCGGCATGATCGCTTTGTTGCAGAGCTGCTTGACCTTGCCCGGCGTGTCGGCGCCTTCGAGGGTGGTGAGATCGCACATCCGGATGCACGCCAGGAGTGCGTCCATTTTGGATTGCTTCTTGATGCTTCTCTTGGCGAAGAAATCGGCCCGCTCGTGGATCCCGACTTCGTCGACCGATGGACTCACGATCGTCCGTCTCGAGCCGTCTTGCGTCTCGAGAGAAAGAATTCGATTCATAGAGTCAATTCCCCCAGTGATAGCCGACTAACATGATCTTCCGGGGTCAGCAATGCTGAGACCCAGCGTTGGGCGCAACGCGTTAGCTCGCCTTGTTCCCTCAGGAGCCGGATCGGAATGAAAAAATAGACATCTTGATTGAAGTCCCAGACCCGGAATTCGCTCGCGGTCAGGCCGGTGAACTGCGCGACGCGCACGGCGCCCCAAGCCGGCGAGATGGAACCGGCCAGTCCGAGCACCAGGAAGAGGACCGCACGATTTCTCGTCTTTATCACGGAGTTCATATTCAACCTCATTCCCTTGCGGACCTTCACTTGAGCGCGCACGCGGGGTAAAATTTCAAAAAGTCGCCCGCGCTGATCTTCGCGGCAACCAGCGCGCGAGCGGAGGTTGCGAACCCGAACGATACCGCACACAGGAGGAGTGCGTAAATTGCGATTCTGGAGCTGGCCATATGTCCCCACCATTCCATTCAAATAATTTTCAACGCCTCCCCGAGGAGGAATATCTTTCTGCCTGGCGTCGATGTAAAATCCATATCATGAGCGCGCTCCTGGAGAAGTTCCTGAAGACCACGTTGCGACAGGCGCTTCTCGCCGCCAACGAAGTCAAAATGCTCAAGAATGGAATTCCCTCTGAACCGCAGATCGAAGTGAGCGTCATCAGCGCCGCTCGCATGCGATCGCTCAACGCCACCTACCGTGGAAAAGACTACGCGACGGACGTCTTGAGTTTCCCGACCCCCGAGGCCCTTCGAACCATGGGACATCTCGGGGAGCTGGTCATCTGCTCGGCCGTCCTGAAGAAACAGGCGAAGGAGCAAGGTCACCCTGAACGCGTGGAAGCCACGATTCTCGCCGTGCACGGGCTCCTTCACTTACTGGGCTTCGACCACGAACGAGGCCGACGTGAGGCCACTCAAATGCGAAAACTGGAGACCGCCGTTCTCGCCGCCATGAACATGAAAAAGAGCGCTTCTCGCGGGTTGATCGAACGGGCCGAATCAGGTAACGAAAGAGCATGGCCGAAATCACGACAAGCAAAGGCGTCCTTGCGCCGCACGAAGTCCGCGCGCAGCTCGCGGAAATGAAGAAGCGCCTCGAGTTCCTCCGGGGGTCTCTTTGACCTAGCGGTCAAAGAGCGCCGGATCGACGAAATCGAACATCTTTCCCAGCAGGCTGAGTTCTGGAGGGATAATCGCAAAGCGAAAACGATGACGCAGGAGAAGTCTCGCCTGGAGACCGAAGTGAACCAGTTCAAGGAGCTCGACGCGGGCTTCGCGGACTGCGAAGCCATGAATGAGTTGGCGATCGAGGCCGATGACGTCGGCACCTGGGCGGAGGTTTCCACGCTGGTCGGTACGTTGGGACCCAAATTCGAACGCGTCGAATTTCAAAAACTGCTCTCTGACGAGATGGATTCGAAGAACGCGATCATAACGATCAACGCAGGTGCTGGTGGAACGGAGTCTCAAGACTGGGCGCAGATGCTCCTCCGAATGTATCAACGCTGGGGGCAAGCCAAGGGATTCAAGGTCGAACTGATGGACGCGCTTACCGGCGAGGAGGCTGGAATCAAGAATGCCACGCTCACCATCAGCGGCCCCTACGCCTATGGCCTTCTGAAGAGCGAGGCCGGCGTGCATCGCTTAGTCCGTATTTCTCCCTTCGATTCGAATGCGCGCCGACACACCTCCTTTACCAGCGTGTTCGTCACGCCTGAGGTCGACGATGATTTTGAAGTGGTCATCAACCCCTCCGACCTTCGCATCGACGTGTACCGTTCGGGCGGCAAGGGAGGCCAGGGTGTCAATACCACGGACTCTGCGGTGCGAATCACGCACATACCCACGAACCTCGTCGTCACCTGCCAGCAAGAGCGCTCGCAGATCAAGAATCGCGACCTGGCGATGAAGGTTCTGAAGTCGCGCCTCTACGAACGCCATCTCGATGAGGAACGCAAAAAACAAGAAGCGGTAGAAAACACCAAGAAGGACATCGCTTGGGGCAGCCAGATTCGTTCCTACGTGCTCCATCCGTACAAGATGGTGAAAGACCACCGCACCGGCGAAGTGACCTCAGCGGCTGAAAAAACCCTCGACGGCGAGCTCGATGAGTTCATGAAAAAGTACCTCACCTGTCGAATCACGGGTGAATGGGCCCGAGGTGGCGACGAAGGTGTCTGACACCTTCTTTACGCTTGATGCCCACTGCGTTGCGATAAAAATTGACGCGCCGAGCATCAAAAGGTGCTCGGATCCCTTTGGACTTTTTTCCACGCCCGCTCCAAAGCCACCGGCAGGCGGGCGTAGTCCGAGTAGTTAAGAATCCCCTGCTCGCGATCGAAAACCTCGCGCCCGTCGACCCAGGTCGATTCGACCGCCGAAGACTGGCCCGAGTACACGAGGGCGGAAATCGCCACGGCATCCCGCGCGACATCGGACGAGTCAATCATGCCACCGGTCCACATCGAGAGGTCGCTCGGATCATAGATGAAAAAATCCGCGCGCTTTCCCGCCTCAAGCGAACCGATCTCGGCGGAGAGGCCCATCGCATGAGCCCCGCCGAGCGTTGCCATATCAAGCGCCTGCTGCGCGCTCACGGCCCGGGGGCCTCCTCCGGGCTTATGGATCAACGCCGCCAATCGAAGCTCCGTGAAGGCATTCAAGTTGTTGTTACAAGGCGCTCCGTCAGCGGCCAGCCCGACCGAGACGCCCATTCCCAGCAGCTCCGGAATCGGCGCCAAGCCGCTTGCGAGCTTTAAATTCGACGAAGGACAGTGAACGACATGCGTGCCCGTATCGCGCAGAATCTTCTTTTCCCGCGCGCTCAGCCAGATGCAGTGGGCGAGAACCAGGCGATCGCCCGTTAAACCGAGTCGATGAAAATATTCAACGTTATCGTGCCCCGTAAGCTTGCGGACCCAGTCCACCTCGGAACGGTTTTCGCTTGAATGAGAATGAATCCGAGCGTTCTGTTCACGCGCGAGATCCCCCACGCGGCGAAGAAGCTTCTCGGAACAGGAAACCGCGAAGCGGGGCGCATAGGAGATCCGCAACCGTCCGTCTCCCTGCCCGTCCCACTCCGCGAACAAGGCCTCGGCCTCGGCCAAAGCCACCGCCGTATCCTCCACGAGCCGAGAGTCGCAGGTATCTCGTCGATCCATAAGGCACTTGCCTACGCTTGCCCGAATGCCCGAATCGAGCACCGCCTCGCAAATCGCGTCCGTATGGCGGACGGTGCCCATATCGAGAATGCAGGTCGTACCGGAGGCAAGAAGTTCATGAATACCCAGGATAGCGCTCAAATAGAGCGTCTCAGGCGTGTGTCCGGCTTCGAGGGGCCAGATGCGTTTGGATAGCCAAGCCAGCAGTTCGAGGTCGTCCGCTCGGTTGCGAAATAATGTCTGACAGAGATGAATATGCGGCTGCACGAAGCCCGGCAAAACCCACCGGCCCGAGAGCTTCACGACCTGCGCATTTTCTTTCTTCATTCGCGCCGGAGTCGGTTTTACCGCGGCGATCTCGACGATGCGCCCCCCCTCGATCTTCAGGTGATGGTTCCACAGAACGCGACGCTGGGAATCTTGGGTGAAAAACACGCCATCGAGGAGCCAAATCGCTCGTTCCTTTCGGCGCCCGGCCAAGCTCAAATCTCCCTTTTTTTCAAATGAATCGGAAGAAATGCGTCAGGAAGCAGCTCACTCATCCGAGTGCTCTTCCATTCGCCCGCCAGATTGGTCGAGTGAATGTGCGCCCCGTATCCAAACTCAGCAATCACCTGGCGACAGATCCCACAAGGAGGCCAGGCCGGCGCCTCGTTCGTAATCACGAGTACTTCCGCGATCCGAATCTCCGGCCCTTTTTCGCTGACGGCTTTTTGAATCGCCACCCGCTCGGCGCAGACGGTTCCACCGAAAGAGGAGTTTTCGACGTTGCAGCCGCCGAAAAGCTCGCCCGTTTCGAGCCGAATCGCCGCACCTACTTTAAAGCCGCTATAGGGACTGTAAGATCGCTCGCGACTTTTTTTCGCCAACGCGAAGAGCTCTTGCAAAGAACCCGGAAGAGGCTTCCCTTTCGGTGGATTCGGAGTCATTCGAGCGGCCTTTTTGCTTGCCATGCGTTCGCTTTCTAACTCTGCGTTCGGTGAGTGAGACTCGGTATGGCGCGGACAATCAGTTTCGTCAGCCGAGCCACCCCCGCCTTCGAATTCGCCATGACTTCTTCATGGGTCAATTTCTGAGGTGAAAGCCCGGCTGCCAAATTGGTAATCAAGCTCACTCCGCTGACCCGAACTCCGAGATGATTCGCGGCGATCGTCTCCGGCACGGTCGACATGCCGACCGCATCAGCCCCCATCGTGCGAAGCATGCGTACCTCCGCCGGGGTTTCATAAGTCGGCCCGAGCACGCCAGCATAGACGCCGTGATGGACGGGAATTTCTTCGGCCACAGCCGCGGCTTCCAGCTCGCGAACACATTCGCGGCTATAGGCTTCCGAGAGATCGGGGAAGCGTGGACCGAGCTGCGCTAAATTGGGCCCCTTCAACGGATTGTCACCCATGAGGTTGATGTGATCTTCGATGATCATCAGATCTCCGGGCCGAAACCGGGTATTGATCCCTCCGGCCGCATTCGTGAGCAAAAGAGTATGAGCTCCGAGCGCGCAAATCACCCGAGTCGGAAGAGCCACCGACTGCATCGAATAGCCCTCGTAAAAATGAAAACGGCCCTGAAGGATGACCGTAGGCACGCCCTTCATCCGCCCGAGCAGCACATGACCGCTATGCCCTTCGACCGCAGTCGCATGAAAATGGGGAATCTCGCCATACGGAATGCGAACGGCATCGGTCAGCTCTTGAGCCACTGCGCCAAGCCCGCTCCCGAGAATCAGTCCCACCTCGGGACGCAGGCCGCTTCGAGCTTGAATTGCTCGCACGGCCTCCTGAATCTGAACATAGATGGGATTGATCGATGCGCTCATGCCAGGCCCCTACTCAACCCTTTTTATTGCAATACTTCAAGGACCAGCTTCGGAGTCGGCTTTTTCGTCGCTCCGAGCTCAACCGCCGCCCGAAACCGCGCTTCCAATGAGTGAACCCGCTCCAATTGACTCTTTTGGCAATGAACGGTGACGAGAACGTCGCCCTGACGAACAGGCGCCCCAAGCTTTTTATGAAAGCAAAATCCGACCGATGGGTCGATCGAATCCGAGGCCCTCGCTCGACCCGCGCCGAGCTCGACCAACAGCCAGCCGATCTGCTCCACATTCATTTTCGTCAGCTTCCCGCGCTTCCAGGCCTTCCACTCCACCTGCATCTCCGCGCGCGGCAGGCCCACCGGCTTTTCCAGCAAAGCGATGTCCGCACCCTGCTCCTTCATCATGCGAAGAAAGACCTTCCAGGCCTGACCGTTCTGCAGGGCTTGCTCCGCCTTCTTCCGACCTTCCCCGAGCGACTTCACCGTCTTGCTCATGTGCAGCATATGCGCGGCTAAGATCAGGGTCAGCTCCTTCAAATCGGTCGAGGAGTCGGCCGTTTTTTCGCCTCGAAAAATCTCGATGCATTCCTTCACTTCAAGCGCGTTTCCCGCGGAATAACCCAAAGGTTGATTCATATCCGTTAACAGAACACGCACCTTCAAGCCCAACTTCGCGCCCACCTTAATCAGCATCCGCCCAAGCTGCCGCGCACTGGTCGTATTCCTCATGAATGCGCCACTTCCAAGCTTCACATCCATCACCAGATGCTGAGTGCCCTCGGCGATCTTTTTAGAAAGAATCGAAGCCGTAATGAGGGGAATCGAATCGATCGTCGCAGTCACATCCCGGAGCGCATAAAGTTTCTTGTCGGCCGGCGCTATCTGACCCGTCTGTCCGATGATGGCGCAACCGACATCCCTGACGATCTCGGTAAATCGAGAGAGGGGTAGATCCGCCCGATACCCTCGGACCGACTCGAGCTTATCGATCGTCCCCCCCGTATGCCCAAGCCCTCGCCCTGCCATCATGGGAACTTTAAGTCCGCAGGCGGCCACCAGAGGCGCCAGGATCAAGGAAACCTTATCACCCACGCCTCCGGTGGAATGCTTATCAACCTTGACCCCCGGGATAGAAGAAAGGTCAAGCCGCTCCCCACTTTCCGCCATGGCCGCAGTCAGAGCGACGGTCTCGTCGAGCGAAAGCCCCCGGAAAAAAATCGCCATCAAGAGGGCGCTTGCCTGGTAATCCGCGAACGACCCGTCCGCCAATCCCCGCACGAAGGAGCGAATCTCTTCAGCGGACAGTTCTCGGCCGTCTTTCTTCTTTTGAATGAGCTGTGCGGGTGTCACGCCCCCTTTCTCCCGTGGCGCGCGCCTGAACGCAAGTGTTAGGACAACCTCATGGCAAATCCCCCGGTCTTCGGACTCACTGGTGGCATCGCGTCGGGAAAATCAACGGTCGCGCGACTCCTCGAAAAGCGCGGTTTTGCGATCGTGAACGCGGATCTCATCAGCCGGGAGCTGAGTCAAGAAGGCGGAGCTGCGCACTCGGCTCTCCTCCATCGATTCGGAACCGCGAATCGGGCGGAACTGAGAAAGCTCGTCTTCGCGGACGAGTCCGCGCGGAAAGACCTGGAAAAGATTCTCCACCCTCTCATCCGTGCCGAAAGCCAAAGACGAATTCAGGCCCTCGGCTCCGCGAAGGCCATCATCTATGAGGCGGCCCTGCTCGTCGAGACCGGACGCCAGAGCGAATTCGCGGGCTTGATCGTGGTCGAAGCCCCATGCGAGGACCGGATCATGCGCCTGCTCGCGCGGGACGGGATCGACCGAAAAACCGCCGAACGAATCCTTGCGGCACAGCTCAGTGACGAGGCTCGCCGCGCGTCCGCCACCTGGGTGATTCATAACGCGGGTTCCCTCCAGGAGCTCGAAGCCGAAGTCGAGCGGGTCGCTTCACTGCTCGTCCCTTGAATCCTTGAAAAAGAGGATGGAATTCCCCTACTCTGTCCCCATGCCAGCCTCAAAAGTCGCCTTCATTTTCGTCGGATTGTTTTTTTTGGCCGCGTGCAATTTTTTTGACCCCTTTCGCTCGCCCAGCGGAACCGCCGCGATATTTTCGGCAGCGCGGGGATGCCTCGACCGTGGCGACCTCGAGTGCGCGCGAAGGGAATATGCAAAACTCGCGGGCACCCCCGAAGCTGAAGTCGCGGCTTCTGAGCTCGCATTCACCCTGCTGGAAGAAGCGGGAGCCGGGGCTTCGTCCCTTTTCCCGTCTCTCGCCAAAGGAAGCTCGAGCGGCGCAAAGCTGACCCTGCTCGCCAACAAGCTCTATCGCACTCGAGGCCAAACGGCTCGCAAACTCATCTATGAGGCCTACCTCAAGGTCGAAGACATCCCTTCGAATACCAACCTACGCGGGCTCGTTCGCTTCACTTCTGGTTTTGCCTTGGCCGCCGCTATTCTCGCGGAAGAAATCGGCACTAGCGGAGAGCTGAAAAAGACAGATTACCTGCTCAACCTGGCCTGCGACAGAACGATTTGCGCCACAGATGCTCAATGCGATGGACCGCAGCCGCGCGTGGTGGCGGGCGCGACCATCACCCTCACCGCAAGCCCGCTTCCGGCCCTTGCCGTATTCGACGTCGAGTTTCCTACCTGGGGCATGTATCAGGCGGCGCTCAATGGCGTTCAATTGGGCGTGAGCGAGGTCGCCGCCACGGGGGACCTCACGGCCGGAACCGGTGATCTCGCGCTCTCATTCAGTACGATCGTTTCTGATGCAGCCGGAGCGGATCGGTGTTTTCGGGCTGAAAATATGGGCCAGGATATCGGAGCTCATTTGTGAGAAAAATCCCCCTCTTCGCTGCTGGGGCCCTATTCGCCTCTTTCGCTTCCCCCCAGCCCGCGCAGGCTGCGGACCGAATCGTGCGCCTCTATCAAAGCCCCCGCACGGCGGGCATGGGCGGTGTCCGCATCACGACCGGCTTCTATGAAGAAAACTTTTTTGGCAATCCGGCCCGCACCGCGGACAACCCCGCCTGGCGCCTGTTTCTGGTCGACGCCTCTGCGGAAACCAACTTACCTACGATCGGCAAGATAGGCGATGTCGTAGCCGGCGCTGATTTGATTCAAAGTATCTCGGACACCGCCGGAGAGAGCTTGCACGCCCGTGGCCAGACCTTTCTGCCTGGATTCTACGTTCCCCATGTCCGCGATACCAAGCTGAGTCTTGCCGTCGCCCTTTTTCTGAGTTCACAGCTCGACATGAATTTGCGGAAAAGCTACCACCTGACGCCAGGACTGATCACCGACGTGGGCCCGGTTTTGAGCGGGGCCTACTCCTTCCTCAAGGACGACGCCCTCTCCGTCGGCTTGACGGTCTCGGCGCTCTACCGATTTTCCGCGGAAAAAAATCTCTCGCTGGTTGAACTGCTGCAAGGGCAGAGCTTTGGCCCAACCCTCGACGGTGCGGAAGGCGCGCACATAGAGCTCGGGCTCGGCGGTCAGTATCGTCTGCCGAAATTTCTCGAACACTGGGACTTTGACGTCGCCCTCTCCCTGCAGAACCTCTTTGCGGGAACCTATCACCAGATCGCATTTCGCCCCCTGACTCGCGCGGGACCACCCCGACAACAACCACGGACGCTTGGCATTGGCGTAGCGGCCCGAACGCCCGAACTCTGGAAATTCACACAAGGGGTGATCGCGCTCGAATTTCTCGAGATCGGAAACTCGGGAGGAGGCGCCGTATTTCGTCATATTCACCTGGGCACCGAGTGGCGTTACCGGTTTTTACTGCTGCGCCTCGGCCTTAATCAGGGCTACTTCGGCGGCGGCCTGGGTCTCGACCTCACCACCTGGACAGCTGATATCGCGACCTATGGAGAGGAAATAGGCCTGAATGCCGGGGATTTACAAGACCGCCGCATTGCATTTCGGATCGGCCTGCAAATTTAATTTAACAATGAGGGCTAAGTCATTGTTTTTCATGGGGTCGATTTCATTGATTAATGATGCATTGAGTTATAAAATAAACCTATGAGTAGTTCCTCCTCATGGCAGTCCCCCAGCGGCCGCATCCGACAGGCCGCACAGGCGAGAAAACTCGAGCGGGAGAGGAATAAGCCACGACTCAAGCTCCAGAAGGTGCAAGCGGATATTAAAGTCACCGGTCACGCCCGGGACCCGCAATTTGCCAGTGGGCAAGTCGTCCTCAATGATTTCTCGCCGAACGGGGTATCGCTCTTCACCCATCAACCCCTGATGGTCGGTGACGAAGTGTCCCTCACACTCGAACGCCCCAAGCAGTTCTACATCCACGGGCGAATCATCTCGTGTCAGGAATTCGATACCAACAGCAAAATCTTGACCACGAACACGCCTTCTTACCGGGTCGGAGTGCAATTTACGTTTGAAAGCGAGCGCGAGCGGGCGGAAGTCCGCTCTTACTGCGATTACATCGTACGGGACGTCCTCTTCGGGCGGCGGGCCGCCTAAGCCCGCTCCCCTAGCCGAACAAGGTAGCGAAATCGTCCCAGTGAGTACGCAGCCGCCCCTTGAGGCGAAGAATCGCCTGAGTGTGCAACTGACTGACACGAGACTCGGTTACATCGAGCACACGACCGATTTCTTTGAGATTGAGATCCTCATAATAATAGAGCGAGAGCACCAGACGCTGCTTCTCCGGTAGATCGGCGATCGCTTCGCTGATCATCCGCTTTACGGCGGCGACATTCACTTCGCTGAACGGGGTCGGCGACTTACTCGTGGTTTCACCATAGCCGTGCAGGCTTCTCTTGTCCGCCTTCGAGAAGCTCGAAAGGTCGTCATAAGACAGCAACGACACGCTCCGAACCTGATTGAGCATGTCATGAAACTCGTCCTGGGAAAGGCCGAGCGCGCCACAAACCTCTTCATCCGTGGCATGTCGACCTTTTTCCTGCTCAATCTTCGCGTAACAACGTTCGAGCTGCTTTGCCTTCTCGCGAACTGAGCGCGGCACCCAGTCCTGCGCGCGCAGCTCATCAAGAATCGCGCCGCGAATCCGGAATTCGGCATAGGTCTTGAACTTGTTGTCCCGAGAACAGTCGTACTTCTCGATCGCATCCATGAGGCCGATCACGCCCGAGGAGATCAGGTCGTCGAGCTCGATGTTCGCCGGCAACCGAGCCGCGATCTTCTGCGCGATGTATTTAATCAGGGGCGCGTACTCGTTAATCAGCCGATCCCGAGTGCTGTTTACCGGAGTGAAGTCCTCTTTCACCAAAGTCGAGGTGTGCTGCAAATCCTTCTCGAGCTCTTTAGCGAGCTCGAGCTGCAGTTCCTCCTCTTCCTTCCTCGCCGCTTCGAGAGCAACCGTCTCATCGACCGCGGCCTCTATCGAAGCGTCATCGTCGTCGTCACTTTTTTTCTCGACGATTTTCTTCTCAGGCTTCCTTTCGGCCTTCGCCTTGGAAGAAACAGCCTTCTTCCTCGTGGTGGTGCTTTCCGCCTCTTTATACTTCTTCAAACCGTGGTTCAGACTCATTCTTCCCCTCGTATCGATGCAACCTCGCCAATTCTTTTGGCGATTAAATCCAAGCAAAGTCCGCGCGTCGGAGCCTCATTCAACTTTACCAGAAACTTACGATTATTAGTCGGTGGAATATGACCAAAATATTCTATATTCGCGTCAAGAAACTGTCCCCCTACGGAGGCAAGGCCCTTAAATACGCGCCACCCTTCCCGTCCATCCGCAACGTCGTGAACGATCACTCCAAACCACCGACCTGGGTTGAGTCGGTGCACTTGCTTGAGCACCTGGTAGGCCCTAATGAGCTCTCCGCCCCTTGAACCCACAACGAGGAGTGTCGTATCGACAATCGGATCATTTTCTTCCAGCCCGCCGGTGAGATCTGCCAACACGATATCGGGACCGACTGCATCGGACGTGCGATCCGAGCCGAATGCGAATGTTCCCACTGGATTCACCAACGCGACCCGCCGCCCGGCTCCACGCAGGCGACTCGTGAGCTCGGGCAGTAATTCCGCCATGACCGACGGA
>CAYIHX010000026.1:0-55098 GCA_964363305.1 uncultured Bacteriovoracaceae bacterium | reverse complement strand
CCCCCCCCCCCCCCGGCAGCGGCCGCCGCGCCCCCCCCCCCACCAAACCCCCCCCCCCCCCCCCCGGCGCCCGCCCCCCCCACGGCCCCCGAAAGCCCGACACAAACGATTGAAATAAATAGCCATTTTCTCAAAACCAGTCGCATGTTTCTCTCCTGAGGGAAGGGTACCCGGTTTGACATCTCCCGGCGTCTGTCTTATCTCAACTGAGTCTGCCACAAAAATACGGTCGGGGTGTAGCGCAGCTTGGCTAGCGCGCTTCGTTCGGGACGAAGAGGTCGCAGGTTCGAATCCTGTCACCCCGACCAATACTTTTCTGAGACAAATCTTCAGAATGTTTGGGTTTACGACGGTCGCCTGGTGCGGCCGTTTTTGTTTCCGATGGGTGAAAAAGGGCGCTCTGTAGCACTGGTGTAGCACGCAGGGAAAAAGACGAGGACGAGATCGTATCCGCGGCGTTCGATTCGAATCGCTGCAAACGGGTCTGAATCGCTTCAGTCGCCTGCGCCAGACGCACCTGAAGGCGCTCGAGCTGCCCCTCGGCAGTGAGACCTGCGTTCACACGCAACGCATCCAAGCTGATATCAGCCAGCGCCTTCGCCACGAAATCGATTCTCCTCTTCAGCTCTCCACTCTTTTCCGAACTCGTCGCGCTGTCAATCTCATCATCACGAACATCGTCACGAACTTTAAGATCCCCATCGAGAAGATGGGCGTAAACGGTCGAGGTCATCGTGATGTCGGAGTGCCCGAGAAGCACTGAGACCTTCTTTAAACCCCACCCCTGGCGAATTTTATTGCTCCCATAGCTGTGCCGAAGCGTGTGAAGATCGATTCGTTTCGTGATCCCCGCGGCCACTGCGGCCTTCCGGAGGGGTTTAAGGAAGCTGTCCTCATGTGGGCGGTCGCCATTTTCGTAAGCAAAGACGAAGTCGCTCCTGCCGACCAGCCCCGAAGTCGCTTGCTCTGCTGGCAACTCGATTGGAATCGAACGAGACCGACCGCTCTTACTCTGACGAATGTGAATAAACCCACTCTGAGGGTCAATGTCCGACCACTTTAAATGGAGCGCCTCCGAACGGCGCATGCCCGTATGAGCCAGGAACTGACAAATCGGTAAGAGTAGCCGCTGCTGAACCTTGCCACACTCCAAGTAAAGGCGGGTCAGTTCTTCGGGCGTGAGAAAATTAATCTCCCGCTTGGGCGCTTTCTTGGGGAAGTAGCGTCCAAATTCCCTCAGCCTGCGGCACACATTGTCTGTCTCGCCGGTCAGCTCACAGTGAAGATCACCCAAGAGCCCCATTAAAGTATGCGTCTTGGTAATGCTCGGACGCCCCAGATTGCGCTCTTCTCGCATCCACAGGTAAAATCGATAGATTCGCTCAGCCTGAAGATCAAAAAACGCCAGCTTTCCCAGCTGTGGCCGAATGTAATGATTGAGTCGATGACGAGACTCCTCCTGCCAATCGGGCGTACCCCGCAAAAAACGCGGGTGCTTCAGAAAACGATCGATCAGGTCAGAAAGGGTGAGCACCTCCTCAGACCCGGCCCGCACCACATTCGGATCCTTCCCCTGGATGAGCAGCATCCGAATTCTGGCTTCCAGAATCTCAGCCTCTTCGCGAGTCCGGCCTCCGGTCATGGTCTTCCATCGAAGAGACCCCGGAGAGCGCCATCTGACCATCCAGACTGCTTTCCCGCCGGAGTTTCTCCTTCGATAGATATTTGTACGAGTCGCTACGATTTTGCTCATTCAGTGAATAGCCCGCTTTGTTCCTTCACCAACCATTCTACAAACTCCCTCTTCGGAAAGCGAACGTCATGGCCAAAGCGAAACTTGGGCGGGCGTTTAGCCGGATCCGATCTCTTCAGCCAGTTTTGAACCACTCGAGGAGAGCAGTTCAAAAATTCAGAAATCTCCCCCGCACTGAGGAAGTGCTTGTCCTTGAACGCTCCATCAAACATTTCAAATAAAACGTGAGTCATAGGCGAAGGTCACCCCGAAAAAGCTGCACACCCCGGCCTTCTCGATTCAAGTCTGCCCCTTGCGTCGCGTATCGGATGACGGCATCCAGCGTGAAACCCTCCGCCGCGACCGCATTCACGCCGAGGAGCGCGTCCCCGTTAAAGAAATTTGAATACTGGGGCACCCAGTCCCAACCTACATGGATGTAGACCAGGCGGTTCTGAGTGTTGGTTTCGTGGCGAGCGCAGGTCATCCAGAGCGGCCAGGGAATTCCGTTAGCGGGATGAGGGCTTCGGTTGACGTCCAAGGCATCGTCCGAAAGTGCCGCCTGGACGCACTCATTTGGGTTCCAGCCGGAGGCTTGGCACCGCGCCGCCGCGCGGATCGCGTCTCGACAGACCGCAATCGCCTGGTCAGAGTAGTTATACCCACCGCTCCGGCCTATGCGATTGCAGTATCCCACACCTTCGTCTCCATTCTCGGAAGCTGGAAGGGCCTTGCGAAACATTCCGCCCCCACAAACAGGCAGAGCATCCGTCTGTAAGCTGACGATATGAAGGGGATCTTGGAGGAGGCTACCGATCCGGTTGAGGCCAGCCTCTGAGGTGTAGAGTCCCCACTCGATCTCTTGACCCGGTTCAAGTCGCTGGGCTCGCATCTCAGCCGAAGCAAACGAAGTCCACCTCTCTTGGATGTTCTCCACGCCCGGGATGACATACAGGTCCGTGGATAAATCCTTCTCCGTCTCTGCAACCACCGCGTGATGGCTCACCGTGCGGGCATGACGACCTTCGGTTTGCGGGGAGGAATGATTCCGGATCTTCCCGCGCAAAGCCCCGGGGATTCGAAACGGAGGTTCAAGTTTCACAGCGTAAGGTGAATCGTTGCGGTAGCGCACCCGGTTGACCAGCGTGAGCACCTCCGATTGTGATCGTAACTCCAGGGGGAGGACCGATCCGCTTCGGACCCCTTCACTCAGAATCACGTTCCGTGAGTCTTGATAGAGCTGGGTCAAACGCGAAGGGGGCGTTCCGATCGTAACCAAGAGGATCTGCCTCGGCTGCTGACTCTCAAAATCGAGCGAAAGAAAAAGTCGCTGCTCATCGCTGGCACTGAGAAGCGTGCGAAGCCCGGAAAGTTGGAGCTTGACCGCAGCGAGTGACTCCTCCGCCGCGATGCTCACCTCGCTCACTCCCACTTCCTTGGGTTCAGCCCCCGCGCCCTCGATCGAGTGAGCCGCGACTCGAACGTTGCCTAGACTTTGTGCGTCCGTGCGAAAGCGCACCGTCAACTCTACCGTGTCAGGCAAAGCGGCCGGGAGACTGATGACCTCCGACGCCACCCAATCGCGTTCCGAGCGTCGAACAAAGCTCGTGGAGGCGAGCTGAATCGGAGTCGAAATCCCTTCCCAGGTGACTCGAACGTCGTTGAGCCGACCGTCCATCGGGACAAAACCTTCCATGCCCTTCTCCGGCACGTCTTTGAATGCGCAGCCTGAAATCAAAACAAGAGCCATGACACTTCTTAAGCAGTACTTCACGAGGACACCTCTATTGCGTTGCTAGTTGTGGGTTTCAGAACTTCGCTCCAAGCCACCTCAGCGGGGTCTTGGGGCGGAGTCGCTGTTTCGGGGGGAGTGACTTCTAAAGGCTGTAAAATTTTTCGAACGATCACGGGCTGCGGTCGCGTAGCGGGTTCTGGACTGAACGGCACCCGAATGATTTTCGTCACCGCTTCTGTCTTCATGCTGAAGACGCATTCGCCGACCTTGAGGCGTTTGATCTGATCAGGCGAGACGACAAACTCCAGCGTCTCACGATTGGATGACTCGCCCGTATCCGAACCATCCTTCGTTCGATAGGTTCGCTTCGTGACGGTACGGGTGCCGAAGATGCGAGCCTGCTTCTCCGCATCATCGGGATCATCCTGCCGGAAGATGAAACGGCAATTGCAGTTGCCCAGAATTTTTCCCGCAAAGGTCAGACTCACCTCGTTGAGATCCGCGAGCGTCTGATGCGCCAGATGGATCATGAAGTGGCTGGAACGGCCCTTATTGAGGAAGGTCGCAAAGCTCTCCGTCGCGAAGGCGTCGAACTCGTCAATGTAGACGGAGAACGCGCGATCGCCCATCAGCTCGGGGAACCGCTTTCGCATCCCGGAGAGCAGGACGATCTCTTGCGTCAGCAGTCGGCCCATGCGGCTCGACTGCACTTTCTTCCCCTCCGTCGGCAGATCGACGAACAGAATCTTGTTTTCGCGAACCACATCGAGAATCGACACCGTCCTTCTTCCCGGATGATGCCGCAGCAGGGGCGCCCATTCTCCGAGCGCCAGATTCTAGAGGTCGTAGAAGAGTCCCCGCAGGACGTCCTTCTTCTCTTCGGTGGCGATTGCGTTGACCTTCTCGCAGAGGTGACCCAGGTCGAATCGGTCGCGCTCTCCCTTCAATTCTCGAAAAGCCCGACCTAGCGCGTACTCGCACGCTTTCTCGTAGAAGGGCTCATTGTAGACGGCTGAGTTGAGAAACTTCGTTTGCAGCTCCGACTCATTGCCCAGGGCGCAGGGGTTCCAGGCCGCGCTCTCGTCTGGGTAGGTCGCAGAGAAGAGAAGCAGATCCTTCTCGCGACCGATCGACCGGCAATACGCTTGAATCCGTTCGTAGAAAGCGCGTTCCCCTTTCGGGTCGATGATGATCGCCCCACACCCGCGCGCGAGATCCGCAAAGAGAAGATGCTCGAGAAGAACCGTCTTCCCCGTACCGGTCGCGCCGAGAATCTGAGTATGCCGAAGGCGTGCCTGATCGGGAATAAATTCTCGCCCCAGGAAAATCCCCACAGGCCGACGCCATCGAAAGGCAGGAAGCGAGGGCGTGAGCTGCTGGAGGAGCCGCCACATCTTTGGATTCGTCCCCACTGAGAAGCCGCCCACGATGAGGAGACCGAGCACCAGGGCTTGCTGTTCGTGGGTCAAGACGGGTTGCACGCTAGTAAGCCCTCCGCTCAAAGAGCCCGGCTTCACCGCGTTTTGTCCAGACCTTCGGCGCTGAACCGTGAAGGCCACTCAGCGTGATGATCCCCATCGGCCGATTCTCATTCGCCGGAGGAAGCCACGGGCTCAGTGTTCGAAACAGTAGATCCGAGGTCGCCACATAAAGGACGAAGAAAAGCTCCTCTCGCTTCTTCCAACGACCGAGTAGCTCTTGAAACCGGGTTCGACCCTTCAGAGAGTTCTCGACTTCGAGCACTACGACTCGGCCACTGGGGAAGTAGAAGAGTCCGTCCGGCAGCTCCTCAAACTCCTTCTTTCGAATCGCCCGCTCGCAGACAAATTTCCCGTCCCAGAAGTGTTCGAGTCGAAGGCGCGTCTCGATGACGGCCGCATCATGCCGCAAGCGCACTTCACTCAGAGCACGTGCTCGCTTCAGTTCAACCGTCGTCAGCGTCTTCGCCAGTTCAGCACCCTGACGGGTCAGCCGCAGAATGCCGTGTCCGTTCACCTGAAGCATCGGGTCCCACTGTAAATAGCCGCCAGTGACCAGCCGCTCGATCCGCCGGTACGCCAAACTCCTCGCGCTCGCCCCTGGAAAAAACTGCTCTACATGCTGATGCGTTAAAAACTGATGTTCAAAACAAATCCTCAAAATCCCTTCGTCACGAACCTGCAATTCCATGCTCTTACTTTCAACCTCACGTCCGCCCCCTCGTTCCGAACTCACCCGGCCCGCCTTTTCGATTTGATTCATGGTTCACCTCCTCGACGTCCACCCGACCCCGTCCTCGAAACCTTTGGTTGAGGGGGCGGGGTCGGGAGGTGCGAACGCAAGTCGAGAAGGCTGAACCACTGAGAATCACAGCGAAAGAAGGCGGGCCGGGTGAGTACTCGGCTGTCGACAGTCCGTTGCACTCGAGTCGGCAGGCCATTGGTCACTTTCATTGCGCCTCCTGAGCTGCGTGCGTGGGTTGCGCGTTCAATTCCGCAGGTTTTAAAATGCGGTAGATGCGATGAGGTTCGTGGAGCGTCCCATCGTCACTCACCTGATCACGCTCCACCGCCTCCTCGATCACGACGGGCGAGAGTCGCTCACGCACAAATTCCGGAAGCCCTGAGCCCGCACTCGCTGGAATCGTACTCTGTGGCCGCACGCCCAGCTCTCGCTCACGAAGCGTCGGCCCCTCGGCTTGGGTAGGCGTGGGGTCGGTCACGTAAGCTGTGGCTCCTCCGAGAAGCGCCCCGCCCAATCCAAAGACCAGCGCATTCAAAGCGCGGTTCTCATCATTCGGGGCGAGCAACGCGCCCGAGGTCCCGCCGATCGCGGCACCCCCACCGGTCCCGATCGCGAGGCGCCAGCCCCCTCGAACGGAGGCGCAGCCTGAGGTCAGAAGTCCCAAAATGACGAGACCTGAGATAGACTGAAAGGAGGAATGGACCCTACCGAACGCCCCTTTACCGACTTGATCGCTACCGACTCGATGAACGAGGGACGAGTCATGCAACACGTTCATCAGCTGGGGATTTTGCTCCTCATCGGCGTTCTGCTTGCGGCCTCCCTTCGGAGAGCCAAGGCCCGTCGTTCGAAGAAGAAGAAGGATCACTCCCGCACCTCGTCCTGAAGCATCACCACGACTTCAACGCCTGGCTCGACAATGAGAATCGGTTTCTCTTGCGTTGCTTCTTCGATGAGTCGCTTCGATTGATCGGCCGAGGTTTGAGCGACTCCCTGAAGGAGCGCATTTCGACCGGTCGGCGGAGTGGTCGACATCCCAAAGGCGTTCACTGACTGAGACTGCTGGGCCGACGCTAGGCCAGAGACGAAACTACCGGCAATCGAACCGAAGGTCGCGAGAAGCTTTCCGCTGATGATCTCCGCCTCCAGACCCGCAGCCCCACTCGCATCGAGAGTGATCGCATCCATCGCAAGCGCACAGCCCGTGCGAAGAAGCAACCGCTTGCACTCGATTTGTACCCGGCCCGGTGTTCCCGCTTGCCGGGCCATTCCCATCACGCGCAGCCCAGAAGTCCAACCCTGAGCTACGTCGAGTTCGAGGATGGCGGGCGACCCGTCGCCTCCGACCACGAGACGATTCAGCAGCTTTCCAAAGAGCAGCTTACCGGCCGGAAGGCGATTATTTCGAAGCGGGGAATGAACTCGCAAGAAGGTCACTTGAGCTTCCGACGGCTGGTCCGGCGCGCCGCTCGCACCAGCCTGGGCCAGCGGCTTCAATCCCAGACCTCGCATCATCTGGTTGATATTCTGGTTACCCAGCTTCAGGCGCTCGAGATCATTCGAGAAATTCTGCGCAAAACCCGATCGAGCTAAAAGCGTCATACCGAGAAACGGAATCCATTCTTTCATGGGGATGTGCCTCCTGAGGCTTGTAAAAGTGACCAACGGAGATCGTGCGAAGTAGGTGGTTTTTTCGGGCTTCGAATTTCGAGAATGACCTCAGAAGCCCCGGTCGTTGTTTCGATCAATAGATTCGTCCGACCCTCTTTGGAGCGGGGACGAATCAGAACCCCACAGCCCAGCTCTTTCGGCAGAGCCTCGAGCGTGAACTCCTGTTCATTTCCCACCGCCGAGGCCAGGAGTCGCCCCGAGCACTCGATGCGAGTGAGGTAGCCCGGATAGAGCGCGATCAGCACATCTGCACTCCACGCCATGGACGCCCAAAGAAGAAAGATCACAGCCGCCCCTTTCGCAGTTGAACCACGCGAGTCACGACCGAACGGCCGGCATTCACCGTTTTGGACTGCGTGTCGAAATCACCAGAGAAAGCCCCGCTCAAAAAGCGATGCGTGAGCGTCGGAATCAGAATGATGAGAAGAATAGCGATGACCTGGATCGCAATGACAGGCAGCCCGAGGGAGCCATCCATTCCGACTGCGTCGCGGGCCACCGCCGCCGTGACTCGTTCCACGAGCGCGAGGAAGGGCAGCCAAAGTGAAAGCTCAATGCCATACAGAGACAGATTCTTCAGCATCCCCGGAAAAAGGGGGTAGAGCCCACAACCCAGCGGGTAGAGCGTCAGCAGTAATGCCCACAGAACGCGATATGCGCATTCGAGCACAAATGAGACGAGGAGAAACACTCCCTCCACTAGGGCCGTCATGACGCCCCAGACCCCGGTCCGCCACGCCTCAGCGGCGAAGGAAAAGTTGTTTCCCGCGTCCGGACCATTCTTGACCGGCTCACGATGAAGCAACTCGAGAATCAATACTCTGAGATCCTCGCCCCGGTTCGGATCGATCAGCTTCGTGAGGAGCGCCTGTGAAAGCTCCATCAGCTGCGCGGCACCGCTGACAAAGAAGGTGAGCGCGAGAAAACCCACCGCGAGTCGCTCAAACGGCTCAGAGAGGGAGAGCTTCCCCCGCATCGCAAGAATCAGGGTCCAGGCGAAGGTACCGAGGAGCAGCGCCTGACCCTCACGACTGAGCAGCTGGGGTTGCGCCCCAAAAGCGAACTTCATGAGCGCCTCCGAGGTCGAGGGGCCTTCAGGCTCTGCTCAAACTCTCGCCTTCGTGCCCGCGATTGCTCCACTTCCGCCCGCATATGTTCTTTTTGAAACTCAAGCTGAAGCGCTTGCAACTGCGCTAACTGCGAGAGGAGTTGAAGCTCCACCCCCTGAGAAAGCATCTGCGCCGAGCCTGCCGCCGCTGAGATCTGGGCCGCACGGCCCGGGCTCGCGGTCCGAGATTCTTGGGCAAGCTGAGAACCCGTCACCAGCATCTCTTGCCCCATCTGGTAGCTCGTCTCACTCTGAAGGGCCGTCTTTGAAATCGCCTGATCGGCGAGCGCAAGCCGCACGATCCAAACTTCTTCGAGCGTGCGCTGCACCCCCTGCGCTCGACTCAGAACATCGTTCAGATCGCGAAGAGAGCGAATCTCGGAAGGGTCGAGCCCCTGGCTCCGCTGCATGAGCGTCTCGATCGAATAGATCTGAGCGACCGTCTGCTGGATGCCCTCGTTTAACTGTTTGATGAGCGCGATATTCGCTTCTCCGATTCCCACAAACTCGGTCAGACGCTGAATTTCGGTAACCTGCCCGCTCACCAACTGGAGGAGAGCCGGAAGCTCCGTGCCCATGAATGCCTGCGCCGGAGACACTAGAAACAACGCCAGTGCGAGCCCCGCTTTCTTTACGAGTGGCCCGATTTGAAAAGGGAGGCCCACCTTGGCCTCACGAATCCGCTCTTCCCTGAGATTGTCGGTCCGCAGCCACTCGTGTTCCTCCCCCCGAGGGACGAGTCGTGCGAGCCGAGAGAGATAAGGTGTTTTCACCAAGCATTCGGCGTATTCCCCGCGTTTTTGGTACAAGCGGTGAACGAGTTCGAGTTCGGTAGGGTTCAGACCCAGCATGCCACGATAAGGCGTCAGGTCTTCTCCCTGCCGGAGAAGGATGCGCACCGGCGCATTCTGAAAGATGCTCCGCCCGCTCTCGTCGGTGAGAAAATCCTGAAGGCTCTGAGTGATCGCAACGACCGCGCCGTTGAATTTGCGAAACTCTCGAAAGGCGCGTTGAACGAGAAGAGGCTCATCCCGGAGAAAACTCCAGCATTCATCGAGCACCAGGTAAAACGGGTGCGTCGTGTCCCGCGTTCGCAGAAAGGCCTCAACCCTGGCCATCACTGCTCCGAGGGCCCGCTTCTTTTCATGAAGCGGTAGGTCTGAGAGCTCAATGCCGCTCACCGAGCGGGGATAGGCCCACACCCGAGGGAGCATCTCGAGCGCCTCGTGAAGAGACGCCCGATCAGTGGGCTCAGCGTAGGGATGATTGAGGTTGCGGACCAGCCTTCGAAAACTGCGGTTATGGTCGACGAAGAGAATCGAGATCGGATCTGGACCCTTCAGAAGTCTGAGCAAGACGAGCCCCGCGAAAAAACTCTTCCCGCTGCCCGAGGCCCCGACCACGAGCCAATGCAGAGCTTCGAGTCTCGGATCGAGCGGATGAAAATCGACGGGCTTGCCGTTACGATCCTGAAGAGGGGCGCGATGCGAAGCGCGAGGCGCCCCGAAGAGGGGCACGAGATCGCAAGCGGTCACGGCTCGGCAAATCAGACTACGAAAGAAGCGCGGCCTCGCGCCACAGGCTGAATCGATCGTGAGCCTGAGGAGGCACTCACGCACAAAAAGTTCCGGGTCCAGCACCAGGGGCTGGTCACTGAGGAGCACAACAGACACCTCCACCAAGGCCTCCGTGCCCTGGGCGATGCCCTCCAAAATCTCGGTAGCCTGCTCAAACGTGACGGCACTCTCAATGTCTGAGATGGCCTGCTCTGCAGGTCCATGGTTTCGGCGATTCACCTCCACTTGTTTGCGTACACGGTGCGCGTCGAGCCCCCGAATGCGAATCAAAACCGTCACTCGCTGTGAGGGATGTCGCTTCAGGATCGCTGAGAGGAAGAGTGGGGTGCTGATGGCCGGTAGGTTCATTAGCGAGTAAGCGAACGAATGGAGTCGGCGAAGTTCACTGGGGAGGGCCGACTCAAGGCATCCGCGTGGTGAATAGCCCTTCCCCTTGAACTTGAATCTGACCCAGGATGAGGCCCTCGTCAGACCAGGCAGCCTGAATGATCTGCTCTTCGTCGATCGCCAGACGTTCGAGGTCTTCGAGCAACCGCTCCGAGTGCGCAAGAATCTCACGCTCACCCAGCGTCTCTGGCGCCAAAGGCAAGAGGCCGGACTCCATCTTCCCTAAGACCGTTCGGTGACACTTTCTGGGCGAAGCAAAAATCCACTCGAAAAGGAATACTGCCGTTTCCTCCCAGCCCGGCTGGGCAAAGCGAGAGATCAAGCGGAGGACCCCATAGGAAGAGCTTCCGACTGCGAGGGCAGAGACCTGTCCCCACTTCCAGTCTTGAAGAATGAGCGCCACCAGGACGGTCGCCCCCGCCACGCCGGTGAGGGGCAGAAACGGGACGCCCAGCACCAGCGGGGGAGTCAGGAGTTTTCTGAGCGTCGGCTCACGAAAGGTTCGCATCGGTGTCACCCCCTCAACGCACTTGCTGCGCGAGGAAGTTCCAAACCCCTGCGAGGCCCAACAAGCAGACAATCCCGACCACGACCCGGAAGGTGTCGTTCTTCGCGTTCGGATCACCGGATACGTGAGCCATGATGTTTTTTGATAGAAAGAGCAGCGCGATGATCGGAAAGATTCGACCCGTCACCGACGTGACCAGATTTTTCAACGACTGTTCGAAGTCGGCTGCCCAAACGGGGCAGGCCCCCGCCCAAGAGAAAGTTACGTACAGAACAAGACTCTTTACCCAGCCGAAAGACGCACGTCTCCCCGCCACACATGCTTTAAATTGCACCTGTTCAAACCCCCAAGCATTTCGATGAGTTCAGGGTGGCTACTCAGGGTGATGTCGAATCACCCGAGAACCACTCGGACCCATCAATTTGGGCTCACATGCTTTGACGGAATTGTGTATAGAGAGCGCGTCTCGACAGAGACCGGGCTCGCATCTCCTTCTGTTCGCGCAGAAGGGTCAAAGGTGTGGGCCTTTTTATTGATTACAAGACGGCCAAACTTAGATGTTTCCGCCCGCGACGACGGCCGATCGAGGCCCGCCTCCATCGCCACCGCTGTGGATGATGTTACCGCCTGAACCGCCGCCTTCTGTTGAATTTGCCATCACGAATTCCCCCGTTTTCTGTCGATCCATGCCCACTGGGTTCACGAAATTTCCACCGGTTCCGGTGGCCGTGCCCGCAATCAGCTGAACTGTTCTCATTACATCATTTTTCATCAGATCCCCCTCACATCGTTCTGATCCTGATTGGATCGGCCTATCTCGCACCAAGAGATCCTACAATAGTAAATTTCACTTTTTGTAACATTTCACTTATAAGTTAACTCAAATGAACTTAGGAAGTTTAATATCTGAAGCGCGTAGAGCTAGAAAACTGACCGTCCGGGCGGTTTTGGATGGGGCAAAGCTCTCCGCTTCACCCTCTCTTTATAGCCAATGGGAGAATCACAAGAAGACCCCAACCCCAGAAGACCTTCAGAAGATCTGTAGGTTTCTGCGAGTCGACCTCAAAAAAGCCCTTCTACTGTGGGGAGAAGCCCACATGCCGACCGCCGTGCTCAAGGATCTTTTTCTCCAGCTTGCGCAAGAAGGTGAGTCGGAATTCGTGAAGAAAGGCACCGAAGATGCTGAACTCATGGCCTATCCGGCGGCCGTCACCCTGATCTTGCGCGATGAAGATGCGCCCTTCTTCGCCGACAGCCTCGCTGCCGGTACAGTCCTTGCGAAGGTGCTCCGCATGAGCCGAACCCAAGAAGACTGGGCAACCCCGAGTAAAATTGCGCAAGGGACGCCGCTGTCTCCGTCCGAGGTCAAAGCGACCTGCCTTGAACTCGTCAAACGAAAATATCTGCTCAAGAGCGCAAATGGCTTTCGAACGCCCGAGCGGATTCAGTACATCTACATGCCCGAGACTCAGGTCTTCGAGCGGGCCCGCAGGGCCCGCATTCGCGCCAACGTAGATCGTCTCCTCGAACAGATCACGCCTGAGATGTTGCTCGATCAGTCCGCCGTCCGCGCCACCGTCTTCAAACGAATCACCGAAGAGAAGGCGCAGCAGTTTCGGGAACGCATGCAGGCCCTTCTCAACGAGATCACTACGACGCCCGATCCGGATCCGACTCAGAGCCGGTTTCACACCTTCATCGCCATTGCGATGCCGGAGGCTAAAAGTGGATAAGCCCGCAAAGACCTACTACCGCCGCCTTCTCGGAGTACTGTTTCTCCGCTCGTCGACCAACCTCATCTTCTGGATGACCGCGTTTCTCTCTCTTCTCGGCCAAGGCATTTCGGAAGTCTCCACCGTGCAGGGATTCTTTCTACTTCCTCTGATCACACTCCTCGCCGATCTACCAGCCGGGGCCTATGCCGACCGCATGTCGTGCCGAGCAGCGATGCGAATCAGCGTCACTCTCGATCTCGCGGCCTTCTCGTTTCTAGGGCTCGCGGCTTTCCACCCGGCCTTTCCATTCCTAGGCTTCGGGCTCAAGGCCCTCGCCAACGCCTTTGAAAGTGGCGCTTCCTCACAGTTGCTTTTTGCCACGGCCGAGAGGTTGTTCGGCACTTCTCAGGGAAGTAAACGCTCCTCAATTCATGTCGAGATCACGAGTCGCTTGGCCAGCGTTACGGCCGGAACTGGTGCCGCGTTTCTCGTGGGCCGCTACCCGCTCGCGCCGATGATGCTCGCCGTTGCGCTCTCGGCGTGTGCCCTGCTGCTTCTGCTCCTTCATCTGCCGGAGCAAGAAGTGCAGGATCGCTTTGAAATCATCGCCCAAGCGGCTCATGAGCTGAAGCGTGGGTTACGCACGCTCGTGCTCCCGGTGTTCCTTCCGATCACTTTATGGGTTCTAGCTGACGGCTGGCGAAGCGGCACTGAAGGGGTGACGTTCTTTCCCTACTTGAAGTCGCTTCTCGCTACGCCAGAAATCTTGGGAATTCTGCCGCTCATTGCGACAGGGATTCGGCTGCCCATCGCGATGATGGCGCTCTACGGCAAGGTGCCCGTGCCGGAAGCGCCGGGGAGTGCGTCGATCTTTCTGTTTCTTGGCATCGCATTGAACGTCCTGCTCATGACGGTGTTTCCACGAGCGGAGATTGCGATCTTGCTCGCGAGCATCAACTTCGGCCTCTACGCTCTGCGGGATATCTATCAACGGCACTGGTTGAACCAAGTGGTCAGCAAGGCGCAGTGTGGCCCGGTCGTTCTTCGGAGTGCGCTCTCTACCGCGAATGTCTCGGCGCAGCTACTCGGTACCGCGCTTCTCGCTTGGCCTTGGATCTCTTCGCAGAGAGCATTGCTCGGGATGGTCCTTGGCGGGGGAGGGGCGTTGGTGCTTCTTGGGTGGGCAGTGATGGGTCGGAAGAGGGCTCGTGAACTTGGAAATCTCGATTTCTAAAATCCGATCTATTCCTATTGCTTGCATGATGAGACGTGGATCGGAGCTCCTCCCCTGGCACTGGAGGAGTACCGTCGCAGTGGGACGAGGCACATAAAGTTTCGATGTGGTAGAAGGATATTGGGAAAGCTGGTGCAAATCTTCATGCAATCGGAACAGGCTCATAATCCGCGTCTTGAGATTGTCGTTCGGCGCCTACTAGGCCATGGACGTGAATGCGAATGGGCTGAATTCAAGCACAACAATTCGAAACCCGAGCAGATTGGGCAATATATTTCAGCCCTTTCTAATTCCGCTTTTTTGGCTGGGGAGCCTTTCGGCTACCTGGTGTTTGGGGTGGACGATGCAACACTCCAGATTGTAGGCACTGATTTTCGTTATCGCGATACACGCGTGGGTGCCCAAGAGCTTGAGAACTGGCTTTCAACTCAGCTTGATCCCCAGATGGATTTCCGGGTCGATGAATTCACGTCTACGGACGGGTTTCGGGTCGTTGTCTTGAGGGTGGATGCTACTCGGGTCCGTCCAGTTGCGTTCCAAGGCAAGGAATACATCCGGGTTGGCACTTACAAAAAGCCATTGAAGGATCATCCGGAGAAGGAGCGACAACTCTGGGCAAAAGCGTCCCAGATTTCTTTCGAAACTCGGGTCGCAAGTGCTGACATTGACGAGAACGAGGCTCTGCGTTTACTCGATTATCCTCGATACTTCGATCTTATGGGATTACCTTTGCCTGCTGACCGCGCCGCGATTCTTCGGCGACTGACGGAAGAGAAGCTGCTTCAGTATAGACCTGATGGCAGGCTTGAAATTACGAACCTTGGCGCAATTTTATTTGCTAAAAATTTGGCTGAATTTGACTCTCTTAAACGAAAAGCAGTGCGTGTGATTCACTATAAGGGACGGGATCGGCTGCATACTATTCGAGAGCAGGAGGGAGGCAAAGGGTACGCTTCTGGATTCGAGGGACTGATTCAATATGTCAATGATCAGCTGCCGTCGAATGAAGAGATCGGCAGAGCCCTCAGGAAAGAAGTGAAAATCTACCCAGAGCCCGCGGTACGTGAGTTGGTGGCAAACATGCTCATTCATCAAGATTTCGATATCTCTGGGACTGGCCCGACGGTTGAGATATTTGAAGACCGGGTAGAGATCAGCAACCCTGGGGCAACTCTTATCGATCCCCTTCGAATGATGGATCATAGTCCCCGTTCTCGAAATGAACTTCTTGCTTACTTTATGCGGCGAGCGAAGATCTGTGAAGAGCGCGGCACCGGAATTGATCGAGTGGTGGCTCAAGCGGAGCTGTATCAGTTACCCGGACCAAAATTTGTTCGTGAAGAGAAATACTTCAGGGCAATTCTATTGGCTCCGAAGACGCTTCGGCAAATGAACAGGGATGATAAAATTCGGGCGTGCTATCAGCACTGCTGCTTGCGGTATCTATCCAGTGAACCCATGTCGAATGAGTCACTCCGGGGGCGATTTCGGATTCTAGAGGAGAACTACTCGATTGCTTCGAGGATCATCTCCGACACTATTGAGGCAACCCTGATCAAGGCGGCCGATCCGACAAATCGCTCAAAAAAGCACAGCCGATATGTGCCGTTCTGGGCTTAAGTACCTCCCGATCACATAGGGATTGAGCCTAACTGACTGTAATTAAATGATTATATTTTCGAGGAGTATGCCTCAGTCACATGACAGTGACATAAGAATCAAGGGGGCCATCTGGGCATTCAGTCTGGTCATGGTCGCCTCGATCCCCGCTCACTCAAATTTGAAAAGAAGATCGGGCTCTTGAGCATACTTACGCCACTCCGTATCGAGTCGCCTCGCGACGCTCCTTGATGTCTTCTGAAAACGGCCAAGGAGATTCGCTAGGCCGTCGAGATCGGTAGCCCGAAAGGTCACCTCTGGATCGTGGGATCGGACCAACATGCTCAGGGTCTCCAGCTCCTGCGCGAGAGCGTTAAGTCGCGTCGATTCCGCTTCTAGAAGATCGAGATATCGCCTACTCGCTAAAGGTTCTCCCATAGAGAACTAGTTTACTGGGCGACTCCCCTAGTGTCGAGAAGATGTTCTCTCCCAGAGAACTCGTCACGAGGGGTCCACCATGTCAGTCGCGCTTGCAAAGAGAATCGCTCGAAAAATCTCCGCCTTTCGCAGAAAACGCGGCCTCACTTCGGAGCAGCTCGCCTATGAGAATCAAATTTCAAAGGGATACCTCTCAGAGATCGAGAACGGGAAAAAGCTCCCGAGCCTCACCGTGCTTGAGAAGATCGCCAAGGCCCTTGGTGTAGACATCAAAGAGCTTTTTTGACGATCCGATCCATCCCAATCATCGAGAAACGGTGAAGATTGACCGATTCCACCGTTATGAAATTGACCCACACGAGCGACGATATCCGCTCCCAATCCTTCCACGGAGCAATCATCTACAGTCATAGAGTAGAAGACCGATGAGGATGCAAGGAGAGGCCCCTTCTACGCCGCCAACCCATGATTACGCAACGCAGCCTAGCGCCCCATTCTGCTCGTCTTGATGTCGGCTCTGCCAACGGGAGGCAGTTTTGAGCGCGTTTCGCTTCGTCCTCTTGCAGTACCCCTACGCCAATTGGGAAAACGGGGAAACACGCGACTTATTTGGGAAGATGATCCGCCTCAAGCTGCGTGGCTACGTGGCAAACCATTTCGACGGCGTCCTTCCCTTCGACACCTCTGACTTTCTTTCCGATCACCTTCTCGTTTGCAAGGAAACCGCTGAGGAAGGGCTCGTCCCCTTCATGGGGTATCGCTCCATGCCGCTTTCCCGTGCGGAGTTCCACAAACTTCCTTTTGGTGCTACCACGCTTTGCCAAGCGAGCAATGGCCCGGAGCATGAGGCAGCGATTCGCGCCGTCATCGAAGATTGCCGCAAAAACAGCAAAGAGCTTTATTACGACAGCTCCTACACCGTTGATCCTGCTGCAAAGAATAATCCGGCAATTTCTCCAGAGATTAAAAACTTGATCCTCGCTATGCACACTCTCCACCACGAAAACATGGAGCATTGCGAGTTGATCGCGGGCGGAAACCTGCGCTTCAAAATGGAAAGACTTTATCAGTTTTGGGGCTACAATGGCCTCTCATTGGGAGGGCGAGCTCTGGGTCCTCTTGAGATGCCCTTCTACGCCGGTGATAAAATGATGGTGTACCATCTCACGCGCTGGAGCCCCGGAGCCTTGGATCTTGCCGCTACCTATAAACTCCTGTGGCGCCAAATGCTCATCGTTGGCGATCATACTAAGCCTGATACTGCACGGCGCGTCGCTTAGATGGCTTGTGAAACTTCACATGGAAACGACAAGCGGGCGCATTGTCGTACACGCACGAAACTTTCGTCACGGATGAAAATGGAAGGCGAGCAAAGGCGGGCGCTGACGCCAATATCCCCTTTCTCACCAAGCAGCCGTTCATACTGCCAGGTTTCGAGGTCTTTAACGCCTCGGAGACTTCCTGATTGATCTTGGATTCAATCAGACACTCTGCCTGAGTCAGCTTCACGATTTGATAATCGCAATTACGCTCAAAGAACGGGGTCAGTTCCTCGATGAGCTTTTGATAGAGTTCTTTCGGTCTTCGAGTACCATCCAGCTCATGAGCGAGAAGGGTGTTTTTGTTGAGAGCCACGGAGTTCACCCCCACCTCAAAAAAGTGTCCGTCGCGAAAACCGTGCCTTCGGAGGTATGAAAACAGATCCGACACCATGTGAAGGTTCACGGGCGCATCCAAATCAAGAAGGGTCGATTCTTTGGTTTGCATGGCCATGAGCGCATGGTGCCGAAGATCATATCCAGAAACTGATTCAACAAAATTCAAGGTGTTCCTGATGGTGCGCACTTTACTGAAGGCGCCCTGCCTATATCTCTCAGGCAGGTGATGGGGGGTCTCGTAGAAATGGGCCAGGACGCTCTCAAAATCGATATTGCCTGCCCAAAGTTGTTCGATGCCGATATGGAGGGCATCGCACAATGCGAACACCGCCTCAGCCGGAGTCCGGTCGAGATCATCGCGACATTTCTGGTACTCTCGCTCCGAAAGCTGGAGAAGGCCTCGCCATTCGCGGTGATCGAGGCTGAGGAAGAGGCGTAGCTTGTTGAGCGTAATCGTCAGGGGAGTTACGACTTCGTGGCGAGGCGGTATCTGTACACGCATTTTCGTCCTCCCTTGTGATAGCACTCCACCTCTTCAATCTGCACATCAAGGGAGTTGGTAGACTCTAAGAGATTTCTTGACCAGCTCTTCCTATACTCACAGATCAGATTTTTTAAAACGCTATCGTATTGGTAAGCCTTCGTATGGATGTGCCACCTGGGTCTGATGGACAAATCAATCGAGTCGATAGATTCGCCCTCGAGTGCGTAATCGACGTTGCACTCATAATATCCCATCACTCGCACGATTCGTTTGATGCTGTCTTGGAAGGCCGTAATTTCGCGATAGGGCTTCAATAACTTGCCCCCTCCGTGCATGGTCGGATTAGCGACTTCTTGCGTGATGGCGTTCAGATTATCCAAGTGAAGCACGCCCCCTGATACCATGGCCCGGAAGGCATCGACCCCAAAGAGAATGTTGACCTGATGATCGAGATTTACAAAAAAATCGGGATCGATTCGCTGTGATGCGAGGTATTCGTCGAATGCCCGATACCCAAGGGTCCTCTGAAAATGGCGAATGATAGGAATGCACGCGCGTACCTTCGATCCCCGATTATAAAGGTACCTCTTCGGCATTTTGTAGAGACCCAGATCCTCTGAACTCTTCAGCTCCGCTCGTTCGATGGTCTCGATGTATCCACGCGCCACCTGATCGGCCGGAATTCCGGTAACTTCACAAAATCTAAATAATGTCTCGACGGAAATCGGAAGCGTGCCTTTCTCGGCCTTGGAGAGAGCGCTCTGCTTCAGGCCCAGCTTCTTGGCAAACTGGATTTGTGAGCTTCCCCGTGATTTGCGGGCCGACCGGATGACCCGTGCGATTCGGGAACGAAGGTCCCCTGTCGGGTTTTGTTCGCCTTGGATCAAGGAATATTCCTCGGAAGAATATTCACTCCCTGTTTCAGGCGGCTACCTAAGACAGTCGATTTACGAAGCTCTCTGGAGTCCGTAATTTTTAACGGCAAACCATCAATATTTATAATTTCAGCCAACTCGTCTCTCCAGAGGAGCCGCTCATGCACCGTGAAGCCCACATCTTGGTTGTCGATGACTGCCCTGACCATAGGGAATTTATTTCTGAAGCTCTTGAAGAACGCGGATTTAAGGTCACCACCGCCGAGAATGCTAGCCAAGCTGAATCCTTGGCGGCAGCGGCCCCACATGGCTTTCGCGCCCTCGTAACGGATTACCATATGCATCCCGGCCCCAACGGCGCTGAACTCATTCGAGTGCTTTACCAAAAAAATGCGGCGATCGAAATGTACATTCTGACCTCGAGCGACCCGTTCATCGAAAAGCATGCAAAGAAAATTCTCTCGACTGTCGTCAACACACCTCTTCATCTCCTGGAGAAACCGTATCGGTTTGATCTACTCCTTCAACTCGTTGAGGTGTGACGGCGCTCCTACTCGGGTTTTGATGGCGGACAGCGCGGTCGGTGCTACACCGGCCCCAAGCAGAATCTAGACTCATCGCGTTAGATTTGCCGCGTAGCCGATAAGTTTTCGAAATCTCACCACAATTTTTTTGATCCGATTTTTACTTTACAAAGTTCAGCCATCCACATTATCCTGACTTAGATAGTCAACTATTGAGACCTTCGAGATGAAGGTCCGCAACCGGGGGGTGCCACCATGGTCCGTTTGCTCGCGCACGCTCGTTCTACTACTCATACGGCCTTTTTCATCGCGGCGGTTCTGGTCGGGGGCCTCTCGGCTTGTTCGCCCGCCGGGCCGGACGCGAAGTCCGCTCTAGGGCTCAAGTCCTCAGGATCGGACCCTGCATCCGTGGGCTCGGGAGCGACTGCGGTCACGCAAGAAGCCTTCGTGCAGCAGGAGATCGCAAGTCTCGCGCAGGAGCTGAACGCGAAGGAGCAGTACAAGCTCGCACCTGCGGATCTCGAGCTTCTCGCCGCTCAGGGCCTCCTCGCTGAAGGGGACGCTCCCGCCTTGAAGCCGCTCGCTGAGTAACACCAATACCCGAAAAAAACTCTTCACCGAAAGACGTTCAAAACTTTTCCTTCGAGGTACGTATGCACAACCGACTTGTTCGCTCATCCCTGACCGCCCTCGCCCTGATCGTGCTCCTCACTCCGCAAGAGGCCCGCCCGGGGCATTCCTCCTGGTGGTTCCCCTCGCCGAACAACGGTTTTCAGATCGATCTTCAAACCACGAAGAACAACTATCTCTCCGGAGAGACGGCGCGAGTCTCGGGCACCGTGAGCTGGCGCTCGGCACACGAGCACGGCAGGCGGGCCCTCCCCTCCGGCGTCTTGAGCGGCGTCGAAATCAAAGCCTACTTTCCCGACTACACGAACGAGATCCCGGTCACGGTCAATAGCCGCACGGGCGCTCTTCAGTTCGACACACCCGTCCTCGATGCAACTCAGCTCAACGTCTTCACGCTCACGCTCGGCAAGGAGTGCCCCCGGCATATCCGTGAGCTTCAAAAAATTCAGGCTAAGCTCGATGCACGCGTCGCGTCCCTCAATCGAAGAATTGCAGTGCTGTCCCGGCACTCGTCGCATCCGGCGGCTTTTATCGCCGCACTGGTGGCCTATCGCGATCGGCTCGCGGCCGTGTCGGCACGAGTCTCGGGCGTGCTCGCGCAGGAGACGAGCATTCTCTCCTCTTACCGCCTTCCCCTCCTGGTCGATAACCAGCGAGTCGAGCCGCGCGTCTACTCCACTCTGCTTGGGGGCTTTCGGTACGAGCTGACCTTTGACGTGGGTGCCACGATCGAAGGCCAAACTTCGCCGTTTCATGCGCGCGTTTTGAACCTGCGCGACAAGCTCGGGCAGATCGAGTGGCAGGAGCGTTTTCAGGCCAACACTCAGTGGCTGGTGAAGGGATATTTTCGCGGCATCAAGAAAGCCGAGCAAGGCCCGGTGCCGCTCTCGCTCGCGCAAGATGTGATGATCGATTTTTCGACCGGGAAGTTGCTTGCGGATTCGAACAACGAGGCGGTCGTCGAACTCTATCGCGTGGATGAGTGGGGCAGGCACCAGGTGGTACGTGAATTCGGCGAGGTCTCGCTCGATCTCTCAGTCGCACGCGATACGGTTGCTCCGCAGTGGCTGGCGCCGTATCGGCCCGATCCCGCGACCCGGTATGTGAAGAATTTGGAAGCGATCGACCTCCTGGCAAAAGACGAATTCGGGAGAATCGCGCCCGCCTCGATCACGGCGAGCTTGGATGGCGTCTCCATGCTGGACCGGCTCACCGTCACCACGCCGGATGAGAGCCGCACCTACCGTCTTCAGGGTGATGTGAATCCGCTACCGGAAGGGATTCACCGCCTCTCGTTCTTCGCAAAGGACGAGGCCGGAAATTCGGCGACGCCGAACCCGCTCCGGATGGAGGTCGAAGTCGACCGTACCTTGCCGGTGATCACGCTCGGCGTGGCGGACGGTCTGCTCACCAACCAGCGTGCGTTCTCGCTGCCGGTCTCGGTGGTCGATGCCTCTCCCGTCGTCACGCGCGTGCTCCATGCGGGGGTTGAGGTCGCGTCGTCGACCGAGACGAGTTTCGTCGTGAACGTCGCCCTCAACGAGGGGATCAACGTGTTTGAGGTGGTTTCGGAGGACGCGGCGGGGAACCTCTCCATGCCGGTCGTGCTTTCGAACATGGTGCTGGATACGGTTCCGCCGGTGTTGACGAATGTGTTGCCTACGGATCAGGCCGTTCTTCAATCATTAGATATTCCAATCAGCGGTCAAAGCGGGGAGATCCTGAGTCAGGCCAACGTAAATGGTACCCCTCTGCAACTGAATGCTGCACGTACGCAGTTTTCTGGATCTCTTCATACAATGACGGAGGATGCCCTCCATTTAGATCTTGAGGCGATTGACGAAGCTGGAAATCGAACCTCACTATCAAGAACTGTTTATGTTTCACTACGTGTAATAAACGGCAGTCTCCTCTCAGTCGTTCCTGTTGAGTCCCCGGGAGGCTTAGCTATTCGTGGAGCTCCAGGAGCGGCGCGCCCCCATAGTACAATTGTAGCTTCAGCCGGAATACTAAACCGTTCCTCGACGACTGCGGGGCCAGACGGATCTTTTGAGATAACCTTATCGTACTTTGAATCTGCAACAGTTACCGGAACAGATCCCTCTACGGGAAGAAGTGATTCGGCGACGGTTCAATGGGGCTCCGCATCCACCCTACTCGCTGGAACCATCCGGGATAATTTTGGCAATCCGCTTCCAGGCGCAACCATTAGCATTGCCCTATCCTCCGTTCAACCCGTGATAACGGATTCCACCGGCACATTTCAATTCTTAGATCCAGTCACCGGGGACCATAAAATTATCGTGGACGGCACAACCATTCCGGCCAACGCTGTACCAGGAATACTCAAAAAATATTCAAAGACGAGCTTCTGGGTCTCCATCGGCTTTACACAAAGTAACGTACTTCAACAAGCTGTCCATCTAGTGGGGATTCCCCTAGACGGGAGCGTTCCAACGGTGAGTGCAGCTGATGGAGCGACGATCACCAGCGTTGAAGCGCCTGGAGTAACGCTCGATATTCCTCCCGGAGTCGCTCAATTTCCCGACGATGCTGAAAATGCGCGCATTTACTTGACGACCATTCCTTCCGATTTTGCCACGACACCTCCGCCTAGCTACGTTAACCCTGCGAAGGTCTACGCAGCCGAACCCTCAGGAACAAAGTTCAGTCGTCCTATTGCTGTACGGGTTCCCAACGACTCCAACCTTCCGCCGGGAATCGATGCGGTTCTAGTAGTTCGCAATAGCGAAACAGGCGCGTGGGAAGCCGGCGGAGCTGGAGAAATTTCAGAGGATGGGTCGCAGATCTCCACAAAACCTGGTGTTGGTTTGCGGCACTTTAGCGAGTTTTTCTTTTCACCCGTTCTGAGTAGTCCGGCCGCAACTCAGGCCGATATGGTGCCAGGCTCGGACCCTAGAACGAAAACCGCACTTTCAAAGACACTCGCCCTTCCTTCATTTAAATCTATGGGGCGCACTGTGACCCCTTACCTGAATTACAAAAGTTCGTGGGCAGATCCAAGGGCCCTCGTCAGTAGTCTATTTGACCTCTCAGATCGCAAGATGGAGGCCACTATCAATGACTCTGGGACATTCTACGAACAAAAAATGAGAGGCTGCGATGCCTTTGAGTGGGCTGTCTCGATATTAATGTTCGGGATAGGTATCCCCGACTGCGTTGACAGGCAGATTCAGGCGGATGCTGGAAAAGTTGACTATGGACGCTACTGGAGTACGACGACTCACCTCACAGCGACATTTCAGCCCCGACGGATCGAACAGCAGTTTGAGTCTAAAGATTACGTTTCGCCCGTTTTTTCGATCACGGGAAGCCCGAGAATGCCCGCTCGCGCAGTTCTTTCTCATGCCTTTTCTACTGCTACTTTACCGTCGGGTGTTTATCCATATACAGTCAGTTATCGCGTCTATCTCGATCAAATAGTCGTCGGAACCGTGAGAAAAAAAACCTGGGAAATCTATCGTCGTGAGTTATTGCCCCCGACCTTTCTCAATGGTGTAATTGCGCAAACGGTTACGCCTCTTGAAAACTTCTTTCCCACAGAGCAATCGAGTTTTGTTCCCGTGGAGAACGAAATGGAATCTGAATTTGGACGGGGCTGGCGTCCCGGCGGAGTGCAAGAGATCGCCGACCCCACCGCCAATCGGATCCTCGTTCAGGAAGAAGGTGGCGGATATTCCATTTTTGTCGTGAACAATACGATTTCCACGGTTGCGCGCCCCACTACTCCTTTCTGTTCGTTCGAACCCACTTCTCCACCTAAGCTAAAAATGTATTTCGCGCACGGACAACCACAGGGCCCTGACGCAGCAGAGCGAGTCCTGTTTGCAAATCAATGTTTTACTCCAAGGATAGGAATTCTCGATCTTAGAGTAGATTCAACATTTGACGACGGAAATCTTGTCCCCGGATCTGGTGTATATGATAGCTTCCACGACTTCGTTGGGTCGCAAGAGGTGACTATCCAAGGGATCGCGCTGACTCCGGACGGCTCCGCTACTTACGAGTCAAAACTGAATTCGATCACCGGTCCGGGACAGGGGTCCCACACCATCAGAGTCAATCGAGTACTTAAGCCTTTTCTTTTTGGTTCAGTATGGGGTCCCGGCCCGGCTGGTTTTAATGGCGATGGAACAAATTTGTTCGGCCGACAACTAAATAGTCCACGGAGAATCATTCCGGGATTACAACCTAACACTTTGATCGTCGCCGACTATGGGAATAACCGAGTTCGATTGATTGATCTTGGTACCGATAGCATCCAAACCATTGCAGGGAACGGACAGTTCCTCGCGAATGATACCGGCGATGGGCAGTTAGCGACGCAGGCGAGCTTAAGCCATCCCGTCGGACTTGCTTACGATAGTATCGGCAACTTATTCATCTCTACGGAGAACGGTTTTATCAGAAAGGTCGACATTACAGGCAGAATAAGTACCATTGCCGGCAACCCAAGTGGTTTATTGATTGATCGCGCACCTGCTCTCAACATGCGTTTAGCGAGTCCGCAGGGTTTGGTTTTCGATAACAGCAAGGGCTATCTCTACGTTGCGGATCGTGACAACAACAGAGTTGTCCGCGTAGATCTAACCTCAGGTATCGCTGAATCGGTGGCTGGAACTGGCACGCCCTCCGATGGAGCGGACGGTATGGCCGCCCTTTCAGCCGGCTTAAATCACCCATCCGACGTGGGTCTAGATCGTTCGAATAACCTACTTATAGTTGATGAGGGTAACAACAAGGTTAAACTCGTCGTGTTTTCGACAGGCACAAGCGGGTTTGTGAACTTTCGGGCAACCGACAGTCCCACAGAGGGGGTAAGACAGAATAGCGACGGTACATGGGTACCCCACCTTCAGAGAAATTCTGATGGGACCATTTGGGTGCGAAATTATCGCGATGGCAGTCGTGCATTTTTTAACGCTGCGGGCAAACATGTCGAGACGATTGATCGGGTGGGAAACTCTACCCAGTTTGACTATTCTGATGACCGCCTCGTAGCGATCCGTTATCCGACCGGACAAACTACCGCTTTTGACTATGACTTCGGTTTCGATGGATGGAAGATTAGATCCATCACGGACCCTGCAGGACGGGCTACGACATTCACTCATGACCCCTCGACTCGAGGTCTCGCGGCCGCGCTCTTCCCAGATGGCTCGAGGCGTTCTTTCTCCTATGATTCCGATGGGAGAATGAAGAGCGAAAAAAGTCCAAATAATAGCGAGACCCTTTACTCTTATAACGCGTTTGGATTTCTGAAGAGTATCACGCTTCCAAACGGGGCAACCGCGACCTATGAGCACCCGGAGGCCATCAATGGCCTTCTGAGTCAGCAAGCTTCAGAAACAAAAATTATACGAGAGAACGACGCCGAGGCGGGCTATGCCTCCGGTTCATTTACAGATCCAAATGGGAACAAAGTAACCTATGCAAAGGACTACAGGGGGTTCGCGCAGCAAGTGGTGGATCCTCTCGGTAACATAACTGAAATCGTTCGAGATGCGGCTGGACGCCCACTTCAGATCACCGATCCAATAGGACATAGCAGCAAGATGAATTACGGTCCTCTCGGCGACCTTGAGGTGATAGAGAATTTAACCCTTCATACCCAAATCACACGGAATTTTGATCCGTTCGGACAGCTGTTATCCCAGAAAGACCCTCGCGGAAACGAGGCCTTCAACACCTACTCTTCAAACGGCCTCCTGGAGACCACAACAGATGCCCAGGGGCGCACGACGCGGTTTTTTTATAATCCACGCGGCCAGGTAACCTCGACCGTCGATCCAAGAGGAGGGGTCTGGACCCGAACGTATGATTCTGTTGGTAATATGTTGACCCTGACCGACCCGTTAAACCACGTTCAGTCATGGACCTATGATTTAGCTGGGAATCCGCTGACGGCCACGGATCCTAACGGGCACGTTACCACGTTCACCTATGATTCTGTAAATCGCGCACTTACCCAAATGACTCCGCTCGGTCATGTCACGACCTTCACCTATACCGAAGCAGGCCAAGTCAAAACTGTGACCGACGCTACTGGAGGGGTAACAAAATATGCCTACGATTCGATGGATCGACTGATTTCTCGGATCGATCCGCTCTCGATGGAGACAACTCGGGCATATGACAATAATGGAAACCTGATTCGCGAAGTTGATCCTGCTGGAAATCAGAAGACCTACAGTTTTGACGTTCTCAATCGGCTTAAGACCAAAAATTTGCCTGATGAGACCGTGACTTTTGGCTACGACGCAGTTGGAAACCCAACTTCTGCTGACAATGGAATCTCCGCGGTCGCCTTCGGCTATGATACCGCTGGTCGCCTCCTCTCCACGGACGCATCCCTCCATGTACCGGGAATGTCCAGCACGTCAGTGCACCTCGATTATGAGTCCGATGAAAATGGAAATCGCAAAGAAATGACCGGCCCCTTTGGTGCCCATATCTATACCGTGGATGCCGTGAATCGCCTTTCATCGGTCACCAATCCATATGGCGACGCATTTGGATTCGCCTATGACGAATCTGCCGGCACTGTAACAATGACCAGACCTGGAAGTCGGAGTCTGTTTGCATTAGACATTGCGGGTCGACTTTCATCTCTAGCTCACTCTACGACAGGTGGCAGTCTCATCGACTCCTTCACCTATCAGAGAGACGCATCAGGAAACGCCATTCAAATTTCAAGCAATTCTGGGGCAAAAAATTTCGGTGTCGATGCCGACGATCAGCTGACCTCCGCGTTCAATCCGGCTTCGCTATTGCGAACCGAATGGCAAAGCGAAGCTTTCACTTTAGACAGCCTAGGTAATCGAACTCAGGACGCATTTGGAACCAATCGACTAGATGGCCAAGGTCAACGCCTTTTGGAGGACGCGAGTTATTTCTACTTCTACGATCGAAACGGAAACTTGAGCGCTCGCCAGGGAAAAGGCTCGATCAACGAAGTCACATCTTATACTTACAGCAGCGAAAACAAACTTACCCAGCTCAAACGGTTTGAGCCCGGAATCGGGGCCTATGATCCGTCCGTTCTTTGGACGCAGACCGGCACTCCCGCACTCATTGCGAAATACCACTACGATGCATTGGGAAGAAGAGTTTCGAAATCAGTTCAAACGTCGGGCACTCCGTCTGCGCATGATCGCCTCTTTTTTTACGACGGAAATGATCTTCTCTATGAAATGACTGGCACCAGCGCGCTGCTGGCCCAGTACACTGGCGGGGGTCGCGGGATGGACGATCTGTTTTCAATTCGACCAACGAGTCGCGGCGTGACTGAAGGCCTTGCGCAACAGGAACGCTCGTATTTCTTTGCTCAAGATGGAGAAGGAACGGTTCAACGCGTTTTGGCCTCTGACGGATCCACCGTTCAAAGCTATGTCTATTCATCATTCGGAAAACGCCTTGAGACCAGAGATTCCCTCGGTGTAGAGATCTCAGGAAACCCAAAAATCTCACTTTCTCTGGGCTTTATGAGTCGAGAGCATGACGAGGAGAGCGGCCTCATGTACTTCCGCGCAAGGTATTACGAGCCCGACATGGGACGATTCCTCTCCCCCGACCCGCTCGGCATGGCAGGTGGAGGGACGAATCTCTATCGCTTTGCGGCTGGCAATCCCCTGCGCTTTGGAGACCCGTCGGGATTGAAAATCCTGGACCTGTCAGGGGGCGTGATCTCGTTTGCTGTGAAAAATTCCCCAATATACAAGGAGCTGGACTCAAATCCAAATGTGTTGATTACGGTGTATAGCAGCAATCGAGGACTCACACAGGAGGTTGATAGTGCGCGCAAGACAGTCCGCACAGCAGAAACCCAGTCATTCGGATCCAGTAGTGCCCGCGTCCTCATTGATTCCGCACTAATTCAATCAGCATTTCCAACGCCGAACACAAACATTGACCAAGTAGTCATTCATGAATTGATTCATGCGTTCAGCCAGACCATGCTTGGTCCCAAAGTTTGGAATGCCAAATTTGACCACGAGATCTGGATTCCCGCGTTTTTGCCTGCGAACATCAACTGGTCCACGTTAGAACAAAATACAACTTGGGAGACACCCTCAGCGCCTGCCTCTGGCGGCTCTGCGGGAGGGTATGGAGGTGCTTCAGGGGGCGGTTCAATTTCGATAGGCGGTGGCGGAGATGGCGGGTTTACTGGTACCATCGTTGGTTGGTAGATTACGTACAAAAAATGAAATTGATCGGACGGAGATAACATGAATTGCATTACATTGAAGACTCTCACTCGCTCTGTCGTTCTTCGCGCCTTTTCGGCGCTCGCTGTCGCGAGTTGCCTTTCTGCGGTGCCAACCCATGCGGCTTGTGGATATTTAGCAGACTTTCCTCCTATCTACTGCGTACGCGCTAAAATTAAAAAAACGAGTTTATCCGAAACCTGTACTGCAGAGGTTCAAATTCTTGAATTTTCAATTCCAAGGGCTGATCTGCAAAATTTGCGCTACGGCGAGCTTCTACAAAAATTACAACGTGACGAGTTGGTCGGAAAAGGTAAAGGCCTGCTGCTCAGAATCGTGAAGGGTACCAGTTGTCCAAAACTCAAGCCGGGCGACATCTTCACAGGATACATTCAGAGTATTTGTTATGATGCAAAATCTATCCTGGACCCCCCAGAGTCAGTTCGGCCGTCCGATGAACTCACCCTGTCTGCGGCAGGTTTAACCGTCGACCTTCCTAGTGGCCGGAAGGTCGAACTCCCTGTGTGCAAATGAACTCGATTACAGCGTCACAGGTTGTGTAGCTCTCAGGTGGAGATCAATGTGAAGCCATTATCATTGCTGATTGTGTTTTTTGTTTTCCTTCAGGGATTTACACCCCTCGCCCTGGCCAAGTGCTGGTCCTCTGGAGAACTTCGTATCCAGGGCGAAAAGCCGGTCCTAGAATTTTGAACGGAGAATGCTAGAAGTCGCTGTCCGGCGCCAGGCGGTCGTAGAGCTTTCGGATCTGCCTGAGGCGGGCAGGAGAGGAAAGTTGGTGGTAGATCTCGTCGGAGAGATCGCTCTGGAGCGCCTGAAACGCCGATTCGCGGCCTTCAAGGATATAGCCGCCCTTTCCATCGCGTTTGGCCAGCATAACCATGTAATGAGCTGATTCCTCGAGACCCCGGATATCTTGGAGGGCGTCGTACTCCTTGCCGGTGATAGACAATTTTTCAGTTTCAATCGCGCTCATGGTGCCTGACGTCCTTCCTCATTCTGAGCCGCAGCGGCGGCCTTGGCTTTCTTCTGCTCATAAGTCCAGCGCGCGTACCGGAGCGGGCTCAGAGCCGCAGTGCTCGTGTTGTTCGCATGGACCAGATACCGGTAATACACGGCCGGGTCCAAACGCAACAGCTTGCACGACTCAATGATCGTGTAATGGTCCGCCGCCACATCCGCGCCATTGATCGTCTTGGATCCGTAAAAGTTCTTTCGACCCAAAACGCTGTGCCGGAGTGACCGCTCCGCGTGGTTGTTGGACAGCGGCACTCGAATATCCTTTAAGAATACCGTGAATTCGTTCCAGTTTTTCATCAGGTATCGGATCGACTTGCCCATCTCGTCCTCGCTAAGGAGGTACTTGAGATTTTTCGCCTCACACCAGGCCCTGATTTTTTCTATGAGTGGTCCCGACTTCTCTGCCCTCAGCTCCTTGAGACGATCCCAAGAGCCCTTCGCCTCTCGCTCCACCGCAAACAGATCGTCAATAAGCAACAAGATCTCCCGGCAGTCGTCAGGATGATTATCTAAGATCTCGTAAAAATTCCGCCGCGCGTGGGCCCAGCAGTGGCAAAGCACGCACTTCGTTTCTTTCTTCAGTCGGTCATAGCCACTAAAATCATCCGTGAGCACCGGCCCCGTATACCCCTTGAGCATCTCCGTTGCGATCTTTCCCGAACGTGAGGGCTCAAACCGGTAGTATGCGCCCGCCATATTACAGATCGTCCACAGGTACCCGTCCTTGTCGTGGCTGTCCAAGATGGGCCAAGGCGTTTCATCCGCATGGACGGCCAGCGGAACTTCCAGAATGTCCCGGCGGATCTGCTCCAAAACACCCGCTTTTCGCGCGTGATCGGAGAGGGACTCAACCAGATTGTACAGGGTCTTGGCCGCGATCCCCGTGAGCCCGCGCCCAGCCATGAGTTCCGCCTGGCGGTTCAGCGGCGTATGCCACTGGTACTTGTCCAGGGTGGATGCGATCGCAAAATCAATGCTGAATCCACAGCCAGGGAAAAGCTTCTCAGGTCCTTTGGCCGTGATGATGACTTCTTTGTCTGTCCCTACTGAAGGAAGGTAGAGATACTTCTTCCGCTGATGAACCACCTTCTTATAAGTGCGCTCGACGATCGTGATTTCAGTGGCTTTGTCATAAAGCCCTTGAAGCTCTTTCCAGTCTTTCGCCGATGGGTTCGAGTTACCTTGGATCACGGATTTCTCTCTTAGCTCCTCATCGTTCAGGGAGTAAAGCTTGGCGTCGGGGACCAGGTTCCGGTCCTGCGCGGTTTTCTTTTCTTTCGTCTCCTCGTCGGGATTCAGGCTTTCGCCATGAACCAGAAGGTCTTCATCGCGACTTTGCGGAGCCCGCAGCTCCTTTTTTAGTTTTTCGTGGCCAGATCCGAGTACGATTCCTGGAACCGACTCGTCGCGGTCACGACTCCCAAGAACGAGAGAACCGAGTATCGTTATCTCGCATCCGGGGAACGCTCCGCCGTGATCGATGCGAAGGGACAGGAGACGACCTTCACCTTCGACGCCGCCGGGCGTGTGCTCACGCGCCGAGACCCGCTCGGGAACACGGTGACGCGAACGTATGACGTCACGGGTAACGTGGCCACGCAAACCGATCCCAACGGAAACCTGCGTCGATTCTTCTACGACCGCGCCAATCGCATGATGCGCAAAGAACTGCCCGACGACGTGATCGAAATGGTTTATGATTCGCGCGATCGCCTCATTGAGGGCCGGAATAGTAACACTGTATCTCAGTTCAGCCATGACAGCCGAGGAAGAGTGCTTTCCCAACGCACCTATGGTCGCGGCGCTCTTGCGGGCTTGCCAGACGTTTCGATGTCCATCGCCTACGACGGCAATGGCAATCGGATTCGTATGACCGATCCCAGCGGGCCGACCACTTACGAGTGGGATGACGGCGACCGGTTGAGCCAGATCACCAACCCTTGGAATGAACTTTTTTCGATTGGCTTTGATTCGCAAGGCCGAGTGTCTCAAATCGCCCGCCCGGGAAGCGTGAGCCGCATCTCCTATGACCCGACTCATTTCTTGAACGAGATTCTGCACGAGTCCACCGGCGGCGCCTTGATCTCGAGTTTTGGTTACACCCGCGATGCCGCCGGGCAACGCGTCACCTCGACGAAGGATGGCCTCTACTCCCAGAGCTTCGGGTACGATGGAGATCACCAGCTCACGTCGTCCACGAATCCCGAGGCGGCCTCCACTTCTTATGAGAATGAGACCTTCAGCTATGACAGTACCCACAACCGCACGAGCGACAACCAGGGTGCTTATACCTTCGACACCAGCGGTCAGCGGCTTCTGGAAGACTACCGTTATCTTTATATCTGGGATCAGAATGGTAATCTAATCAGCAAGCAGGGCAAGGGCATGACGGGTGAAGTGACCCAGTATCTCTACACGAGCGAGAACCAGCTCAAGGAAGTGCGTTTCTTTGCCTCACCCACGGCTACGACTCCGTGGAAAACCGCGCGCTATTTTTACGACGCCTTGGGCCGCAGGGTCCAGAAGGTCGTGTCCGACACGACCGCGCCGAGCGACGTGAACCGGACCTTCACCCGAAAATTCGCTTACGACGGAGAACATATTTTGCGGGAATATGATGGCAGCAATCAGCTGCTGGCGCGGTACACGCATCCGCCGCAGTTGAGCAAAACACCGATCGATGACGTGCTCTCCGTACAGGTCACGACCGCCGGAGTCGCTGCGGGCATGGCGCAGGCAACGGGAAGCTACCAGTTCTTGAAAGACGCGCTCGGCACCATCCATGCGGTCGCCAACTCCTCCGGCGTGCGGGTGGCGGGATTCGTTTACTCCGCTTACGGCATCCTGCTCGCGACCAAAGACGGACTCGGCAACGACGCGACCGCGAACCCGCCGGTTCGCTTCGCGCATCTGTTTACTGGACGCGAATTCGACATCGAGACCGGGCTCTACTACTTCCGGGCGCGCTACCTGGACCCGCTCATCGGCCGGTTCTTGCAAGTCGACCCGAAAGAGGGGAGCGCCGCGAGCCCGTCCACCATTATTCAGCGATACGCCTACGGAGGAAACAACCCGGTCTCCGCCATCGATCCGGATGGGCAGTTCTTCTTCTTGATCGCTGCCCTTTTCACGGGGGCTGCCGTTGCGACGGTCTTCACCGTGGGCAAAGCGATCGTCACCGGTCAGTGGGATTGGTCGTTCTTCGCGAAGGTGATGTCGGCGGCGATTGCGATCCCCATGGGAGCCGCAGTCGGAGTCTGCCTGGCGCTGACCATGGGGCCTGCCCTAGTGGGAGCCGGAATCGGTGCGCTGGTTGCCTCCGCCATCGCGACCACGGTCGGTTCGCTCGTGGGCGGGCTCGCAGCGGGAGTCCTTAATATGACCGGCTACGCCATCGCCGGGTTCAGCTCACCCAGGGATCTTGCGGAAGCCTTCATGATCGGGTTTGCTGGAGGGGCTGCTGTGACGGGGATTGTGTCTTCCGTTGTGGGGGTTACTGGAACGGCTGTTACCGATGCGACTCTAAATCTCGCGTCAAGCTCGATGCAAGGAGTCGGTGGCGCAGCCGATCCGCTCCTTAGAGGAGCCTGTACATTGTTTTCATATGGACTATTAAAGGGCTTTGGGTTGTTTCCGGCCGGGGGGTTTGGTCCCGGCACTGATGCTCTTCAGCCTTACGAGGGCAGCAGGATGAATAACCTTATGTCGGCATGCATGAGTATGGGATAATCACTCTATTTATGGAAAAAAAATTCTCCATCGCTATTATATTGTTTTCTGTTTTTTTGGCCGTGTTTTTTGCTTTTCAAATGTATCCATCCGGAAAGGGGAATACGCCCATGAAGAGCAGTCTATTGCGAGCGTTGTCTGACCAAATACAAAAAGAATAAGAATTCCGTTGAATTGTATTTCGTCGCTGTCGGAAGCCTATTTCTCACCTTGATTCCGCTACGCGCCCAGCTCCCCCCGATCATACCGACTCAACCCAGCCCACCATTTCTCAATCGAGATGTTCCTCGCCACGACGCCGGAAGCGGGCATTCCGAGTTCGCGGCAGATCTCCGCAATCACTTCCGTCTGGCGCTCCGGGCCCTGAAAGGTGCGATTGAACGCCTGCTCCTTCCGCGCCCACTCCAAAGCCTCTCGCGCTTCCCGTTCAGCCTGAGCCTGCTGGTCGCGAGCCAACGCATCCTCCCGAGCTTTTCGCTGCGTCTCGCGCTGCTGATGACCCTCGATCCGGGCGAGTACCTCCGCCATCGCCACGCCGAGATAGGCCATCGGCGAGTGGCAGGGCTCGTGCCGAGTGCCGGGCCCACCGACGCCATGATCGCGCAGAGTTTCAAAACACTGCGCAACCTGCGCTTCGCTGTAGTCTTTCAACAGTCCCTGAAAGTCTTGCCACTCTCGGTCGCGTTTTCCCGCTGGACGCAGCTCCGAGAAATATTTCTGAAGGCTTACCGTTTTTAGAGAGAAAGAGTTCTTTGTAGTTTCTTTGGGAGTTCTTTCTAAGAAGGGGTCCAAAATGGACACTGTCACAGTATCCATTTTGGATACTCCCTGGGTCCGTTCTGGACCCTGTTCATTTTGGACACTGTCCGATTTGGATAGGGTCTTGAGTTTCGATTCCGGGGGATTCTTGACGCGCCATTTGCGACTCATCCGAGAGTGCTCGTACTCCTCGATGCACTTGATCCAGCCCGCTCGCTGAAGACGATCGAGCGATCGCTTCACGGTGTTCTTGCCGCTTCCAGTAAATCGCTCGAGCTGAGCCTGACCCATCGTCGCCGTGTCGCGACCGAAACCGTGCGAGTACGTGAACAGGTGCATAAAGATCATGAAATCAATAGGCTCCTCAAACGGAGACTCGCCCCGCAGCAGCGGGTGCGGAACCGCAGTGAACCCGCCCACGACCTTGGCCGGAGAGGGTCCATTCTGGACAGTATCCATTTTGGACACTGTCTGTTTTGAACCCTGTTCAATTTGGACACTGTCCGTTTTGGATACTGATTCCTTCCCAATCGATTCTGCGAGGGGAATCGCCACATTCACCGCACTCACGGCTACCGGCGCTTGGAGAGCCAACTGCGGCGGTATACGTAGGGGTCTGTTCACACCGAAGGAGTGAAGGGCCGTCTTCAAATCGAGGCGTTCACGTTTAGACATGGCTCACCGCCCGAGCCTTCGCCAACCGCACGATCAGCTCTTGCGTGAGTCGCAGGTAGTCTTCCGCGCCACTCCCACCCGGTGCATGCTGAAAGATCGTCCGGCCGAACGCGGGCGCCTCGCGCAGCTTCACCGACCGACGAATTCGCGACTCAAAGACGAGGTCTCCGAACGACGACACCAGCTCGCCCAGAATCTCTTCCGACATTCGGGTCGTGTCGAACATCGTCAAGAAGAGCCCGAGCAGTGAGAGCCCGGGATTGAAGCCCTCGCGAATGATCTCGAGTTCTCCGAGAAGTTTCTGAAGGCCCGCAAGCCCGAAGAAGCTCGAATCGACCGGGACGAGCACGAAGTCGCTCGCGTTTAAGGCCGAATTCATTAATGGGCCGAATCCCGGCGCGTTATCAATTAAAACGTATTTATACGTCGCGCGAAGGCGCTTCACTCGCTGAGCTAGGCGAAACTCGCTGTTCGTCAGGCCGACCATCTCGCGCTCGACCGCAGCAAGAAGGGGAGTCGCGGGAATGAGGTCAAGCCCCGCACCCTGATAGATACCTGCTTCGTCGGAGAGATTTTTATCGCGCAGCAAGTCGGCCGCTGACGCTCGCACAGTTTCGAGCTTGATACCGAGACCTTGAGTGGCGTTTCCTTGTGGGTCGAGATCGATGACGAGCACGCGATGGCCGAGCGCGGCTAAAGCCTGTGCGATGTTGAGCGTTGAAGTGGTTTTACCGACTCCCCCTTTTTGATTCGTGATGGCGATGACGGATGAGTTTTCGGTGGGTTCCATATTTTCTCTCCTTGAACTGATTGAGGTGATTGACAGCGCAGGCACCTCTCTCTAAAGATGGAGAGGTGCCTGGACGATGACTCTTGCGAGTCCCGCTAGGTTGGCTCTGCAAGCGAGCACTTTGGCGGCGTGCGCTTGCAGAGAGGTTTTGAAAAGTTCTGAAGGGCCCGAGGTAAGCGCCTCGGGCTCTTTTCTTTTGAAGAGGTGTAGTGAGGGTTACGTCATCGCGTCACCCCCGGTCCCGATCTCGACGGCCGGCGCCTGTAGCACCGGCGTAGCACGCAGAAAACGCGGCATTCAGAAGCAATTGGAATGATTCAGAAAGATTTTCCGCATCAAAGTGCGTGTTTCTTCCGTCTTTCGAGGAGCTGTCTTCAGTGATTTCAGCCTGTTGCGCATCCGTCGGCGTCTCGTTCGGGACGAAGAGGTCGCAGGTTCGAATCCTGTCACCCCGACCATTTTTGATAACAACCGAACTCCAACTAACGGTTTGATATCGTAGGTTTTTCAGTTCTCTAGTCTTCGTTTTCCAAATTACTCGTTTCGCATTTCCTTTTTCTGCTATTTTTCGGGCCAAATTTTTTGGTGCCGAATCCCATCTCAAACAGAATCCTGGCCACACCCTCCATTCGTTCCTGAAAAAGATCAGCGTCTTCGAGAACCGGAATAAGTTCTACCGATGGATGCACTATGCGCTTCCGTTGGACAGATCCAGTTTTTTTAGTTTTTGGACTTCGTGAGCTTTTCAACTTCTTCCCCTGATAAGACATCTAACTTTACTGGCTTTCCACAGTTCATAGTTAGCCTTGACATTACCTAGTTAGGCACATATCTAACTCACAAATGAAGCGCAAATCAAAGCACACGGACATTAAGGCAAAATTTGAGTTCTCTATAGGGCTTCGGTTTGAACTGTTTTTCGGTGTTCAGGCACTTGTTGACGAAAAGTCTCGCATTCACAGCAATTGGAAAAAACTCACGCTTCAGGAACTTCCGTCTGATTTTCATAAATCACTCAAGAAGCTGGGAAACAGTCCTGACATTTGGGGAATCATTGCGGATACCCTTCACACTCGGCCCCCGAATCTGACATTCGAAGAGATCATTTCAGAACTTAAGAACCAAGACATCAACCGGTTTCAAAGAGAAATCCTCTTCGGCGAGCTCCACTACCAGGACGTAGTGAGTGACTTGATGTCGGGTAAGCTCACTCTTCAGCAAGGCGTGGGCAAAATTCCCAAGGCAAAGCAGGAGTGGCTCGCTTTCACGGGGCTTTATCCCTATCAAGAAAACAGTCCCATGGTCATCGCTCTCGAGCTGCTTTTAGAATCTCCTGAGTCATTTAGAAAAACTGTAATTCATTTGTTAGAGCTGTTCTGGACTCACGGATTTAGAGACACCTGGACGCGACTGCAACCTCAACTGAATCGATCTCTTCAGGAAAAAGAAAGACTCTTTGAATCTTGCTCGTTTGCTGAATTTTCGAAACAGGCCCTGCTTCGCATTGAAGTCGACGAAAAAAAAGAACTCGTCAAGGCCGTTCGAGGGGGCTATGAGCTGGCCTTCAAAGACTTAAAGTCCGGCCATCTCCAACCGTCCCTTTTCAATGATAAACGCCTTTGGACTGCCTTTGAGGATGGCCCTCTAACGGTTGTCTACTTTCCCTATTTCGATCCATCGATAACTCTTGACCTGAGTGTCGTCGGAGCAACTCAGCCCCCGGTTGACCCCGAACTCGACGCTGCCCTCATTTTTAAAACCTTGGGCGACCCAACAAGATACGCGATTCTCTCGATTATAGCGAAGAGTCCAAAAAGCTCAGTGGAGTTGGCCAAGCTTTTATCGGTTTCTAAGCCCACCATCTCACATCACGTTCATCTCCTCCGAGACAGCGGCCTTATTAACGAAACCTACTCTAACGGTTCAGTGATTCTCTCTATAAAGAGGGAGGTCTTTGAAAATTTATCAGAGGTGGCCATGAAGGCATTCTTTGGGCAATCCCGTATTGGAACGAAAAGTAAAAGGAGAAGTAAATCATGAATGCTGACGTAGAGAACCACGAGGCCTCCATCCATTACTATGACGGTGACTACCCGTCGCAGGAGCATTCGATCTTTCCGGAGAACTTTGATGAAATCACAAAGTTTCAAGGTCTGGCCCATGATGTTCAAAGGTACAAAGAAATAGCTTCTGAGACTGGTGGGCCGATCTTGGAAATCTGCTGTGGTAGTGGCCGGGTCGCCATTCCATTGGCAATAACTGGGCATGATGTGACGGGCGTCGATATTTCCGCTGAGATGCTCAAACAGTTTGATAAAAATTTAACTCGGCAGCAGCGTGATCTTTTGAAGCGGGTCACGCTAGTCGAGCAAGACGCTACTCGCCTCGCGCTTGAAAGAACTGATTTCAAAGTGGCCTTTATCGCATTCAATAGTCTGCTATGCATTCCTGACTTTGGCGCCCAGCTTCAAACACTGATTTCGGCAAGAAAACACCTGGCCGATGATGGCGTCTTGGTTTTAGATATCGTAAATCCGCTGAGACTTAAAATCGACGGTGATCCCATCCCAAAGCCGTTCTACACAAGAAAAAATCCTCACACAGGAAATACCTATACACGCTTTGCGACGATGGATGCGTTTGATGAAAACCATAGGCAGAGACTTCACGGCTGGTACGACGAAGTTGAAGCGGGCGGCCAAGTAAAACGTCAACACTACTCGATGCATTGGCGTCCGATATTTCGGTTTGAAATTGAGTTGATGCTCAATCAAGCAGGATTCCAAATCAAGAAGCTTGAAGGCGGCCATTTAAAAGAACCCTATACCGCTCAAAGTCCTCGAATGTTTATCCAAGCGGTAAAATTCAACCACCAAACTGAAATCGGTAAACGAGCATGAGGAATCTCACATCTGAGCAAATGCTTCAGGCCCTCATGGACCGCAACAAAGTCTATGACTATGCCTTTTTTGCAGGTGTGACCTCAACGGGTATTTACTGCAGGTCTATTTGTTCGGCCAAGAAACCTCTCCCAAAGAACGTCCGTTTCTTTCGATTACGTCGAGAGGCCGAATTGGCAGGCTTTAGGGCCTGCAAGCGATGTAGGCCTGACTTTCTGAAGATCATCAGCACAAGTATTGCTATGTCTAAGAATTTTGACTTTGATTGGATTCTCTCCTTCCTAAAGTTCAGGGCGGTAACAGAGATAGAAAAAGTGAGTCCGAGTTCATACAAACGAAGTCTGCATTTAGAAGAGGGGCCTGTCACTATCGAGATTACCAGGGATGGAGATCAAATAAAGACTCTCATCACGAAAATGTTCGATGTTGATGCAAACTTAAATAACTTTTACAAACTCGTCAGGAGCAATAAGAAGTTATCGACCCTTGTTAATCTGAGCCCGGGCATTCGTTTGCCTCGCTACTTGGACGCGTTTGAGAGAGCGATTAGAGCGATTCTGGGACAGCAAGTGAGTGTGGCAGGTGCCAGAACCACGACCGGGAGGTTCATCGAGAAGTTTGGCGGCTACGCCCCCATCTTAGACGGTGAAACATTCAGGCTTTTTCCCAGGGCGCCGAACCACATCCAGCAGTCCAGACTGCGGACTCGCGCATCGCCACCATACTTGGCGACGAGAGATTCAAATTCAGAACGAGGAACCAGCTTGATGAGTTGGGAAAATACGGTAGGTTGAGCGAAAGTTCTGATTTCCTCTCGGCTAGAAAATGGTCACGCTGAAACTAATCGGGCGATCGATGCAATGAAAGATGAACTTTGGTCGATAGGACTATTTGTTGAGGAGGCAAGCCAGCCATTTTTTTTACATTACTCGGTAATAGTGAGCGTCGCGCTTTTTGGCACACTAGCACTTGCCCATTATCGCCTGCGAAATTCCGTAAAAAAAAACAAGCCCTCATTGAAAAATAATCGCTAGTGTCGCAGTCATCATGACCGACGCGGCTTGGCTGAGGGCATGACCGCGAATCCGGGATGACCTGTCATCAGGCCCGGTACCACATGCCAGGGAGCAGTTCAGGAACTTTTATTTTCAAACCAGATTGCAATGTTTTTCATCATGAGGATTACGCCACTTGGACGTGCCATCTATGGGACTTACTATCCAACCGTTGCTTACAATAAACAGGAGAAAAAACATGAAGCAATTACTCAAGCGGATTATTCAGGGAGTTTTGGTGCTCCTGACTATGGCCATAGTAGCTTTCATATTCACAGCGTCATGCCGTCCCAATCCGCTAACGGATAGTAGATTCTGGATCGCTGGTGGTAAAAAATAGTTTTCATGTGCGCCAAGCAAAGCTTACGAGAACCAGTGAGTGCGTCGACCCGCTGCCCAGCGGGGTCGACTAGTCTCACACATTTAGGTCCGGGTATCATACCTGGCGTTCCATTCGTTTTTGCAGCGAATCAAAGGCAGTCCAGACCTCCTGAGGGCCGGTTAATCGCCCTTAACACCATGAGGAGGCTGGAATGCGTCAGTGGGATCAGTTGCCGGTTCGGAGGCAATTCATCCAACGGAGCTTGGAGATCCTATGTCCGCTATGTGAAACTGCGGCTGGGCATCCTAGGGAGATATATGGAAGGCCTTGGCCATCTTTTAGAAATTGCCTTCGAATGGATAGCGGGGTTATTTCCAAAAGAGAATCGCCGCTTATTTGCGGTTCTCATTCTCGTCCTTTTAATTATATCCGCATTTTTTTCGACATGTTTGTATCTTTTCAATTAATTCGGAGAAGTTTTCTTGCAGGGCGCTGTGATTGATGTTTGATCCGAGACCTGGGGGTGCCGAAGCATGGGCCTCAAGCTGCGCCCCGGCCACTCCCGTCCGTGAGGGCACGAAGGAAAATGAATGGACATTCACTTGGACGAAATCATTTATGTCCGAATTGGCGCACTGCTTTGGGTGCTTCCGTTGATCATGGCGGCGAAGGGAATGAAGCGGCTGAGCGTAAAGAAGACAATTGACGAGGTGCTCATGAGTGGAAACCAAAAAAGTGTTGACCACCATCGGTTCGTCCGGGGCTGGTTCACTTCCATGCAACGCCCCGGAGGAATGCATGATCTTGGGTCTCGGTTCCATAGTGGGTGTCACTATTAAGCATCACTTGGAGCCAATGCTCGCGGCATTCAAGATTTTCAGCACAGCCGGTTTCTACCTGATTCTCTGCTTTCTTCCGCTGAAGGCGCTGGCCACTTCCCCGACCCGCTATTCCTTCGAACGCCGGCGGCCCCCGATGCTACTCTTTTCCGACCTGCACGGGGGGGTGACCATGACCTACCAATTCGAAAAACACTGGGATGATCAGTCGATTTCAACATGGGACGGCGCCCGCCTCGGACGGTACGGCTCCTTTCTGGGCAGTGCGCCCGCGCTTTATGGGTCACTCTCGAGAGATCTCCACCTGGGACTCCAGGCCCAATGGTATCTGTACGACATCGCTGTTCTGGTCAATGCTCAGTATGATTTTTTCAGAACTGAGAGCGGAAAGTTCTCAACAGGAGTCATGTACAAGGGAAGCTTGCTCGTCCTGGTGCCCAGCGTCGGTCTCCAACTCGCCTTTTATCAAATGCTCTTCAAGCCGGATCCGGTCGATGGGTTTGGCCTAGATGCCGTCGTCGGAATGAATGCCCGCTACCTCGATCACGAATTTACCGAGGTAACGATTCAAGGTGTTCCATCCCCACAGGCGAGCTTCAATAACTACGTCGGCGTATCGAGCATTTTTCTTGGGGCGACCGCTGCATGGAAAGTCCTTCTGCTTCGGGGCGTACTCGGCGTGGAATTCGTACACGCCATTCAGAGCGCCAGTGCCAACGGAAACTACAACAGAAGGACCGGTCCCTACCTTTGGGTGGAGTCGGGCCTTCGATTTTAGTAGAAAAGCGCAATTTCCTCGGCCGTTCAAAATCGCAATCGTACTCGAAAAGCCACGAACCGTGGACCGACAGGTCAATCCCCCGCCTTGGCGGTGGGTGAACGGCGACAAAGCTCTCTTTGCATCCTTGCTCCGCGAGTCAGATTTCAGGCGCGGTCTCGGACGTCATTCTGATGACCACGGAACTAGCCCATGACACAGCTCAAAAGAGTCAACGCCTTGCCGCCGCCCAACACGGCGCCGATGTCCTTCTTACCATCAACGGGATTTGCGATGTCGACGCTTATAACAACAGTTGGGCATGGACCTACCTTGCACTGTTTCCCGCCCTCTTTATCCCTGGGAACGTGATCGACGTCCTCTTTATTGCGCGAACGGCCCTTTGGGGTGTGCGAAATGGCTTCCTCTACCTCTCAACCGAGTCAGAGGCCACTCGTGGAGGAGGCGAAGGCGGACGCCCTGATCAAGCTGCGGGAAGAGTTGCTCCGTAGACTCCAAGGCATCACTCGGAAGACCTAAGCGCCCCCGCATCTTAAGAACTCTTTACCGCACGAGAAATTGAGTTTGGGAAGAGAAATCGAGCCGAACTGACATATACTCAGAGCGATGTGCGCCATCCAAACAGCATGAAAGCGCTCCTTTTTGAGCCAAACCAGAACCGTCGCGCGCTGCTTTCCTTCTATTTGAAGGCCCAGTTCCACATCACCGTATTCGACGCGAACACCCTGGATTCGGCCAAACAACTCCTGAAACAGGAAAGCAATGAGTTCGACTTCATTTGCTGCGATTTTGCAAATCAGGGTCGCGAGCTCATGCGCCACTATCTAGTCACATGCAGCCCCATTCACTTCATCGCCTGGAGTGACCAGACGTTCGACCTCTCGGAATCAAAGCAGCTCAAAAACTGGATCCACTTCGTCCGACTAAACGACCTAATCCCGCAGATCTCGAAAGAAATTGGACGCTACTTCAAAGAGGCGCTGAGAGACAGTCGGCCAGAGAGCGAACAGTTCTCCTACGTTCCGGTTTCGCTCTTGGGGTATGCCAGCCCTCTTCCGGGCGACTTGTATCTCGAGGCCCGCGACAAGCCTGAATTCAGCCAAATCGTTCCAAAAGGTCAACCCTTCGGTGAAAAGGAGGCGTCGTACTTTCAAGCCAGACGGAATATCACCCAGTTGAGCATTCGAACCAAGGAAGTCTTGGCTTTCGTTGATCGAATGATCGCACGACTGATGCCCGAACAAAGCCCGAACATCGCGGAGAGAACGCTCGCCGTGGTTTCCGTACGCGCCTTCTCCGAAAAAGACCTCGGAAAAACCGTCGAGGCGGTCCAGGCGATGACGGCAAAGCTTGGTTTCACTCCAGAGATGGCTCAATTTACGAAAACAAAAGTCATGGAAACCATCGACGAGGTTAAAAACAAGCCTCACCTGAGCGTCCTTCTTCAGCGCCTCAGCAGGGACCGCGACAAATACATTTCGTCACATAGCGCGCTTCTCGCGCACATCGCGTGCTCAATCGCCACCCAGATGGATTGGACAACCGACGGTACCTACCAAAAGTTGACCCTCGCGGCCTTTCTGCACGACATCAACCTCAAGAACGAGACACTCGCCGCCCTAGGGACGATGAAGGAAGTCGAAGCAAGAGCCAGTGAGTTTTCCGCACACGACCTAAAAGACTACAAGGAACATCCAATGACGGGTGCGGAGCTGGCTCGAAAATTCGAGGAAGTCCCGCCCGACGTCGACGTGATCATCGCACAGCACCATGAGCGCCCAGACGGCAGCGGATTCCCTCGTGGCCTTACCCACACCCGAATTGCCCCCATCGCCTCGGTATTTATCGTGGCGCACGATTTCACGGATTTTATCCTCAGTCTCCCTGAGGACGCAAACCCCCTCTCAGACGAAAACCTCGAGCGGTTCGTTGGTCTCCACCGGTCTGCCTTTCGATCCGTCAGTTTCAGAAAAGTCTTGGCGGCCATCAAATCGCTACAAAACAAAAAAACCAGTGATTCGTGAGCCCCAAACGCCGACTTAAAATTTCAAATTCGTGAGAACGTTAAAGAGCCCGCCTGTCGAAGTATACTGACCGACCACGATATCGAGATCCCCGTCACCGTTTAAATCTGCAAGAGCCACCGACTCTGCGTAGTGCTCAATACTCAGAGAAAGCGGCCAATCAAACGACCCGTCTCCAATGCCAAAATAGATGCGCACCGCTTGCGCGGAATAAGCGGCTAGAACTATGTCCACCTTTGAATCCCCATCGACATCGCCCAGGGCTAGGCGATACCCACCAGGGTTCAAGATTATCGCCGACCGACCTACAAATGTTCCAGCGCCATTATTCATAAACACCTGGAACCCCGCGCTCAAGCTCAGAACCACATCTACGAATCCGTCCCCGTTCAAATCTCCGACCTGTACGCCGTATGACGGCCCCTGTGTCGCGTAATTGGTTGGCGCGCCCAGCGCCCCAGTGCCGGTGTTCGCGAACACACTGAAGTAGCTGGTATTCTGATTGGCGACTATGACGTCCGTATCTAAATCGCCGTCGATATCGACCAGAGAAAGCCCCGAGGCCCCCAATAAGGTGGGGTAATCAACGCGGGCCTGCAACGTGCCGTCACCATTTCCTGACAGAACGCTTACCGTGTCGCTCGTGCTTTTTCTTAAGACCACCAAATCAGGAGAGCCATCCCCATTGAGATCTCCCGCCATAATTTGGGGGAGCCAACTCGCATTGAGATTTGTAGTGAGGGGTGCCCCAAACGTGTTGTCGGCATTTCCCAAAAACAAACTCAACGACCCATAAGACTCCAAGACCAAGTCCTTCTTTCCATCGCGGTTAATATCGAGAATCTCTACCGCGCCGACCGCGCCAACCCCACTAAATTTACTCACCGACTGAAAGGTACCGTCGCCATTTCCCAGCGTTCGACCTACCGACCCTGCCCATCCATCCGCCGCGATCAGGCGAGGGCGCCATCATTATTCAAGTCTGCGATTTTGACCTCGGCGGCGCCGCCGGCGACGCCATACTGTACATACGGACTAAACGAGATGCGCTGGATCACTTCATATCCAAGACTCGTAATCGAGCAATTTGAAGTCAAAAATCCCGAGCCTGAATTTTTTGCATAGAACGTATGAACTCCCGCAGAAAGTATCCCCGCCTGAATGTCGATCGACCCGATCCCCGAGACCGTCGTTCCGGTCTGTGAGGCGCAGGCGCTATCGGTATACAAGCTAGCCTGCAAAAGGGTACTTCCGGACACGCGCACGACCGGGGTAGGAAAGTAATGGGGAGAGGCGAGCGGTGCTACCAGTACGATTCCGCTCGGCGACGGCAGCTTATCGAGCTGATAGGTCGTACTCGCGGTCGAGCAGGCCGAAGAGGTACTTCCGGTCGTCGAGGTCGCGTACAGAGAGTAACTGCCCGCCGACGTCAACGGACTCAAAGTCACGATCGCGGGGGAGCCACTCGCGAGGGCCGAACCCAAAAGATTCGTACAGGCGTTATCGGAGTAGACCTTTACGGTGTGACCGGCCTGCGGACCCGACACGCTCACCCTGGGTGAAAGGAGGTAGCCTGGGCTAGAGTCGACCATCGAAAGTGCCGTAGGTAAGGGAGGAGGCAACACCTCATAGCTGATGAAGGCGCTCGTGCAGGCTGAATGGTAGCCTCCGGCATTATGAGAGGCGGCGTAAAGGGTACTAACGCCGACCGGCAGCGCCGAGGTTATGACGTAGCCGTTCCCGACCGACGAGCTGCCAAGCAACTGCGTACAAGTGCTGTCGGAGTAGATACTTGCGCCAAGTGCGGATGCGACCACCACCTGCAACTGAGGAGTGGGATCGACATTTGGCGAGCTCGTGGGGGACGACAACGCTAGCGCCGAAGGGATTGTCGGAGCCAGAACGGTATACGAGACAGGGCTTGAGCAGCCGGAGGTGCTATTAAAAAGGCCGTCCTTGAACTTGGCTGAGAACGCGTAAACACCCGGATTTGATAGCGTTACGAGCAGGATGACTGATGCCGCACTTGCCGTTCCGGTCGAAAATGAAAGGTGCCCACAGGCCGCGTCGTCATACAGGTACAGCACGCCGCCAGAATTCTGAAGCAGGCCGCTTGCCGAAATATTGAATTCTGATGCCAGACCAGACGATTGGGAGACCGTGAGAAGCGGGGCACTCGCACTAACCGTTGTATTCGAGCCCGAGCCGCTCGAAATCCCGCCGAGCCCACCTCGCGGCGTGAGCAAGGTCACCGAATTTGAATCCGATGATGGCGCCACACAACCCGTAAACACCAAGGCAAGAAGAAGTACTGATCTATATTTTTCACGAAGATGAGTCTGCATCATGATGTCGATCTCCCGAGGGCTGCATGCTCGGTAAGATGATCTCATGGGAAGCAACGCGTGCCAAATGTGTCAGCACTGACTCAGTTAAACCCGAAACAAAACGCCGGACGAACGCCCTGGCGGTCGATGACCGCCCAATAGCCGTGATCGTCGTCCGGTAGCCGGAGCTCGAATACCCAGTGGTCACGCACGTAGCCGATCTCGTAACCTTCGGGGGCCTCGTTCAGGGAAAGGAGGCGAAGGCTCGCATCCCGGTGGCTCATGTCAGACAGCAACGCGCCGAGGGCCCGGTCGTACCGACGTACTGCGGGGAGATCGCCCACCGGGTCTACTCCAGGAATCGGATCGCCAACGCTGCTCAGGATGACCGACAGAGGACATTCATCGTCCTGTATACCGGTAAGGAAAATTCTCATCGCGGCGTCTAGAGCGCCTACAAAATCAACCCGCGCGGAAAGCGCCGACTGGAGCTGAATCTCGGTCGCGTCGGCATGGAGGACGTCGCCGTTCAGGAAGTACTTCTCGCCGATCAACGCACGCCCGGCATCGAGATCGCCCGCCGAAGCCAAGCCCGCCTGAAAGCTCAACAGAAGCGCCCCTGAAAACAGAAAAAAATTCTTCATAAGGCCGCCTTAACAGGCCTGTAACTGCTCGTCCTGATCCGCAACCACTATCTCATCCGGAGCAAGATCGAACCGGAGACGACGCCTTATGCGGTTTTCAGCGCCTGTCGACTCTGCTTGAGCGGCATCCGAATCACAAAACGGGTATGGGCCGAGGAGACGTCGTAGCGAAGCTCGCCGTGATGATCTTCTATGATCCCTTTTGAGATACTCAGTCCAAGCCCGGTGCCCTTTCCCACCTCTTTCGTAGTGAAAAACGGTTGCATGAGCTTTTCTGCTACCCCGGGAGGAATACCCGGACCGCTATCCGTGACCGCGATTTCAAGCCGCTCTGCCTCCACTTGGCACTCGATCCGCACCCATTTGTCAGCCAGATCGATCACAGCGTCATGCGCATTATTCAGCAAATTCAGGAGAACTTGCTCAATCTGTACCGACCGGCAATCAAGTTTGATCTGGGGAATGGTTCCGACTTCGAGTCTAATATTCAGTGACAGAAATTTCTCGGAACAGAAATCGAGGACATTCTGAATAAGGACGCCGAGCGCTACTGGAGCCGTCGGATCCATATCCGCATTTCTCGAAAACGACCTTAAGCCTCGGATGATTTTCGCGATCCGCTCGGAGGTGGAAATGATTTTTTCCAGCTCCTGAATCCCCACTTCCGCGGTGAATTTCCCCCGTCGAATCAGCTTGAGAAGTTGATTCGATTTTCCGTGGATGATGCCAATGGGATTATTGATTTCGTGCGCGATCCCACCCGACATTTCGCCCAGGGCCGACATTTTCGCACCCGTCACCAGAATAACTCGCTGCTGCTCCAACTGTGCCTGAATTTTTTTCGCCTCCGTGACATCCGCAACTGAGCCCATCACTGATTTTGGCAGTCCCTCTGGGCCTAGCGCGACTGCTCCGTTGACCTCAACCCAATGAGTGCTTTTGTCCGGCCAAAGCACCCGAAACTGGAAATTGAATCTCCCCTCCCGTCGCGAAGCGCGCTCGAAATCCTGAACTGCTCTCTTTTGGTCGTCTGGATGAATCCAGGAAAGCCAATCCTGGACCGTCGAGGCCTCTGGGACCGTCTGCACACCAAATATCTTATAAAAATTTGCGGAAGCCTTCCCCGTCCGCCGAATGGGGTCATCCAAGGCCCAAAGGCCTACATGGCCCGCCTCTTCCGCCAAGCCAAGTTGACGCTCCTTCAGCTTAAGATCTTCCAGCGTCATCCTGAGCGACTCTCTCAGTTCCGAAAGATAGCCAAACGCGCCACCCACCGCGGACAGCAAAACTCCGGTCACCAGGTGATTGACCAACAGGGGGCCGGTATTGCCTTCGATCTGGGCGGATAGAAACATTCCGACCGGAAAAAAAACGGCCCCAAACAGGATGCCGGGCATCATGCCGCCGACATATCCGGCAAGCGCCGCGTAGACCATATACTGGCCATAAGCCCCGCCGGCGCCGACGGTGTTGAATAGATATATAAACGAAACTGCCGGGCTCACCAAAAAGGCAACCCACCAGAGCGCTTTTTTGTAGTTATTCACGATCCTGAACTTCCGCATAGAGAGAATCCCGTACTCCCCATTTCGTCATACTTTTAGAGATCCTAAATCAAATCCCGCCCACGTCAGAATCCTATCGCCCTCAGATGAATCAAGAGGAGCGCTGGCCTTTTTGCATGCCCCCAGGTTCCCTCGACGAGGAGTTCCCAATCATTATGCCCATCGGGATCGATCAAAGTCTGAGTCAGGCGAAATACCGCGTCCGATAACTCCGTCAAAACGGAGTAGCGAGTGGAACGCGCATCCTGATCAGTGAGAATGGCCCGATGCTCGACCTGATACTCTTTCATCCGGGCTTCGAGCTCGTCCGCGCGGCACCCGAGGATCTCTGCCGCGCCAGGGAAATCTAAATTCCCAAGCAGCCTCACGACCCGAAAAACCTCGTTTCGAGCCGCTACCGCGCGGAGCCGCCGCTCGTGTTCTTGCACCCGCGCACGCTCTTCCCTTAAAAGGTGATTGTCCAGAACGGCGACGGACGCAAGCGGATTTCTGAGCTTCTCCCACTCCTCAAGAAGACTCGAGTCAACCCCTCTCAGCATCTCGCCAAAATATTCGACTAGAGAGACGACCTCGTCCGTACAGGCCGTCTCCGGCACGGTCTGTACGAGCACCCGATAGACCTCACTCAGATAACGAAGAAGGAGCCCCTCGATGCGTTCGAGATCATACTCGCGGATGTATTCATGGAAGGACTGAAAGGTCTCGAACATCTCCCGCGCAATCGACTTCGGTCGAATATTCTCCTGACCAACCCAGGGATGCTGGGCCGCGAAGCGGTTGAACGTGTCATAGATGAATTCACGATTCGGCTTGGGATGCTCGATCTTGTCGAGCTCTTCGATTCGTTGGTCAAACTCGATCCCCTCGACCTTCATTTCCGCCATCTTGATCTTCTTCAGCCGGTCCGCCTGCCGACGGAGGATCATCTCCGGACTCTCCAGAATCGACTCGACCAAAGTGAGGAGGTCCAGACAGTAGGTCGGGCTCTGTCGATCCAGCAGCTGAATCGTATCGATCAAGTAGAGCGATAGACTTTGGTTCAAGGAGAAATCCTGCTGTAGATCGAGGTTTACGCGTAACGGGTTCAGCTCGATGATCTTTCGCTCATAGAGCGAACGGAACAGAGCAAACGCCTCCCGCCCCAGGCGCCTTCTCATCACCGGGGTTTCGTGGGAGCGCACTATGATCTCACGCAAGGGATCCCCGTTTTTCGCGTCCTTCCGGCCAAGCACGTTCAACACCATCGCATGAGACACTCTGAAGCGTGACAAAAGCGCTTCAGGCTGCCCCCCCGAAAGCCTTTCAAGGGTGTCTTTGGTCCACGGCAGGAACCCCTTTTCCGGCGGCTTCTGCTTGACGAGTTTTTTTGCCTTCTTCGGGTCTCCGGCTGCCTTTTGTTCGCGCGTGATATTCTCGATCACATGCTCGGGCGCCTGGACGACTACCAAACCCTGATCATCGAACCCTTTCCGTCCGGCCCGGCCGCTGATTTGTTGAAAATCACGGACCGAGAGGAGCGTCGTCTTCTGGCCGTCATACTTGCAAAGCTTCGTAAAGAGAACCGTCCGAATGGGGATGTTCACACCGACGCCCAGCGTATCCGTGCCGCTGATGACCTTCAGCAGTCCCCGCTGAGCGAGCTTCTCGACCAGGACACGATAGCGAGGAAGCAAGCCGGCATGGTGAAGGCCAATCCCGTGCTTGAGTGTCTTCTGGATCTCCTTCCCGTAAGGACTCTTGAAATCGACATCGTTCAGAAATTCGGCGATCTTCTTCTTTTCTTCCTTGGACGAGAAATCGACGCTCATTAATTTCTGAGCTTCGTCGGCGCAGTCTCGCTGCGTGAAGTTTACGAGATAAATGGGAAACCGATTCGAGGCGATCAGCTCGGCTATTTTGAAGTGCAGTGGGCGCTCACTGTACTGGAATTCGAGCGGAACCGGGCGGTACGAGGAAAAAACCAGCGACGTCGGAAGACCATTCAGCTCGGTCAGCGCTTGCTGCAAAAAGGTGGTGTCGCCCAGGGTGGCGGACATCAAGAGGAAGCGCGCGTTTTTCAGGGTCAGAAGCGGTATCTGCCAAGCCACCCCCCGGTCGCGATCGGAGTAGTAGTGAAATTCGTCCATGATGACATCGGCGAAAGGCGTGCTCTCACCCAGCCGCAGCGCAAGGTTAGAAAGAATTTCGGCCGTGCAGCAGATGATCGGCGCGTCTGGATTGACGGTCGCATCTCCGGTAATCATACCGACCTGATCGGGTCCGAAGTCTTGGCAAAGAGCCAAAAACTTTTCGTTCACGAGCGCCTTGATCGGGCAGGTATAAATCGAACGCCTCCCGCTAGCGAGCGCTTGAAAATGGCAGGCCGTCGCGACCAGGGATTTTCCGGACCCCGTCGGAGTACTCAAGATGACATTTCGTCCAGAGTAAAGTTCGAGGATGGCTTCCTCCTGGGCGGGATAGAGCGTGAGGCTCTTCTTAAAAACGTGTTCGAGAAAGAGATCGAGCGGACTTGCCGTGGTACCTGCGGCGTCCAACAGCTCTTTGAGAGGCCATGCCATGACTGACCTATATCAGAACCCCCAGGGCTCGGGTGACAGTCGTGACTTTCTCGGGTATCACCGGCCATGCCTTATATCGAGCTTCGCAAAAATTTCGGCGTCCCTAGCCCGTCCGATATCCTCCTCACTGTTCAGGATCGGACGTTTGAATATCTGCTGAACACCGAGGCGCCAGAAATTCGTATCTCAGCCTATTTTGACCGTGATTACGAGCATGTAGATGCAATGTACGAAGAGGTCTTCGTGCGGACGGACTGTCCGTTTAGGTCAAAAATTATGAGTCTCACTCCCGGCAGCAAAGCACGAAGGGGAATCGTACTTCCGGGCCGGATGGCGAGCGGCGAACAGCTCGTCATCACCGTAAAGCGATCCTCGCATGATGCAGGAGGCGAGAACTTTCAAACCTAGTCCACCGATTCCTTGTCGTCTCTCGTCTGGGCCACTAAGTGGTTGGACCATGAGAAAACTCATCCTGATCCTGGTCGCGGTGCTCAGTCTGAACAGTTCTTGGGCGACCAGCCCCTATGATGTGCTCTTACAAGGGCCCGTGTCGCGAATTGAGCACGCCGTCCAATCCTCCGATGGGGTCCTGGCCTTCATCTCAACTTTCCGCCGATTTGCCATCTATCGCCTCCGCGACAAAACCCTGGTCTCGCAAGGCGATTTCAGCGCCTTGGGGTCTGTCTCCGACGCCGTGACCTTCTCTCCAAACGGCAAGACGCTCGCTCTCACATTCTCGGGCGGAGAACCGAACGGAGCCGCTCTTGCATTAGTCGACGTCGCTTCAGGACGAATGACCCAGTCCTACACCTTTCAACAAATCGGCCTTAATACTCTTCGCTCCGTCGCCTTTTCTGGGGACCCTGACCTCCTGGCCCTCAGCGGATCAGGCGACGTCGCTCGATGGCACGGCGTCTTCCAAGATCTCGTTCTCTTCAATCTTCGGACCGGTCGGCTTCTGCCTTTCGCGGGCGATGCGAGAGACGCCTTCGATATTCGTTTTTCGGCAGACCATTCGAGGGTAAGTGCCCTCGTGACCCGCTATCCCTCGTATGGCCTTTTTCGAAATGAGTGGACCCTCGCTGACGGCAAGGAAGTGCCCGGATCCCTTCGGGAGCTGGGATCGATCACTCAGCGTATTCCGGGCCACGAGAAAGCTGTCCGGCTCCGAGAAGATCGCTGCACGGTGATCAACACCCTATCGCGAACCGAGGAAATTCGGGTCAACTGCGATCAAAGCTGTTGGGGCTTTTCTTTTTTTTCACCCGATGCGCGCCACGTCCTCTTTTTCAATCACGCCCCCGGGATGTCCAAGTGGCAGATCTGCAGCCTAGAGTCCGGAGTTTGCTCCGAACCTGAAGAACTCACCTACCCCGAACAAAACGTCTCGCTTTCGGGTTGGACTTCCGCCTTCACGCCCGAGGGCGTTTGGCTGGGTGGCGGCGGCGACCTCGGTCAGCAGCTACTCTTCCGCCCCTATCCTTAGCCCTGGCCTTAGGGAGCGGAGAGCCCCGCCCCGATGATTTTCTCGAAAAACCCCTTTTGATATCTCGACGACTTGGATTTCAGGAAACCGTCAACATCAATCCCGGTGCCACGGGCCAGTGCTCCCATGACAAGATCATGGGCAACGACAAAGACACACGCTAATGGATGCATATCTTCCGCCGAAAGGCGATTTGGAAAACCCGATCCGTCGGGCAGCTCGTGATGCTGAAATACGATCGTATCCACGCCACCAGGAATATCGACAAACCGCCTCAATATATCCGCCGCCGCCCGCGGGTGCCCCATGTATGTGTCGATCTCGTCGGCGGAGAGCTCCCCGGTCGCCATCATCACTTCGGTTTCGTCTTGAATCCTGGCCAGCCTGTCATCCTTCAACGGCAAATCATGAGCCAGGCTCGCGAGGATCAGCTTGTACCGAGTAAAATCAGACACCCACCCTACCCGAGAAGCCACCCAACAAGAGACATAGGCCAAAAGCACACTGTGAGAACTCAAATACGATTCCGGGTGAACTCGCATGTAGCTCAGATGCTGGGAGAATTCCGGCACCTGCTCAAGCACGGCAACCGCCAACCGAACCATGATCTTCATCGAGGCTTCCAACGCGGGAGTGACGCCACCCTCAGACCAGAGAGATCGAACCGCCGCCTCGGTTTGAATCGATACCTGGAAAACCTCGCTGAATGCGACTCCGCCCCGCTGAAGCTGTTGGGTCACACGGACTAAATTCGAGAGACTCTCTTGGGCCTGGCGCTCAATCTCACCCCCTCCCGGGTTCAAGTGATCCAACCCTTCCGTCACAATGAGCGATTGATCCGGTAGAGAGGCAAGGATAGCCGTAAGGAGAACCTCGCAGGACGTTTCGGCGACGTAGAAATCAAAAACTGCCTTGGCCTGGTACCTGTCTACGTCCACTTGCAGCAACGGGTCACCCGCGTTGGAGATCTTCAGAAATTTAGCGTCGGATATTTTTAGAAAACAATCACAGGGGACGATCGCCAGCTTCAAGAGAAGAGCAAGACTCACGGGATGAAATGCTCTCCGCGCCTCGATTTCCTCGCTGATCCGCAATATGGGTTTCACTTGCCTCAAAAGATTTTCAAAGGTCGCCTTTACTAGCGGCTTCTGAATGAAAGCGGCATATTCCTCATTCGTAAACTCCCCACATTGCTCAAGCGCCCGAGAGGTACAAAGAATCATAGGCGTCTTGATTTCCCTCCTTTTCAATTCCAATAAAAGATCCCCACCGGTCTTCCGGGGCATGTCGTAATCTGAAATGACACATTGAATGGTCTTTTCACGCTCGATCGTGAGTAACGCCTCCTCGACCGACGCCGCCTCCAATACAACCACGGCTGGGAGATTGAATGAAAAATAGAGCCTGAGCAGTTGCCTTTGCTCCATGTCGTCGTCAACAACCAGGATTTTGCATTCCACACTTTGCATACTTATAATGACATCATGACTTCTATCTTATTGACCACCCTCAACGCGCGATTTACCCACTGCGCCTTCGGGTTACGCTACCTTCTTGCGAACCTTGGCGACCTTGTCGGCCATGCGGCGATTGAAGAGTTCACGATCGCGCAAAACCCACGCGAAATCGTGGAAAAAATCTTGAAACATCAGCCATCCATCGTCGGCTTTGGCGTTTACATCTGGAACACAATCCAAACCCGTGAAGTAATCGCCATTCTGAAGCAGCTACGACCAAACGTGAAGATCGTGCTCGGCGGGCCGGAAGTCAGCCACGAAACGCGCGCGCAACCGATCTGCCAGCTCGCGGACCTTACGATTCAGGGCGAAGCCGACGATCTATTCCGCTTGGTATGCCAAGAGTATCTCGAGACTGGTGTTTGGCCCGCGGAGAACGTCCTGTTTGGCCCGTTGCCAGATGTGAAAACAATCCGAATGCCCTACCGTCTTTACACCGACTCAGATATCCAAAACAGAATTCTATACGTCGAGGCCTCCCGCGGTTGCCCATACAAATGCGAATATTGCCTCTCGTCGTTGGACAAATCAGTACGCAGCTTTGACACCGACGCCTTTCTTTTGGAGATGGCCAGCCTCATTCAACGCGGCGGACGTCAATTCAAGTTTGTTGACCGGACCTTCAATCTCAGCATCGCAACGAGCGTGAAAATCCTCCAATTTTTTTTGGATCATTCGGCGCTGGGTCTCTTCATTCATTTTGAAATGGTGCCCGATAGACTCCCGCTCGAGCTTCGTGAGCTGATCAGATTATTCCCACCCGGTGCCCTACAGTTTGAGATCGGAATCCAAACCTGGAACCCCGAAGTCGCGCGGCTCGTGTCCCGGCGACTCGACCGAAACAAGACCTCCGAAAATTTTACCTTCCTCACACAAAGCACTGGTGTTCATCTCCATGCGGACTTGATCGCCGGTCTTCCCGGCGAAACGCTTGAAAGCTTCGCAACTGGCTTTGATGCGGTGGCAGCCCTACGACCCCACGAGATCCAGGTCGGTATACTGAAACGGCTACGCGGAACCTCGATCAGTCGGCATGACGAAAGCTGGGGAATGCGCTATCAGGATACCGCCCCCTATACCGTGATTCAGACCGGCGCGATGTCCTTTGAAAACCTACAAGATGTGACGCGGTTTTCAAACTTCTGGAACCTCATTGCAAACAGCGGAAATTTTGTAAAAACCTCCGCTCTACTCAGAGAGTTGTCGGAGCGCCGCCTGAGCCCATCGTTCTTTTGGCAGTTTTGGGAACTCATGGAGTTCTTGAACACTCGACACTCTCAGGGACATGGAATTTCCCTGATTCACCTCGTCGAATCGATCTGGGAGTACCTCAAGGGAAAACCCGAACTCGAGTTGGAGCGGGTGCGCCTTGCGTTGATTGAAGACTACACACGTCCGACCTCTCGCGACGTTCCTCGTTTTCTTCACGCTTTCTTTAAACCGGAAGCAGCGGCCCACCCCCAAGCCAAAGGGAGTGTCTCGGCTCTTCCGAAGCGCCAGCGTCGGCACATGCCCTCTCAAGGCACCTGATTCTACTGCTCAAACATTGGTCAGTTGGCTTTCTTTTTTACCCGCAGCGGGAAGGGGCCTCGGGAATATTTCTTAAAAAATTGAATATATTTCATGCTGTTACCCATCGTCGCCCATCTGGCATGCGCGGTGCATTAAGTAGAAGTACGCGGTAGAGAGTAACCCAACAAGTTTTAGACAGTTTTTTCCTGGGGGGGGGGGGGGGGGGGGGGGGGGGGGGGGGGGGGGGGGGGGGG
>CAYIHX010000025.1:5251-55311 GCA_964363305.1 uncultured Bacteriovoracaceae bacterium | reverse complement strand
GGTTAACAATTGGATTCATTGACTGAATCCAATTGTTAACCCTCTTAAGATTTGGAGCCTGACCCCTCAGAGAAACACCTGTTTCGCATATCTGACCCATTTACTCGGAAAGCTATGACGTGACGCATCATTTCATGATAATGAGCCCCCTGAGGCTTTTTATGACGATTTTTCGCACCCCCCACCCCTTTCTGAGCACCCTCGGGCTCCTCCTTGCGCTAGGGACCCCGCTCCAGGCAAATGCCCAAACCATCGGCTTCGACACCCGCACCGACGAATTCAACGTATTCGTCGATGAGCTCTCCGCCTGGACCCGCGAACACAACTCAGACCTCGTCGCGCTCTACGCCAACGAGCTACAATCGAACATCGTCATCGCGGCCCTTCCTCAACGCATGATGACCTGGAGCAACACCCACTCCGCTCTTTTCGAAGACTCCCCCAAAGTACGGTGCCGCACCGGCATTCGAGAGCCGGGACGGGACGGCGCCGAGATCGTCACCCAAATGGAAGTCTGCATCGAGCTCACCGACAGCTCCATCCGGATCGCCCAGCCCTTCTGGGCTTCTTTGAACATCGATCAGAAACGCCTTCTGGTGATGAGAGCCCTCTTTCGTCTGATGGGCCTGAGCGAACCCACTCGCACTGAGGCGGGACGCGCCGTCGCGCTCTCGTTTCTCGAACCCGAAGCTGCGCGACGACAACGCGAAGCAGAGAGCAACACCCCCACCTTCCCCCTCGTGCGAACGGGGATTTCGGGGAATGGGGCGAACACGCGCACCGGAGTACCCAACGACTACGCCTACGAAGGTGAAGGAGCGCCCAGCAGGGACCGAATATCCGGAGGAGGCCATAGCCTGGTCCGCGGAAGCATCGGGATCAGTGGCGGAGCTCAGTTCTCAGACGCCTCAACGGGAACCGTCCCTTTTTTGGGAATCGACGGCCGATTCCACGCCTCCTACGGCGGCGAAGATAACCAACCCACGTCAGGCCCCGAGGGCACGCAATTCTCCAACGACTTGACAGCTCTCTCCGTCGACGCACGCGGCACCTTTGAAACCTCCTTCACGAATCGCCCGCTCTACCGAGTCAGTATCGACGCCTCAGGGGGGATGCCCCAAATCATCGGCGTTTGGGGGGCGATCGAAGCCACTCAATTTCAAAGCCTACGCGAGCGCTTTGCACGCATCGGAGGCGCGCTCGTGACCCAGGCCATCCGGATCGGCACCAAAAACTACGTGTTCATTCGACTGGGCGTTGGAGGAAATGTCGCGAACATCGATGGGCTCCGGTGGATCAACCCGGAAGACGGCAGCTCACCCCAACGCTCGGGGACTAGCGGCGGCTTCAGCGCGCACCTCAGTGCGCTTCTCAAGCTCTCCTCCTTCTTCGTCGAGTTCCGCGGAACCGTCGACCAAAACTCACATTCAATTGATCGCCCTTCTGAAAGCTACAACCCACCCTATGACAGCACCTCCTGGCGCACATCGCTCTCCGCCTCGGTCTCCATCCCCCTGCGCGCGCTTTTCAGCAACGATTCGCTTCGCGTCGAGGGTGAATACCTACGCTACGACGCCGACTCGGCCGGCCCCGCGCAGTTCCACGTCGAAGAGATCGCCACGCTCCGTGCGGTGTACGAGTTTCGATTCTGAGGGGTCAGGCTCCAAATCTTAAGAGGGTTAACAATTAGATTCATAGGCTGAATCTAATTGTTAACCCTCTTAAGATTTGGAGCCTGACCCCTCAGCGTTTACGCCACCGTCACCGAACCATCCAAGTACACATCCTGAATCGAGTTCAAAAGCGCGAGCCCTTCCTTCCACGGACGCTGAAACGCTTTGCGCCCGGCGATGAGGCCCATGCCCCCCGCGCGCTTATTGATCACCGCGGTCTTCACCGCATCCGCGAGATCGCTTGCGCCCTTGCTCTCGCCGCCCGAATTGATCAGCGGAATCTTCCCCATGTAACAGTTGGCCAACTGATAGCGGCACAGGTCGATCGGGTGATCACCCGCCGTGAGCTTCGAATAAACGAGCGGGCTCGTCTTGCCGTGCTTCGTGGCGTTATAGCCGCCGTTGTTCGTCGGCAACTTCTGCTTGATGATATCCGCCTGAAGCGTCACCCCCAGATGATTCGCCTGTCCCGTCAAATCCGCCGCCGAACCGTAATCGACGCCATCCACCTTGAAGCCGTTATTGCGTGTATAACACCAGAGAATCGTGCCCATGCCCAGCTCGTGCGCGGCTGCAAAAGCTTCGCTCACCTCTTTGAGTTGGCGCGGACTCTCAGCCGAGCCCCAATAAATCGTCGCGCCGATGGCAACGCAACCCATCTCGAACGCCTGCTTCACCGTGGCGAACATCGTCTGATCGAAGCGGTTCGGCATCGAGAGAAACTCGTTGTGATTGATCTTCAGAATGAACGGAATCTTGTGCGCATACTTGCGCGCCGTAAGGCCCAGCACCCCGAGAGTCGTCGCCACCCCGTTGCAGCCGCCCTCGATGGCGAACTCCACGATCTTGGCCGGATCGAAAAACAACGGGTTCGGCGCGAATGAGGCGCCGGCCGAATGCTCAATGCCCTGATCGACCGGAAAAATCGAAGTGTAACCGGTTCCTCCGAGGCGCCCGTGATTCATCAACGTCTGTAAATTCCGAAGCACCGTCGGGCGACGATCGCTCAACGACAGGACGTCGTCGATCCAGTTCGGCCCGGCGGCGTAGATCGTTTCACGCGGCACGCCCTTGCATTTGTGATCAAGAAGACTGCGCGCTTCACCACCGAGAATTTCTTCGTAATTGAGTTTTGCCATGATGCCGCCACGGTTACACGACGGGCCGAGTCTTTCAAGTCTGCCGAGCCCCACCTCGGGGCTGGCTCCACGGGTTTCGCCAAAAGCGAAACCCGAGCGCGCTCACCCGACCTGACTCCCTCAAAATTTCGTATTCCACGAAATTCACCCCATCGGAGAACGCTCCGACGCACCGGAGCCCCAGGCCAGGGTGCCTGGCACCGATTGTTAACCGTCTTAAGATTTGGAGCCTGACCCCTCAGAGAGCTTTTCACCTGTAAAAACCTTAGACAGGCAGCGCCTTGAAACTGATCACTGCAGAAAAGCTCTCTTCCAGAAGGTTTGAATTTAATCCTTATCTTTCAATAAGATAGAAGAGTCACGACACAGGGGTCAAAAAGCACCTACCTGGCATCCCGCTTGCTTTACATCTCCTTGAGAGAAAGTGGAGGATTTTATGAAGACACAACAGTTCACGCTTGCAGCCATTGCCCTGGCCTTCGCGAGTATGCCCATACTGACCGGATGCGGTCAGGGACCCGTCGCCCCACCACCCCCTGGATGCTCCGGCGGCCAATGCGTCGGCGGAGCCCCGGTTTGTTTACAAGGGGTGAGTCAGCAGACTGGCCTCAGCGGTATAGGCGCCATGGGACAGATGAACATTCCGTTCACCATCAACGGCGCCAGTTACCAACCCGCCAATCAGAGCGTGAGCGCGGGCCAGATCCCCGCGGGCACGGGACTCAGCTTCAGCGTCCCCGGCGGAACCGCCGGAGGCTTCGGCCAGATCCTCCTCTCGGGCGGAGGCGGAGGCTATACTGCTCCGATCGCGACCCCGATCGGCGGCACGGGCGGTTCTGTTCAGGTTCAAGGTTTTGACTATCGCTACGGCGGCATTCAGATGCAGATGCAGTCATCGGTCGCCTGCACGCCCCCCCAACCGGGCAGTTATGGTGCTTACAGCAGCAACTGCAACATGTATGGCCTTCCGTACCAAGCGGCGCAGATGAGTGGGTCAGGTCAGCTCCAGCTGAACTCGATCGCTCTCCAAGACATCTACAACGTGGCGATGCAGCTCCAGTACGGAACCAACTTTCAAGGTTATGCTCCGACCTATGGCCAGACGAACTACTGGCCACAGCAGCCCGGCGCATACCAGCAGCCGGTCGCCCCCCAGGGTGCAGCACAGGTCTGCATCACCGCGGCGGCCTTCTACGTCGCGGTGGCCGCCGGCACCAGCAACGTGGTCGCGTATGGAGATGTGTTCCTCTATGTGAACAACAGCCAACACGGCATCCGCATGCAGCTGCAGTAGCGTAGATCCCCCCCTTCCTCCACCCGGACGAGGCGACGGATCAACGACAGCTGCACGAGCGATTGTGGAAGATCCGGTTCGAACGTCCGACCACTTGCGGTCTGGGCATAGACGGCGAGTGATTCTCTGAAGCCGGAGCGAAGCGAAAAACACGCTTTACTCCGGTTTTTTCATTCCGGGCTGATGATCACGCGATTGGGAATCTCGTTCTGATCGCCGTCGCGACGAGGAAAGTGCTGAATCAAAACCCCGCCGCACACCTCCACCGCGTGAATGACGGCCGTTGCCAATCCCTTCGAACGAATCTTCTCGATCGCGCCCGAGACGGCGACGCTCCACACTTCCTGCCCCACTTTCTCATGAATGCCGCGATCGGCAATCACCTCGACCCGATGCTCGAGCACTGAAAAAAACACGAGAATACCGGTACGATTCTTCGTTGCGGAAAGATCGAGAGCCAGAAACGCCTGGAGAGCGCGCTGATGAACTTCTTCCTTCAGCGTCTCGGGATTCGCGAACCACCGTACGGCCAACCCCGTCGCTCCGAGCAGATACCCTCCCCAGGAGACCACCGGTAGACTTAAGGCCAAAAGCCATACTGGAAAATGAGGATCAACCAACGCGATGCCGGCCGCCCAGGCGAACACCACGAACAAAGCGCATTTCCAGCGCACGCCCGGGTAGGAATCGCTTCGCCCGACGATCATCGGCACGACTTCCCCACTGGTCCGCTTTTCCACCTGAGCAACGACCGCCTGAATCGCAGCCCGCTCTTCTTCGGTCAAAATTTCCTTACCAACGCCCACTCGAACCTCCACCGGAAAAACCGCCGCCCCCACCGGACGACCAACCCCCGCCGCCGCCAGAGCCCCAGCCTCCTCCTCCGGCACCGAACAGGCCCCCGAGGCGGGAACGCCTCGAACCGAACAGGCCGCCTCCGAAACGAGACATGCGCGAGATGAGGCTCCACAGGATGAGCACGATGAAGATCAGAAACGGCGAGACCCGCAGGCGTTTAGCCTGATGGTACTGCGGCGCGATCGTTTTCAGGTTGAGCTGCGCACCGGCTCGTTCAGCGATCGCCGCCACTCCGGCGACGATTCCCTCTTCGACACGGCCGGCTCGAAACTCGGGCACGATCGTATTGCGGATGATTCGGCCCGCAATCACGTCGGGAAGATCGCCTTCCAAACCTTGACCCACCTCAATTCGCAGCTGCCGATCCTCGAGAGCGACGAAGAGCAGCGCTCCGTTATCTTTGATCGCGTCGCCCAACCGATAAACCTCGGCCACCTTCAAAGCCGCGCCCTCGACCGTCTCGCCATCGAGCGACGGCACGACAACGACCTGAATCTGCGGCCCGCCTTGCGACTGAATGCGCTCGAGGTCCTGATTGAGCCGCCCCTCGACGCCCGGCGAGATCGCGCCCGCCCGGTCGACGACCCAGCTCGTCCGAGCCGGAACTTCGAACGCATAAGCAGAGGCGGCCGTGATTGCCGCCGTTAAAAGAGCAGCCCAGACGAGCCGCATCTTAGAAATTCACCTTCGGCGCGTCTTGAATCGCCTTCTCGTTCTCGACGGTGAACTGCGGCTTCTTCTCGTGATGGTAAAAGAGCGAGTTCGTCCACGAGGTCGGCGGCACCGTGACCAGATTATTGAAGCGCTTCACTGAATCGATGAAGCGCTGCCGAGCGACCGTGACTCGATTCTCCGTCCCCTCGAGCTGCACCTGCAGATCCCGGAAATTTTCGTTCGCCTTCAGATCGGGATACTTCTCGGCCACCACCATCAGGCGAGAAAGCGCGCCCGAGAGACCGCTCTGCGCGGCCTGGAAAGCTTTCAGGTTCTGTTCATTCAAGCCGCTCGCGTCGATCGTGGTCGACGTGGCCTTCGCCCGGGCCTCCACCACGGCCGTCAGGGTTTCTTTCTCGTGCGCGGCGTACTTCTTCACCACCTCGACCAAATTCGGAATCAGATCCGCACGGCGCTTATACTGATTCACCACCTCGGCCCAAGTGGCCTCCGTGTCGTTCTGCCCCTGCGGAATGCTCTGCACGCCGCAGCCGGAAACCGTCATTCCCAAAATCACCCATCCCATAAGGTAACGCATCGCAAAATTCCCCCTGATTGAAATCCCGAGCGAGAGAGATAACACACCCTTCCTCGGCAAAAAAGCTTCAGCTTTAGCCGCACCGCCCTCAGACTCAGACTGTGCATCCTTCTCCGCTGACGCTCACCATCGAAAGCTTTCTCCAGATGAAGCGCCTCGAACGCGGCGCAAGCGAGAATACGCTCGCCGCCTATCAGCGCGACCTGCGTGATTTCGAGCTCTGGTTGCGGGAGGCGCAACCCAAAGTCGCCCCTCGAGCCGAAAAAATTCAAACCGCCCAGATCGAGGCCTTTCTCGCGCGATTAAGTCGACAAAAGCAAAAGCGTACGACTCTCGCGCGCAAGACCAGCACGCTTCGGCAATTTTTTAAATTCTGCGCGATGGAAGACCTCATCGAAGAAAGCCCGGCGGAAAATCTAGAAACGCCCCAAGCCGAACAGCGCTTGCCGAAATTTCTGAACGCGCAGGAGGTGGAAGCGCTTCTCGCGACGACCGCACATGGGCTGCCCTATTCGCTCCTGTCCGAGGTCAAGGTTTCCGCGCTTCGCCACCGCGACCGCACCATGATCACCCTGCTCTATGCAACCGGTCTGCGCGTCAGCGAGCTTGTCGGCCTGCAGCTCCACCAGGTCGATCTCGATCTCCGCTACCTGCGCGTGCGCGGCAAAGGCGACAAAGAACGCATCGTCCCCTTCGCCGACGTCGCGGGCGAGCTCTGCCGCGCCTGGCTCGTGTCGCATCGCGGGCAGCTCGCTCCTCACGATGAATCGTTCTTTCTCGGCGCGCGCGGCGAAGGGCTCACTCGTCAGGCGTTCTGGAAGACGCTCGCGCAACTCAGCCGTCAGGCCGGCATCGAACGCCCGGTCTCGCCCCACGTGCTCCGCCACTCCTTCGCCACCCACCTCCTCCAGGCGGGCATGTCGCTTCGCTCACTTCAAATGCTGCTCGGTCACTCTGATCTCTCGACCACGCAGATCTATACCCACGTCACGCCCGAGCACCTCAAAGAGACGGTGCTCAAGTACCATCCGCGCGGGGGCGGGTAAGGCGCGAAACTGGACTTATGTTCTTTAATAAGTTATTATGAATGGTAAGATGGTGTGGAAAGTTGTCATCACTGACGAGGCCGCCGAAATTTTCAAAAGCAAAACACTATCCTCCGATGATCTTGAAACCATCCAAACTTGGGCAAAAACAGTCATGAAGTACGGGCCTAAGAAACTGCACGAGCAGCCACACAAGTGGGCGGATCATCCACTTTTTGGCGTGTGGGTGGAGCATCGCTCATCGAGTTTCAGCTACAAAGGCCGGATCATCTACAAGGTGGAGGCCCAGATCATCACGGTCATGGTGGTCCGAATCACCGCAGACCACGATTATCAGAAAAGGGAGAAGTAACTGTGAAGAATTTGTTGGAAGTTATTGGTGAAATCAAAGGCCCTTCCACTCCTGGCTCGGTGATCAGGGCTCACCGGCGGAGCTGGAAAATTACACTCAAAGAGTTAAGTGAGATGACAGGGATTGCGGAGTCGAATCTGAGTCTGATCGAAAATGACAAAGTGGAGATCGGCACCCGCCGGGCCAGCCTGATCGGCGCGGCCCTGGGTATTGATCCAGCTTTCATTCTCTTCCCCGACGGCGCCGAAGGGTCGCTTCAAAAAGAAGTCGAGCGCGTGAGAAAAAAGGCATCCCGACTCATGACTCAAAAACGAAAGAAATACGTCGCCTAAACTAGCCCCAATAGATGTGTGGATCCCAGGAAGGAGCGGTTCTTTCGTGGCTCGCACTTGAAATTTCCATGGGCTGACCTGTATGAAGAACTTAAAAAAGTCTGGAAACTATTGGACCTAAAGGGGCACGTCAAAAACTACTCTTCAAAGTCGATTTGGGTTTTAGAAACCGACAGCGGTCTGGCCATTGCTCACCTTCTCAAGCCGATGACCAAGTCCCCGCCGTTGATAGATGCCGAGATCTTTGATCAAGGTGACGACTTGCGTGTTTCGGTAATTGCAAAGACAGCCGTTGGTGACGAGGAATTTGACCCAAGCGGGGGTGGGATAAAACGAGACCAACAGCTCTTCAATAACCTCGAAAGGAAGGGGCAGGCTTGAAAAAGTTCCTGAGTCGAATCTTAACAGTGCTTGCGGCCTTTGCTCTCCTGACCACTTTCAATAAAATTCGGTTCCATTACGACTGGCCGAATGCATTAAAGCGAACAGTCATGACCCCATTCGTCGGTACACTTTGGGCGAGTGGGTTTTCGGAAGGCCAGTTTGCAAAAGTCCGGCTGGGCATGCCGCAGGCAGAAGTGAAGGACCTTCTGGGAGTGCCACTCAAGGAGTGGTGTGGCAGCACAACCTGCTCGTGGCTCTATTCTTGGCAAGACACCCCGACTGCTGACTATGATCGAAGATGGATTGCATTCGACGCCCAGGGACGGGTACGCGAAGTACGGCACGAGTTCTTTATCGACTAACCACTTGCTCCTCGAACAGGGATCTTTGCCTCGAATTGATCATGAGGCGATCGATAAAGAAGGCCGGTCAAGCGATCTCCCATAACTCATCATTTAGCTCTAGTTCCAATAGGTTAGTTCCGATAAGGTGGCCATGAGGGTAGGTGCTTTTTTTCTTTTCATCCCCATTCTCTTCTTTTTTCACGCCTCCCTCGTTTTGGCATCTCCAAATAACTGTGATGGATTCCAGCGAAATGATCGACTGAGGTCTGTCCTTGAAAATCTAGCGATGCCGGCAGGCCCATTCAAAGGTGCACCGCTCAATCCAGAACAGGCCACAATCCGATTTCTTTCGCCTGAACAGGTGATGGCCATTCTTCCGAATGCCACGCCAGATCAGTTTTGGTATGTCGCAAATTTCACCGTTGGGGACGGTCGGTATTTGGCGGAGATTCCAAAAGAAGGGATTGAGAAAGCGAGTCTCCTTCTCGAGGATTATCGTCGAAACAACGAATGGCACTCACTGCTCAGATTAAAGCTCTCTGATGAGCATCCTGTTATCTTGAGGCCTATCACCGCGACACAGGAGATAGGTGACGCCACAAGAAAAGTGGCTGATATCGTTTTTGATGCCCGAATATGGCTAGTCGACGGGGATAAAACGCCCTACACAGTTAAAAGAGCTCGCGAAGGATATTATGCGATTCGACATAGACTTCAAACGACGGAGGAGTTCACTCAAACCTCGATTTTAAAACGGGGTCATATTCTCAATGAGTATGACTTGAATCTCAATAGCACCCAGATTGGCATGCTTTTGGGTGAAGTAAAAAATCGTTCAGGAATCATTGCTCAGGGGCAGCCTTATAGCCATTCTTGTCAGAATTGCGCCACAGAACTTCTGTTGCTGTTTGACCTGTTCGAACAGGAGTCTCATTTCTTCAGACGACAAATCAATAGAGCATCGCGCTTCATAGCTAGAAATCCTCGACAGCTTCCACACGTTTTGAAGCGGATCGGCGTATTATCCAACGAATCAGGAGTTCTCCTTAGAACACCGCTTTCTCACTAAATCGTCCGTCGGTTTTCTCCCTCATCTATCGATCCCACTTATCCGAAACACAGAGAGATGAGGGTTCGTCTTTTTAAACGTCAAAATCTGATCGGCGTGATCATCGCGCTCAGCTGGGCCGCGAGCGGCTCGACCCCCGCTGGTCTCGCAGCGTCCCGTTCGTCCTGCGCCAACCTCAGCACGACCGTCGCGCACCTGCAGGATTCCGACCTCGGGCTCTCCACCGTCGCCCTCCGAGAGACACCCTACGTCGGAAAAAATTCCCGCGAACCTCTGACCTTTGGCTACGAGCTCGAGTTCAACCTGAACGACAACCCAAAAGTCTTGGATTTTTACCGAGTCGAATCGGTAGCCGACGCGAATTGGTTTTCCATGCCCTACGATCAAAGGAAGACCCTGGCCGAACACAGACTTCACTCCCTGGGATGCCGGCTGCTCGGCCGACCCGTGCTCGTCAAAACCTCACTCGCCCCGGACTTTCTCTCAACCCGGGTCATCCGCGATTCAACCGGGAATCTCGAATTCGATCAGAACGCGGTCACCCCCAACCTAGCCGAGGCGGGACGACAACTGACTTGGGTCTGGAATCATATGGGCCCCATGTCCGCCCAGGGCCATGTCGTTTCCAGCGGAACACTCACGTCGGAGAAATCCATTCACCCGCGAATTTTGAATTACCTCCGATTCACGGCTGAACGAGCCCAATTCGAGACGCTTGCGGCCGGAGCCGCGCGCTGGAGAGAAAGCGGAACCGTTCCCGGGCCGAATCTGATCCACCCTTATCTCGCGCCGGTTTCTCAACACGCCCTTCTTCGAACGGAAGCTCGGCTCTGGATCGATGAAGCTCGCCTGGACCCGGAATCAAAATGGATTTATGGCCCGGTCTTCCGTCCGGATTTGTACGGAAGCGGTAAAGTCGGCTTCGAGCTCAGACACTGCCATCGACGCTTGAACTGCCTCCTTTCAGGCATGGCCGCGCTCGCCTCTTCAGTCGAAAACGACTTCAGCAACTACTCAAGCCAGCAATTCACGCCCCTCCTCGGCCTCGAAAGCGCTCGAGAAATTCGCGAACGAGTGAGTCCCCTCATCAGAACCGCGCTCGAGCGCGCGGCCCGAGGCTTGCGCGCTCGGCACCCCACCACCCGGGTTGCCGAATCCTTCGAAGAAACCGCCTATGATCGATTCGGCCTCGTCTTTCGAAACTGGGAAAACCATCCCTTGCTCGAATCCCTCCCCGTCGAAGAGCGACGAGCCCTCCGAGAACGGATTCGAGGCGCCCGTGAGACCGCGGAGGCAAGGATCAAAAACGCAACCGCCTCGGGGCGCCCCATCGAGGAGGAGATCCGAATCGCTACCGCGATCTTCGCCGAGGAATCAGGCGTGACTGGACTCCTGCGCAACACCTACGGTGATCGGCCGCCGGCCGCTGAAACCCCCAACCTCCCTCGTGGGGGACGATGGGCTCCGGAATATTTCGAGTCGCTTCTCTCGCCCGCCGCACGAGTTCAATTCGAGGCCCGGTCGGACTCAGAAAGATACTCACTCGCTCTCTTCGCCTCGACCCTTCGCACGAAAAACGACGCTCAGTGGGTTGCCCGGCAATTCGAGCGCTTCGAGGCGCCCGACGCCTCCTCCCTTTCTCTTGGCGAACGTCTGCGAACGCTTCTCAGTACGCATCTCAACACCGATCTGCGCCAACGCCTCGCTCACTCGCTGCGAAAGCTCTCGGCGCATCAGCTGCGACAATTCCTCATTCATCCTTTGTTCGACGCGATTCCTGAAGACCTCATCAGGCTGGATCTGGCCGATCTCTACATCCGCGCCCACCTGGACAGCTCGAGCGTCACGATCAAAGATCGCTGGCTCGACGCGCTTTCCCGATCCGGACGAGCACTCACGATCCGCTCAGCCAAGGATCGAAATCGAATCATCGCGATGACCCTCTCGACGGCGGACGAGTTGAGCCTCGGCCAAAGAGGTTTAACCACGTTTCGGAGCGGAGATCGTTTTTTTGAACTCGATCCGAATGCAACCTCGTCAGTCCCCGTTCGCCGAATTTCTGATGAAGAAGGCAAAACCCGCCTGGCGGCTGCCGCCCGAGGGAGCGCCGCCTCCTTCGCGCGCTTGCCCATGGGAACGATCCTGCGCGAGATCACCGAAAGTCCGGATCGAGTCTATCTGATATCGACGGGCGGTCATCACGGATTGCTCGTCAATGGAGTCATCTTTGATCGGGACGGCTCAGGGACGATCCGGAGTCGCAGTCCCGCACAATGGAACACCAGCTGGGGCAGCTTCGCCGCGGTCGAGCTGAAGGCGACTCCCACTCAAAGAAACGCGCTCATTCGACATTTCGATCGGATAACGAACGAACCTCCGACTTTCTCCTATTCCGGACGAACCCTCCCCAACTGCACCACCACGATCGTCGACGCGCTCGCCGAGGCGAAAATTCTGGAACGACCCCGAATTGAAGTACAGGCCCGGGTCCCACGCCTCCAGCTCGAGTGGACTGCGAACCGGAGAAACAGCGATCCCCGAGTCAGGCGCGCGCTCTATCCAACCGACGACCTGATCGATCCGAGATCAGGGTACTTAGGTCTGGCAGCCCTAGGCGCCGTGGTAACCGGAGCAATCACCTGGTTGGCGGTCGATGCCCTGACACGAGAGCCAGAAGACGAGCTTCGTGCCGCGGTCATCGGCCAACTGGGCTATGAACGGCTCGTGGCTCTCTGTTCACGGCAAACCGCTCGAAGCTGCGCCCGCGGAGACATCGGAACCTTCGTGAACCGCCTGATTGAGTCGACCCTCCCGAACTGGAACGAACGCCTGCGATCCGAGTCTGAGATGACGACGGCCATTCGAGATATTTTCGACCGCGTCGCGGAGCTGGAAAAAACGCCCACTCCTCGCTCCCCGTAAAAATGTGATATGCCCGGTGGAATCTATGGAAACCTCTTTCGAGCAGCGCGTGCAAATGACTGCCGTCCAGTTTGGGCCTTTCTTACTGGCCGTCGTCTTTCATGAGTTCGCGCATGGCCTAGTCGCTCGCCTCTGGGGCGACAAAACAGCGCAGGAGCAAGGGCGTCTCACACTGAACCCCATTGCGCACATCGACCCCATCGGCACGATCGCGTTCCCGCTGATGAATATGCTCCTCGGCATCAACCTGCTCATCGGCTGGGCGAAGCCCGTGCCGATCGATCCGCGCCGCTTTCGCAAATTTCGACTCGGACTCTTCTTTGTCGCCGCCGCCGGGCCGATGATGAACTTCTTCATCGCGATCCTCTCGGCGCTCCTCTTCGGCGCACTGGTCGCTTGGGCGCCGGATGATTTCTACTTCAAAGAGCCCTTCCTGCTCATGGCACAGACCTCGGTCTTCCTTAATTATGCGCTCGGGATCTTCAACCTCATCCCCCTCCCCCCCCTCGACGGCAGCAAGATCATTGAGAGCATGCTACCGATACACTTGGCCGCCCGATATGAGCGACTGGCGCAGTACAGCTTCCTCCTCATCATGGGACTGCTTTTTCTGGGGGCCTTCCAATATCTCAGCATCCCCATTACATTTTTAGGGAAGGCGACGCTGATCGGAGCGGCGCACCTGTTCGGCATCACGGCCACGAGCGAGGGTCTTTAAGATGGTGACGACAAAAAAAACGATGCTCTCGGCGGTCACCCCTTCGAACCGAATCACGATCGGGAACTACATCGGCGCGCTCAAAAATTGGGTGGCGCTGCAGGAGGGCTACGACTGCATCTTCTTTTCGACTGATATGCACGCCCTCACCGTGCGCCAGGAGCCGAAACTGCTCCATGAGCGGACGCTGCAGGCGCTCGCCCTCTACATCGCCTGCGGGATCGACCCCAAGCGAGCGCTGCTCTTCATTCAGTCCCACGTACCCCAACATGCGGAGCTGGCCTGGATTCTCACCTGCTACAGCTACATGGGCGAACTAGGCCGCATGACTCAGTACAAAGACAAGAGCGCCAAGGAAGGGGCGAACATCGGAGCGGGCCTCCTCACCTACCCGGTGCTGATGGCGGCCGACATCCTGCTCTACCAGACCCACCTCGTGCCGGTGGGCGAGGATCAGAAGCAGCACGTCGAACTGACGCGCGACCTGGCGATCCGCCTGCGCCACCTCTACGGCGACGACCTCTTCACGATCCCGGAGCCCTATATTCCGCCGGTCGGCGCGCGCATCATGAGCCTCCAGAATCCGGCCGCGAAGATGTCGAAGAGCGACACCGATCCGCACGCCACCGTGTACCTCGACGATACGAACGACCAGATCGTCAAGAAGCTCAAGCGGGCGGTGACGGATTCCGGCAGCGAGATCACCTTCGAGGATTCCAAGCCCGGCGTGAAAAACCTGCTGATCATTCAGTCCGCGCTCACGGGTAAGCCCACGCAAGAGCTGGTCGCCTCCTACGCGGGCAAGATGTACGGGCACCTGAAAGGCGATACCGCCGACCTCATCGTCCAGGCTATCACTCCGATTCGGGACGAAGCCGCCCGGCTGATCGCCGAAAAATCGTACCTCGAGGGGATCTTGCGAGACGGGGCCCAGAAAGCGCGGGAACGGGCGGAAACGACGCTGAAGAAAGTGAAAGAACGGATCGGGTTCGTCGCTACTTGAGGGGTCAGGCTCCAAAAGTTAAGGCAGTTAACAATTAGATTTGGCATACGCCGAATCTAATTGTTAACTGCCTTAACTTTTGGAGCCTGACCCCTTAGTTGACTTGGCGCATCATCCAAACTAATGACTACCCGCAGAAGGTGGGATTTCAAATGAGAAAATGGATTCTGGTCGTCGGTGTTTTCTTCCTCTCTCTCCAAGCCCAAGCCATTCCGCTCCCAGTACGCTTTTTTCAGGCCATGGAACAATCCAACCAAGGGTCGCGCCTGCTTTCCAACCTGCGATCGATATTAGGAGAAGAACGCTCACTCGCTGAAATTGCGTCGGCGATTGAGAGCCGCCCGGCCCTCGCCGCCTTCCGTGAAGAGCTCCATGCACGCGCCTTGTGGTACAGTGATGCCTACCTGGCTAACCGACTGCGGCGCACGCGAACTATTCTCGACCCTGTCACGGCCGGTGATCGAGAAAAGCTCGTCGCAAAGATACTCACGACCATCAACGATGACGAACTCTTCCGATTGGCTCGAGCGATGGACAGCCGCTTTGAAGCCGTAGGACTCTACCCCCTGAACGAATTTCCCCCACGCCCCGGAAGGGGCGACTTGGTCGGAATGGCGCGGCGGAGGGGGAAGGCTCCAAATCTAAAGGCAGTTAACAATTAGATTTGTAGCCTGACCCCTCAGCGACTTGCCTTCTCCTCAAATCTCGCTAGTATCCCGACGTGAATCATCGCCTCCCCATCACCGTGCGCCTGGAGAGCTTCGAAGGCCCTCTCGACCTCCTGCTCTTCCTGATCCAGAGCCAGGAACTGGATATCTCGAAAATCTCCATCACGAAGATCACCGACCAGTACCTGGCCTACGTCCTCCTGATGCAGGAGCTCAACTTCGACATCGCCAGCGAGTTCCTCGTCATGGCCTCCACGCTCATCCTCTGGAAGAGCAAAGCCCTGCTCCCCCAGGAGAATCTCAACGGCGCCCAGGTCGGAGCCGAGGAAGACGGCCCCCTTACGCAGGAAGAACTCATCCGCCGCCTCCTCGAGCACCGGCGCTTCCAACAAGCGGGCCAGGACCTCGCGCAGCTTTCCTGGCTGGGCATCGACGTCTACACACGCCAGCTCAAACGCATCCCGAACGAAAAAATCTGGGCCGAGATGAACATCACTCGCCTCGCCCTCTCGTATCAAAACATGCTGGTGCGCGCCCGTCGCCGCACGCACGTTCTCAGAAAAGAGACCGTCTCGCTCGCCGAACGAATTGAAGAATTCGCGGGCAAGCTGACGATTGGACAAGTCACCGCGCTGGCGGAACTCGTCAGCTCGCAACCCTCTCGTGCCGAGTGGGTGGTGAGCTTCTTAGCCAGCCTTGAGCTTTCTCGGCTCAGGAAAATGAAAGTATACCAAGAAAAGACCTACGATCCGATTTATGTGGAGCTTCTGGAGAGCCTTGAAGGCTTTAACTCGCAGCTTGCTACAGGGTTTGACTCTGTTGTCGAAGCCGTCGAATCCGGAACTACCGAAGGAAGAGCCGCCGCCGAGCAGCAGCTTCGAGCCCTCGACTCAAGTGGAATGGCTGGAGAGACCAGCATCCCCACCGACGTCGCGGAACTTGCAGCTCAGCTCAGCAGCAACGGAGCCTCTTCCGACGGAAGTCTCGAACTCGACAGCCCCGCTGCCGAACGAGGAGGAGTCTAAGCTCGTCGTCGACGAAACCCGTGACGAAGAGCCTACACCCACCCTCCTCACTTTTACCGCCGTAATGGAAACGACGGTCGAAGAGGCGAAGCCGTGCCCTGAACTCCCCAGCCCCCCTTTGGAAGAACTCACTATGGCAAAGAAAAACGACCTCCCCCCCACGGACGAAGAAAACACCACCGAAGAGCGAACCTTCATCTCGGCAGCCGAAATTGCTCAGAACCTCGCAGAGGGCCGCCACGCCGAAAAAGCCGCGCAAGAATGGCTTCCCGAAACGGCTCCCGCGCTTCCGATCAACCAGACCATCGAATCCGCGACTCCGAGCGCCGACCCGATGGTCACGATCATCTCCGACCCCTTCCAAATCACCACCCTCGACATCCAATCCGAGCAGATCGATTTCGAGCGCGACCTCGATCTCGAGATCGACGAGGATCTCGAGCCCCTTGAACTCAATGAAGACGAGGAAGAGGCTACCGCCCAGCTAGAACGCCTCGCCGTCGCCGTCGCGGAGCAAGACGCCACCCATGCCCTCGAGATCAACGAGGCGCAACTCACCCAAGAAGAAGCCGAAGCCACCGCCGCCCGATTGGCCCGCGAAATTGCCGAAGACGTCGCGCTTGCCCAGGCCATGAGCGAGAACGCCGAGCCTTCCGCGGAAGAAGACGAAGAAGCCGCCGCCGCCATTCGCGCCGCGATGCCCAAGCACCCTGAGATGCTCGCCGACGGATCACTCGATCTCGCCGAACTCCAGAGTTGCGTCGAGGCGCTTCTTTTCATGTCAGAGAAATCACTTTCGAACAAAAAACTGAAAGAGCTACTCGGACCCGAAATCCCCCTGGAGCACTTCGACGAGGCGATCGCGCTCCTCCAGCAGCGCTACCAGCACCCCTGCCACGGCTTCGAGCTGCTCGAAGTGGCGGGCGGCTTCCAGTTTCGCACGAAGCCCGGCCGCGCCGCGCTCGCGCGCAAGCTGGCCAAAGTACAGACGCAGCGGCTCTCCAGCGGCGCCATGGAGACTCTCGCCATCGTCTCCTATAAACAACCTGTATTGAAAGAAGACGTCGATCAGATCCGCGGCGTCGACTCGTCCCACTTCATCCGTACCCTGCTGGATCGAAAACTGATCAAGATCTCCGGCCGCTCGGAACTCCCTGGCCGCCCGATGATGTACGGCACGACTGACGAGTTCCTCGAGCTTTTCGCCCTCAAGGATTTGCAGGCCATGCCGCCGCTCCGAGAACTCGAAGCGATGATCCCCTCGTCCGAGAGCCAAAACCCGGAAGATGAGGACCCGCGGGTCACCCAGATGCGCAAGATGGTTTCCGAGATGAACTCCGACACCAGCGTCAACTTGATCTACGACCCGAAACAGGACGACGAGTTCCTCACCGATATTCGGGAGAAGGTGAAAGCGATCCCCATCTCGACCGCCTATCTCGACGAGCAGAAAGCGGCGGAGTTCGCCGCAAAAGAAGCGAAACAAGCATCAAAAGACGCCGACGCAATCATCCCGCCCGAGGGCCTGGAAGGCTTCGCCAGCCCCGCGCCTGAAACGCCCGTCTCTTAAAACAGCGCGCGCACACCCGCGAGAAACTGCACGATTCCGGGCGTTACGACGTCCGGAGCCCCGTAGTATGCCTGGGTCGAACTCAACCGCGTAAACAGCGTCACGTGCCGCGCGATCGTGGCCTGCAACTCCAGCGTGCCCGCCATATCCTGCTGGTAGGTCAGCCCCTCTCCGGCCACTTCGCCGAGATTCATATCCGCCTGGACGCTCGCATAAAGCGTAAAAGTGACGATCCGATCCACGCGCAGATAAAGGCCAAATCCCGCCTTCAGCCGAGCCAGATTCAAACCCTGAAAATCAAACTCCTCCGTGCCCCGTACCGATTCGATGAATTTATACCCCAGGGCGTCGGCCATCAGAGCAGCGACCATTCCCCAGTAGCGATCAAACTGATGATCCAGCTCCACATGGGCTCCGATGAGGTTCAGCGTAAAAGTAACGTCGCGCCCCATACGAACATCGCGCGAAACATTCAACGGAACAAAACCCAGGCCGGCGGCGATCAGATCCCGAGGCGAGGGCGCGATGTTCGCGGCCAGTTCCACCGGTACGAGGGTCATCTTGAAGTACGGAACCTGACCGGTCGAAACGTCGAGCCCCCCGGAGAACTCCATTCGCGTTCGATAGAAAGTCGTTTCCGGTGCGCCCGGGTGTCCCGGAAAAGTGGGCCGCAACTGCACTTCAATCAGGAGATTTTCACTGCCCGTATCCACGCCCGTCTCATATCCGGCTCCCACTTCGAACATCGCCGCGCGCGGATGGGCGTTGGGCACCTGAGCCAACGCTCCGGTCGAAACCCCCCAGAGAGCCAAAATAGAAAACAAACGAACCATGAGCACACCTTCCGTGAAACGAATGTGCTCTACTCCCGCAAACGCATTGCGTCAACGACCCAAAAAGCGGTCTAAAACCGATCAGGACTCACTAAAGCGGCATCCAGAATCGGGTCGGACCGGCCCGCGATGATACCCGCTACCCATTGACCCGTCCCCGAACCGCTCTGAAGCCCCAACATCTGATGTCCGCAAGCATAGACGAGGTTACTGTACCTCTTCGTCCGGCCGATCATCGGCAGGCCATCGGGGGTACAGGGCCGAAGCCCTCGCCAGATCTCGCGCACCGTGGGTTTTTCAGGCACGGGGAGAAACTCCCGCGAACCGCGAACAATGGCGGCCACCCGGCGATGGGTAATCGAAAGATCCGTCCCGACGATCTCCATCGTACCGGCCAAACGCAGAGAACCATCCCGCGGGGTCACCGCGATTTTTTTCTCCACCAACATCATCGGCACTTTGGGTTGCCGCTCGAGCGGATCAACGATCAGGGCATAGCCCTTCCCACCCAAAATCGGCGCGCGGATGCCCAGTTTGCGCGATAAACCGTTCGAAAAGGTACCTGCCGCGAGGACAAATTCCTTCGCGCGTAAAATCCCACGCGTCGTGACCAACGCCTGAATCTTCCCCTCGCCTTCGATGAAGTCGAGCACGTCGCAGCCATTCAACATCGCCGCCCCCGAACTCACGGCATCTTCGCGCAGACGATCCACCACGGCCAACGGCTCGGCATGCGCCTCCTCCGGGAAGTAGACTCCGCCCAGTACTCCAGCCAGGAGCGCCGGTTCAATCTCACGCGCCTGCGCCTCGCTCACGGCCCGACCCGGTACGCCGAAACGAGCCACCAGCTCCATCTCGTCGACGGCGGCCTTCACACCTGCCTTCGTGCGACTCACCATCAGCAAGCCGCTCTTCGAGAAACCGAACGAGCCCGGCTTGGCCTCGTCAAGCGATGCGTAGATCTCCAAACTTCGCTTCGACAGCTCGACCAGCAGATTCGCCGACCGTTCGAGGTGCTTCTGATTCATGTGCCGGGTGAAATTCACGAGCCAGCCCAGCAGCTCGAAGGAGGCGCGGGGCTTGATGTAAAGCGGGCTTTCCGGATCCAGCAGCCACAGGATCGATTTCCAAAACATCCCGGGCTGCGGCAACGGCATCGAAAAGCACGGAGTGATCCATCCCGCGTTTCCATACGAACAGCCATGTCCCATTTTCAACTCCCGATCGACCACCACCACTCGCGCGCCGGTTTTGGCCAACTCCCGTGCGGCCGACATGCCGATCACACCTCCACCGATCACGATCACATCCGCCACGGGAATCGCCGGAAGCATCTTGTCTGCAAGGCTCATTGTGCCGCCCGATCTCGCGCGCGTGCGCGCTCCAACATCAGCAATAACAACACGATCCAGTAGAGCCCAATGGTGCCGAAGGGATGAAAGTCCGTCCAGTGCCGAGCGCCCATGGCCTGAGCCACCGGATTCAGCTGAACCAACCAAAGAGCGGTCACCGCCCCCCAAAGCACAAACGCGAAAGCCGATGGCCTGGCTCTCTCCAGCCCCGCTCGATCGCAGGCAAAGGGCACGCCCACGACGAAAAGGCTCGCCCACCTCCAGGCTAACGGATTCATCAGTTGGAGCAATAGCACCCAAGGCGCCAGCCAGGCCAAAGCGCCCCGACCGCGTGGCGGCTGGGCCACCAGTATTCCAGAAAAGATACCCCCGATCACCAGGGTGAGGCCCGTCGTCAAAACATTAGGAAGCGCGGGCTCCATCCCTAACCAGCGGGGAATCAATACCCAGAGACTCTGATTCATGTCGTGCAGATAGATCGAGGGGGGTTGAGTTCGGAGCAGCCCTAGCCAGGCCTGCGAATACTCGATCGCCTTGTCGCTCCCGAAAACAAACGAAGGGATGATCGCGCCCCAAGCCAGACAAGACAAAGCGTACCCGGAAACTAACATCCGCAGGCGGCGAGGCGCCCGGGGATCTAGCCCTTGCACGCCGACCGCCGGAGCCCACGCCGCCAGCCAAAAGGGCACGAGGATCAATAGCCAGGGGAGTTTCAACCAAGGAAGCGTGCCAATGAGGAGCCCGGAAAAAAACGCCGTTCGGCGCAGAAACACCGCCGCCAGAAGGGCCAGTGCCCATAACAACAGATCCAGCTGCCCATAATCGAGATTCTCGATGATCCCTTTCCAGGCCAACGCCAACCCCAGCGCGAGGTAGCCCACCTCTCGCCACGAACTGTACCGCGCCCCCGCAAAAAGACTCAGCCCGAACAAGAAAATCGAAATCGATCCGAACACATACCAGGCATTTTGGGGACGAGTCGGCAAGAGTCTCACCAGGGGCAAGACTCCGGGAGCGTACTTATAGGGAAGTTCGTCCGCCGCAACATAGGGGGTTTGGCTATGGCTCACTCGATCCCAGGCCTTCAGATACACTGAGAAATCCTGAGGGGGTGGCAAGCTCAGGCGCAGCACTTTTACCGGATACCTGAGGTACAAGGCGAAGCAGCTGACCGCAATCAATGAGAAAGCGACAATTCTGACGTGGAGTTTTTCGCCGACGATGTTAAGGTCCAAACCCTTATGTCCTCGCAAAGACTTCAAAAACTTCTAGCTCAAGCCGGTATCACTTCCCGCCGCAAGGCCGAGGAGATGATCGCCCAGGGTCTCGTCACCATCAATGGCCAAATCGCTAAACTCGGCGACAAAGCCGAATGGGGCAAAGACGCCATCAAGTTGAATGGCAAACTCGTCACCACGAAGGAAGCGCCCGTCTATCTGGCGTTTCATAAACCCCGCGGCGTGATTTCGAGCTTCCACGATCCCGAGGGTCGAGCCACTCTAGGACAATTTCTGGAAAAGGTGCGGGCACGAGTATTCCCCATTGGGCGCCTCGACTTCAACAGCGACGGGCTTTTGCTGCTCACGAACGATGGCGAGATGGTTGAAAAAATTCAGAAAGCCGAAAACATCGCACGAGTCTACCTCGTGAAAACCAAGGGCCACCCTGACCGCGAGATGATTTCGCGGCTCGAGCGAGGCGGCCTCATCGGCGAGAAGTACTTCAAGCCCCAAAGCGTTCGCATCTTCGAAGAATACACGCAAAAGGTCAGAATTCAGATCGTCGCTGTCGATAACGCGGCAGTGGACGTCAAAGCATTTTGCGAGTCGAAGGGCTTCCTCATCGAGAAAATCACCCGCCAGGCCATTGGCCACCTGACGCTTCACGGACTCGCCCCGGGCGAATATCGGTTGCTGCAAAAATCCCAGCTTGAAGCGCTCTACAAGCAACCCGAACTCGCGCAACTTCAGCTCGATAAAGAGGGCAAGAAGCTCGACAAAAAAGCGGAACGCGCCGCCACCCGCGATGAACGCGAAGAAGCCTACCAGGCGAGTCGCGGCGAAACCCGCGGCCCCAAGCCCCGCGTCACCATCCGTCCCAAGTTTGAAGACCTCTACGGAAAGCCCGGCGAAAAATCCGACGCCGCGCCACGCGTTCCAAAACAAGGCTCTGGCTGGCTCGATCAAGGCGATGACAGTGACCAACCCGCACCCAAAAAAGTGGGCGCCGGCTTTAAGGTTCACTTCTCAAAGCGCCCCAGTAGCGGTGCGCGCGCCGATCGCGAGGAGCGCCCGGCGCACACGTCTCGCGGACCCCGCCCGGTCGACGCGGAACGCCCCCCGGCACGCAGTGGCGATCGGCCAGCTTGGAGCGAGCGGAAGCCTCGCGGAAGCGTCGGTGCGGGACGCGGACCACGCCCGGTCGGCTCTGACCGCCCGGATCGCGAAGAGCGACCGACATGGAGCGAACGTAAACCGCGCGGAAACGTCGGTGCAGCACGCGGACCCCGCCCGATCGGCTCTGACCGCCCAGCGCGGGACAGCGATCGCCCCAACAAGCGCGTCTCAACCACGGGCGGCGGCTACTTTAAGAAAGACGCTGCCGAGCGGCCGACGCGCGGAGGCCCGCGCCCAGCCTTCAAGGGGAACGACCGACCTCACTTCGGAAAAAGCGCACCGCGGAGCGACGCGCGCCCGGCACGCAGCACAGAGGGCTCCTTCGCACGACCGAGCCGCCCCGTTCGAAGCGAGGGGGGGGGCTCACGCGCCGGTGCAAGCGCTGCTCCTCGCGGAAGACCCGCGGGAAGTGGAAGACCTGTAGGAAAAACTGGCGCTTTTGGCGCAAAAAGAAGTGGCCCGAGAACGCCCTCCCGCCCCGGGCGCCCGAAGAGAACTTAGGTCAGACAGCGGTACTCGATCAGCGTAAAACATAAGGAGACGGAACATCAACTTGCCGACTGAGTTCGCCCTTCTTTTGGCCCAGAAGTTGATGTTCCGTCTCCCTTCACGAATCCACACTCCTCATTCCGAGAGTCTGATTCCCAGTCTCTGCGCGTGAAAAAGAAATTCTCCGCCACCCCGACCCGGATTCAATCCCCATAAAACCGCCTCTCCAGGCCTCTTGGGTCGGCATACGAATTGCTCATCCCTCTCAGCATGAATCCATCCTCTCGAAACCCCCTAGCCTGGCACTTCGCTCATGCCGCCCCCTTTCCTCTCCGTCCCCTTGAAAAGAGAAAAGACTGCATTCGCCTCTGGCGCGATTTACTCAGTCATTTTCCGGAAGCAATCGCAGTCTGCTTGATGATGGATCACCTTCACATCCTGTTGCCCTTTGGCAAAATTACGGAAGAAGAGTATCGGCGGCGCCTGTCACGAATTCTCCCCGCCGAATGGCGAAAGACTCCGCTATCTCCGGCACAGGCGATTCCAAACACCAAACACCTCTTGCGACAAATCCGCTACGTGCACCTCAACCCTTGCCGCGACGCACTGACCAACGATCCGCTGCAGTGGGAATGGTCAACGCACGCCGCTTGGTTGGGCCTGAGTCTCCCATCCTTCCCGTCGATTCCCCGCTGGCGCGATCGCTTGGGCTTTCAAGGGGCCACCGGACTCGAGAATTTTCACCGTTATATTTCATCCGACCCGACGGTTCATCCGCTCGGCAGCCCCTTGCCACCCACGCGGCCCCAAGAGATGAGCCTAGCAGCCATCGACCTCGAAGCAGCGTCGCGGGCCTACGCTCGACTCCTTCGTTTAGATTTGGCCGATGTCCTCTCCAAGGGAAGACGACGCACTCATTTCATCTCAGTGTTGACTGAACTCCTGCACGTTCCGCCCATACAGGTCGCGCGCTTCCTCAATGTATCGTCCCAAACCGTCTGGAAGGCGCGCAGCAGCCCGAAAATTTTCGATTCGTCACTCAAACCGCTTCTGCAAAAGGCACTCATCGATCAACGCCTCAGAACGCTCACCGGCAGCTGAACCGCTCCGGCCTGAACGCAGCGTTCCGAACGGGAGATGAAACATCAACTTCCCGGCCAAGTTTGTGGCTTTTTCGACGCGGAAGTTGATGTTTCATCTCCCGCCATCGCGCCACTTAGCCCCCGGCGCCGGCATTCAGCAAAGAATTCAAGGCGCCCATCACTTCCAGCGGGCATTCCTTCTGCGGGAGATGACCGCATTCCTTCACCTCCTGCAGCCGTGAAAAGCGAAGCTTCGAAAGCCACGGGCGCGCCTCTTCCAGGGGCGTCACCCGATCAGCAAGGCCCCAGAGAATCACACTAGGAATCTGAATCTCAGCCACCCGCCCGCCGATAAAATCCTCGGGGCGCTGCGCGCTAAGGATATCCGAAGATGAAGATTCTCGGATCCGCCTCGCTGCCGCCTCCCAGACATAATCAGGCAAAGGATGTGGATGAGCATAGGCACGCGCCTGAAATTCTTTGAGCGCCGACACCGTGCCGATGCGCAGAAGCTCCCGCGCCGCCACTCGACGAAGCAGTTCCTCAGTGAGGGGTTGACCACTTGAAACAAAACTTCCCTCGGATGGCGGCTCCATACCGCCCGGACTCAACAGCACCAACCGCCGTACCCGGTTATCCGCCTGAAGCGCGGCCATCACCACCACCCCGCCCCCCATACTGTTCCCCACCAGCCAAACGCTGCCGCACCCCGGCCGCGCCCGGATGAAAGCACTCACTGCTCGCGCCAACTCCGTGATGCGGTACCCCTCCGAAGAGGCGGGCGCTTCACTCTCGCCGCTCCCCGGCAAGTCGATCGCCAAAAGACGCAACGACTTGCTCCACTCCTCCGGCTGAGTCAGGAGCAGTCGCTTCCAGGTGGTTGCGCGGTCTCCCAACCCATGCACCAGGGCCACACATCGACAAGCTGAGTCACCCGGCGCGCAGAAATCCCGCACCCAACCCCGCACCATTCTTCCTCCATAAGGGGCACTCTCCAGACGAGCCCCCGCGCTGCGCAACGTTCGAGAGGTTCGATACTCTGAAAGCTCAAGGGGGTACCGATGCACGGCCCAGTACCCTGCGCCCCAGACCAAGCCCACCAGCAGACCGAGCGAAATCCCCATCCTTACGGCGAGGCGACTCCGAAAAATGGTTTTCCATTGAGGCATGCCCCGATTGTGCCCGACTTGACAGCATCCAGAAAGCGATCGAACCTCGAACTATGAAAAATTTCATCCTCACTTCCATGATGATCGGCCTCTCTTCCCTCGCCGCGGCTCCGGCAATTTTCGCGCAGACGCCGGTCGAGCCCAGTCTCCGAGTGACGAGCTTCGTGTATCCGTACCAGAATCTTCGTCTCGCCGAGCTGTGCGGGGTGGTCGACAACGGCGGAACGCTCAATCACAAGGTCCGAGTTTTGATCGATCCCAACACCTCCTATGCCGCCGTCTACATGACCGAGACGGACCGCACCGGAAACTTCTGCCTCATGCTTCGGTCATTGAGCGGCCGCGCGCTGGTCGCGATCGAAGGCCAGACCCCGGTCGAGCAAAGCATCAGCAAATAAGCGCCCGAAAGAATTCTCCGGGAACTGCTTGACCGCCTCCGCGGGAAAGCGTAATCCCTGGGAACAAGTTTCTGACGCGGGGTGGAGCAGTCCGGTAGCTCGTTGGGCTCATAACCCAAAGGTCGTAGGTTCAAATCCTGCCCCCGCTACCAATTAAAAAAAGAAGAAGCCCTGACATAGCAATATGTTAGGGTTTTTTTATTATTATGGACCGAAATGCGAAAGACGCCCCCATTCACTGGCAGCCTACCCTCGTAGGGAACTCGCTCCGCCTTCGCCCCCTCATCGAAAAAGATTTTGAGCCTCTCTTCTCGGCGGCATCCGATCCGTTGATCTGGGAGCTGCATCCAGACCACAAGCGCTACACGCGTGAGAGATTTGAGGTCTTCTTCCGTTCAGGCATTGAATCCAAAGGCGCACTCGCGGTTGTCGACCTGAAGTCTGGCCGGATCATCGGCAGTTCTCGCTATACCGATTACAATCCCCAAACATCCTCGGTCGAGATCGGCTTCACGTTCCTCACCCGCGACTACTGGGGCGGAACCCGTAATCGCGAACTCAAAGCGCTCATGATGGGCTACGCCTTTCAATTCGTCGAGACGGCCTACTTCGTCGTGGGGAAAAATAACCATCGATCACGGAAGGCAATGGCGAAGATCGGCGGAGTCGAAGTGACGAACGCAAGCCCCACTCCGGTGACCGGTGACATCAGTACTTCCGTTGTCTTCCAAATCAGAAAGTCAGATTGGCTCAAAGAGAATTCAACGGTGCCGTTTGATCAACCGGGTTTGAAAACAAGCCGACTCCTTCTGGAACCTATCCTCGAAACCCATGCTGAAGATCTATGTGAACTCTTTTGTGATCCTGAGCTCCACTCCTTCATTCCGTCCGAACCTCAATCAGTAGAGAAGCAACGGGAACGCTGCGCCCGCTGGTCAAAGCGGCGCTCCCCCGATGGATCTGAGATCTGGCTCAACTGGGTCGCCAGAGACAAATACACCGACCAGGCCGTTGGGCATTTCCAAGTCAGCATCAAGCAGGATGGGGTCGCGGCGATCGGCTACCTCGTAGGGAAAGCTCACCAAAACAAGGGCCTTTCCACGGAAGCTCTAGAGGTCATATTCGCGTATCTGCGTGAGGGACTCGGAGTCCTCGAAGTCAAAGCATGGTCAGACACACGAAATACCGCGTCCCATCGGCTTGCCAAAAAACTCGGGATGGTCCAGGTCGAGTTCATCAAAGATGCCGACTTCTTCAAGGGTGCAAACTCCGATGAGTTTGTGTTCTCGAAGGTGTTCGAAATTGAAGCAGATGGAGTACTCCTCTGACAAAGCCCGATCACGAATCAGCGATCTTGGAGTCGATCCACTTCCTCAGCTCGGACGAAGCCATCCGAAGCATCGAAGCTAATCCATACTGGCCCAAGTGGAATTCGCCGTGGTGGCACATGTCCGTGCTCTTTGAGATGGGCATGGCTCATCGAATCCCCAAAGTGGCGGTCCAAAAGATGCTATCGGAGATAAAGAGGACTCACTTGCCTTATTTTTTCCGTGAAGAGGCTCCGGCGGACAAGGGCTTCCATCAGGAAGCCCCATGCCCCTGCGCGTTGGGCAATATCTATCAGATCCTCAGTGCGACAGGCCTTGATGTGGACGCCGAACTCCCATGGGCACGCGGTTGGTTTCTCAAATATCAAATGCCCGACGGTGGCCTCAACTGCGACGAAGATGCCTACCACGCCGATCCAAACGCAAGCTCGATGGTCGGAACCATTGCGCCTTTGGAGGCGATTCTCACGACTCACCGAACGCTGACCCCCGAGGAGGAGCAGTTTCTCGATCGCGGAGCGAAGTGCTTGCTCGACCGCGAACTACGCCGGGGCTCGTCGAGCAAATACAACGCCGATGAACGCTCCGATGAGGAGGATTGGCTCAAGCCCTGCTTTCCGCGCTTCTATCTCTATGACGTGCTCCGCGGCCTGAGCTTTGTCCTCAAATGGGCGGACCACAGAAATCAACCGATTGCAAAAAGCTCCATCGACACTGTCGTGCACCACTTAGAAGCCAGACATCCAGACGGTCAAATTCGCATGGAACGGCAGTCGTATGAAGGAATAGCCACAAAGCTCGAGTCAGAATCCTGGGACTGGAACCGGCGCCAGCCCGCTACTCATTTTCCCTTGCTCGATCAGGTCAGCCAGATCGGGGCGATCTCGCCCGATCTGACCGCTCAATGGAACGAAGCCAGAAACGCGATACGCCACCTCACTCAACGACGATTGTTGAAATGAGGCCCGGGTCATCTTCGTGCCGATTTCGAGACAGAGTTTCTGGGGGGGGGCTCAAGATCATCCCCTCGTAACGATCTGAACCTCGTCCACACCAATCAGGAAATGGTTTCAACGCGGAACCACCTTTTTTGAACAGGTCTTGACGTGCCCCAGGATCAACCGTCTCATCCTGGGATGAACACAATAACGAACAAATACTTTCGCTGGCTCAGTACACTCATCATTTCCGTCATTTTCATTTCGACTCACCCGCTGCTCACCCTGGCAGGGGAGTTTCGGCCCGGCACGATGGCCTTGATTCAATACAACGGGGATGAGCATTTCGGGGATCCGGCGCTCAATCTCCGGGCTCTGACCCGACATGCCGAAGAGGCGGTTCGTAATGGAGCCAATATCATCGTGATGCCCGAAGGCTCGACGTTTGGCTACGCGGCACCGACCACGATCTGGTGCTTGCCCGGCACGGCCGAGTACCGAGGCCGCACCTGTATGGATGTTTCCGCCGTGGCGGAAGAGATGCCCAACGGACAAACCACTGCCTACTGGACCGAATTCAGCGTGAAACACGGGGTCTACGTGTTGTACTCTGGAATCGAAAAAGACGCCGGAAAATACTATAACTCCGTAGGGGTGGTCGGCCCGCTGGGATTCGAGGGCAAATATCGGAAACGCGCTCTTTACTGGGTGGACTCGGCATACGCCACCTCAGGCCAAGAGAACTTCGTTCTGAAAACGGAATTCGGCAACTTCGGGCTCCTGATCTGCATGGATGCCTCCTACGACGACCCCTACTATGCCCCCTATAAGGCTCTCGACGTCAATGCGATCATTCTCGCCATGGATTGGGACCAAAACCCCAATGGCAACACGGCCGCGAAGATCTGGTTTCGTAATCGCGCTCGAAACAATGGGCTAGATATCTATGCCTCCGATGTTTCCACTTGGGACGGAACAGCGTTTTATCCTGCCTCCGGAGCGGAGAGACAAAGGACCGGAATGGAAGAACCCGCCGTCGGAAAAGAGGGCGTGGCCTACCAGCCTATCGCGTACTAGTAGGGCAGCAATCGATCAGAAGGAGGTGTTATGACTCATATTGTCATAATGCCTCCTCCTCGCAGTAGCCGTCCTCTCCTCAGGCTGCCCCGGCATCCCCACCCCCGCCGCCGGGCCCAAAAGTCGCAATGGGCGCGAACGCCTGGAGCGCCATCACGGTAGATCCCGCGGGTAGCTACGTCTACGTCACCCACTCAGACGAGAACACCGTCTCGCAGTACGCCATCGGCACAGGGGGCGAGCTGGCGCCGCTCTGAGCAAACGCTCACGCCTTTTTACGTGGGCAGGTGCTGATCCCCAGCATGGCGTAAGGCGGGCACCAGCCGAGCACCCCCGTCACGACGGGAATCAGGCCGAGGAAAAACCAAGGACTCTCCGGCCCCCAGAAAACCATGCTCGTGAGCACCAGACCAACGACCACGCGAACCCCACGTTCAACAGGATGAATATTCGTTTTCATAGGCTGTCATTGAAACAAAAGATGCGCTGCCTTGTCACGCGATCTCTTCAAGATCATTGAGGGTTGTCACCCACCCCGCCCTCGGCCATACTGCGCGCATGAAAGCCATCACCAAGCACCGCGCGAGCCGCCTCAGCCTCGCCGCAGTCATTTTCGTGTTCTTCGGCCTGGTCTTTATCCCGTTCATCACGCCGCTCTTGCTCGCCGTACTCGTGGCCTTCGCCCTCGAACCCACCGTGAGCCGCTTCTCTATTCGCGCCTCCAAACGCAAACTCCCCGCCCTCCTCATCCTCACGAGCATCTTTCTGGCCCTTGCCATCCCCCTCACGGGCCTCATCATCAACATCATCCGCAAAGTGAAGATCCTGTCCCGCACGAACGTGGAGGAACTTACCCTCTACAAAAAAGCCCTGGGGATTTGGGAATCCGTCGCCCCTTATTTCAACGACCTCACGGACAGCGGCAGCAGCGGCGGCGAGATGATGAACAAAGGCGCCACTCAAGCCATGGCCATCACCACCGCGACGGTGTCCAGCGTGCCGGCCTTCGTCCTTGGCCTCTTCGTGTTCAGCGCCGCCCTCTATGTGCTCCTCACCCAGTCGAAGAGAATCAAGTCCGCCATCAAGGAATTGAACGTCCTGACCGACGCCGAGCTCGACCGCATCATCGTCGTCATCCAGAAAAGTAGCTACACGGCGCTGGTGGCCTCCGCCCTCTCGGGCTTCGTCCAGAGCTCGCTCATCCTCGTCGGCAGCGCCATCGCGGGCCTCCACGAGTACTTCCTCGTGTTCCTCTTGACCTTCATCTTCTCGTTCATTCCCATGCTGGGCGCGGGAGCCGTGGGCGCCTCCCTCACCTTGATACTCTTGCTCGAGGGGAACTACGCCCAAGCCGCCATCATGGGGGTATTCTCCTTGGTCGCGGCCATCATCGACAACTTAATCAAACCCTACTTCAACTCCCGCTCCGGCGACGAGGTCGAGCTGAACCCCGTGGTGTCCCTGCTCGCCATCATCGGCGCGGTGCTCGTGTACGGTTTGCCAGGGCTGATCCTCGGACCTGTGCTCACGCGACTGGCTTTCCAGATCATCCCCATCCTGCTGAAAGCGGACACGGCGGAAACCGGAGAGTAATCTCGGCGGCGCCCCCCTTACGGCTAGGGAACAATAATAGCGCCGTTACCCACAGGATCTGGCTTCGGATCGCGCAGACCCCGCGACGAAAAGGAGTGGCAGGAGTAGCAAAAAGGCGCATCCGCCCAATGGGTCGCCTTGTTTCGATGGCAGGCGATACATTGAGCCCGACCCGGGCGCATGTTCCGATGTTGCGTATTGTGGCAATCGAGACAGTTCTGGTGATGAGGCTTGGCGTGAAGCTCGGTCCACTCGCCTCTCGCGCGGTCGCGCACGTACGGCGTGCGGTTGTGGCACCACGTACAGCTCCTGGGTGATTCCTGGGCAAAAAGAGGCTGTCCATTCGGGTAAGACTCCGCCGAGTGACACTTCTCGCAGTTCTCGCGCCTCATCGGAACGTCGTTGTTGCCCGCCAAATGGCATCCATCGCACTGCTCCTTCTTGAACCAACCCCCCTTCTCCTTGAGTATCGGCGGATGGATGCTGTGATACGACCGCACCGGCACGTCGGCGATCCCGTCCCAGCCCGAAGCGCAAAAGAAAAAGAGCCCGGCTGTCGCCACTAAAACGAACTTATTGAATATCAGCCCCATAAAATCCACTCATCCGATGATCCCACTGCTCCCCAGTAGTTTAACACAAGCCCGGCATCCGTACACCCGATGCGAGGCCGAATCACCACGAAATAAACCAACTAGGTGTATTAATCCGCGTACTTACCTATTCGTCGAAATAGTAGTAGAACCGCGGGAGCGTATTGAGCTCTTCCTTGAGGATGTAAAGTTTCTTCTCTCGGAAGATCTGGGAAACCTCGCTGTTTGGATCCAGCATGTTCCCGAACTTGCGAGCACCGGTCGGGCATGCCTCGAGACAAGCGGGATTCAGTCCTTTTCTGGTGCGATGCAGGCAGAAGGTGCACTTCTCGACGACGCCCGAGGGTCGAACCCGATTGCTCAGATAGGATTGGTTTGGATTAATGTCCTTCACCACGGGCTTCTTGAAGTTGAAGCTTCGGGCCTCGTAAGGACAGGCGACCATGCAATAGCGGCAGCCAATGCACCAATTGTAGTCGATCACCACGACGCCCTCCTTTTCAGGCCAGGTCGCCTGAATCGGACACGCCTTGACGCAGGGGGCGTTCTCGCATTGCTGGCACTGCACGGGCAAATAGAACTTGCCCGCCTTGGGCACCGTTCCGCTGTAAAAGCGATCTCCCTTTTCAAGATTGAAATGCCCGCGATCCATCTCTAAAACTTTGATGTAGGAAATAGACTCGTCTAAGTTGTTCTCCTTGCGACAGGCCTCCACGCACGCGCGATTCCCGTTGCACTTCATCAGATTTAGAAAATAACCGAACTGCACGCCCTCGAGCGGGGCCGGGTCGTCGATCTTGACGTCGACGCCATAATCCGCTTTTTCTTCGCGCTCCAGCCGTCGCAAGATCTTCGTTTTCTCTTCGGGAGTCAGCTTCTTATAATGCTTCTGAAAAAAGGAATCAAAGGACAGGCCCGCCGCTTTGGCCCCCTTGGTCGGGCCCAGACCGGCCGCTACCGCAGCAGCGGCGGCTCCGACTTTCAAAAAAGAACGGCGCTCGACCTTCGCGGAAAGCTTGATGTCAATCGCGCGACTTACTCTCTCGATCGCGCTCACGATAGGCGTATCTCCCTCAGGCTTCTTCTCCGTGCTCATTTGTGACCTTCTTTCGGAATGACATATTTCGACTGAACCGGCGTTGCAATCGCTTCCATCGAACGAAATTTGGGCGCATGGGGTTCATGGCACTCAGCGCACAGCAGGCGCGATCTTTGATCGCGCCAGGAACCCACCGTCTTGCCGTGCAACCCCTTGCCCCACTCGAATTCGATTTTCCCGTGACACTGTCCGCACAAGCGCGGCATTTCGTCGTATCCAATAAGGGTCCCATCGAGGAGATTGAGCCGATCAGGCTGCTTTGAACTATGACACACGCGGCAGTCCGTATGCTCGGGCATGTGCTTGAACACGAATAGTCTGTGAGTCCTGGCCTGCTCTGACGAGAATTCTCCCCCAAAAGACTTATGGCATTTTGAACATGGAAACGTCTTGATCTGCGACTCACGAGCAATAACTCCCACCGGGGATTCAGCCCAGGATGCCGAACAAAATTGAAGAATCGCCAGGAACACCAGCATAATGAAGCTAGACAATAGTCCTTTTGACGCACAAAATCAAATCATTGCAACTTTCGCGTCCAAACAACACACAAAGGCCTAAGATACGTTCACATGCCGAAAAAAAAGAGAGTATACACACAGACGAAAATAAGAATTTTTCACGCGAGAGTGGTTTATCTTGGCAAGCGCTAGGTGGTTTTTTTTCAATCTGATCCTTCTGCTCGCAATCAGCAGCGGCGTGAATGGGAGCGATACCCCGCCCCCTATTCTGACCGACGACAGCATGCTCCAGCTGAAGGAGCGCCCTCTTCCTCCGCGCTCTAATGAATGCCAGTTTTGCCACACCCAAAAATCGAACTTCTTCGTGAAGAAAAATCGGCCCCTAAAACTGGAGCACGTCGGCATTTCCCCCACCCACGGCAATCGAACCATGTCCTGCAACATGTGCCACGACACGAACAACCACAACTACCTTCTCAGCTCGAAAAGCCACCCCGCCAATTTCAAACAACCGTCGGCCGTGTGCGCGCGCTGCCACCAAAACAGGTACGACGATTGGAGTCGAGGCCTTCACGGCAAGAGAATGGGCGGCTGGCGACAGCCTAAAGTGCAGTTCAACTGCATCGACTGCCACAGTCCTCATTCCGTGAAATTTCCCCCCATGCAAGCCTCCGAAAATCCGATTCAATCGCCCTATGTAATCCCTAAAATCCGAAGCGAGAGTCATTAATTATGATTAATTATTTCGTGTACTGGTCCCGCATGATTAAATACGCGCTGACCGGCGACCGCCTTTATATGGGCTGGATTACCGGCCTCTCCGCGCTCGTAGCCTTCGGGAGCCTCGTCTATGCCCAACAGCTGAACGAAGGGCTGATCGTCACGCACATGACCAACGAGGTTTGCTGGGGCCTGGGAATCGCGAACTTCGTATACTTCGTCGGCGTCGCTGCGGCGGCCGTGATCCTCGTGTTTCCCGCCTACGTCTACCACAACGCTGAATTGAAGGAGGTTGTCCTCATCGGCGAGCTGTTGGCCGTGGTGGCGATCGTGATGTGCCTGCTCTTTATTTTCACGGACATCGGTCGCCCCGATCGCTTTTGGCATCTCATCCCCGGAGTGGGCGGCATTCTGAATGTCCCGACATCGCTCCTGGCCTGGGACGTGCTCGTCTTCAACGGTTACCTGCTCCTCAATATGCACGTGCCCGGGTACCTTCTTTATAAGATGTACATGGGTCAGAAACCCCGAAAAATATTCTACCTACCCTTCGCGCTGATCTCAATTGTCTGGGCGGTCAGCATTCATACCGTTACGGCATTTCTGCTCTCAGGGCTCGGGGTGCGCTATTTTTGGAATACGGCGGTCATGGCGCCCCGGTTTCTGATCAGCGCTTTCGCCTCGGGCCCCGCGTTGTTGATTCTCATATTTTCGATCATTCGCGCGAAAACCGCGCTGAAAGTCAGCGACCGGGTGTTCGAGGCCATGCGCCGGGTCATGACTTACACGCTACTCATGAGTCTATTCCTGTTCGGTTGTGAGATTTTCAAGGAACTCTACACGGACACTTGGCACGCGGCCTCCGCCGATTACCTGCTCTTCGGATATAACGGCAGAGGCAACCTCAGGGTCTTCATCTGGTCATCCCTGGTCATGCAATGCATTGCCCTCGGTCTATTGATGTCACGAGAAACGAAGTTCTGGCACCCGGCCGTTCTGCGAGTCGCCTGTGTGTTCGTGATCGTCGGAATCTGGATCGAAAAAGGGATGGGATTGGTCTTTCCCGGCTTTATCCCGTCCCCCCTCGGCACCTACATGGAATATGTGCCTTCGTGGCACGAGGTCGTTCTTTGCATCGGGATTTTAGCGCTGGGAGCCCTGCTCTTCACGATGATGACCAAGGTGTCGATCGCCATTCAGACCGGCCAGCTGCGGCACCGGCCAATCCCTCAAAAGCCCGCGCCCATAGATAAATAGTCGATTTGGACACAAAATGACTTGCTGCGTTATTTCGTGTCTGTTATGATCGCCTCACTGTTTGAGTGAGAACCTATGAAGCCCGAAAAAAGCGCCTTATCGATCGTTCTGACCTCAGCCATTGGGTCTTTTTGTCGCTGGATTGCTCGTGTCACCGCGCCTATGTTGCTCCTCGCCATGAAACCTTCGAGCTCTCTCTGGACAGCAGCAAAAACTATTTCCGTCGCGCTCGCGGTGCTCTTCATCGGAGCCTGTAGCCAGAGCCGGGAAGATTCTACGGGCAGCGTGAGCGAAGGCGACGCGACTGCCTATTCCTACCCTCACCCGACCGGCTGGTCGACCGAGCACCTGAGTTTTATCTCGAAGCAAGGCCAAGCGCTGCAAAACTCCAAGCGCAACTGCAACATTTGCCACGCCACCGCATCCGCGCGCCCCATGAACGTCTCGTGCGCGATCTCTTGTCACGCGCCGACGACGGCGAATTTCGCGCCTCCCGTACCTTCCAATCCCAACAACAACGGCGCCAAATGCATGAGCTGTCACAATGACCACTTTGCGCGACCGCGCCCGCACTACCCCGCCGGGGCAGGCTTGTGCAGCACCTGTCACGAAGCGTCGAACGAGCACATCAGCGGCAACACCCAAAGGGGAGTCGTGACGCGCAACACGGAACAAACCTGCTATAGCTGCCATTTCCGCGTCGATCGACACCCTCAGATCCACGCCGCCCTCAATACCGGCGCATCCTGCGCGAACTGCCATGACCCGCACGGCACGAGTGAACGGTTCCTCCTCAAGGCCGCGCCCCAGGCGCTGTGCTTAAGTTGTCACGATATGGGCCTGCAACAGGCGCGTACGATTCACGGACCGATGCAAGACGAACTCAGCTGCCTGAATTGCCACACGCCCCACTCCAGCGACTACCCCAAGCTTCTCATGGCCAATAATACCCGTGGGCTCTGCATGTCTTGCCATACCGGGGCGGCCGAAGGTCTCGACGGGAAAGTGACGCGACCGATCGGCCCTGACCTCGAGAAGGCCTTCGTGCACGGCCCCGCGCAGCCGGAAGCGCCGGAAGGAGCTGGCTGCGTCGGCTGTCATTCACCTCACGCATCATCGTTTCCTCATCTGGCGAAGCGTGCGTTTCCCGAAGAGAGCCGCGCTCGTTACGTGCCCGGCGACTCATCGAGACAGAATACCTACGCAATGTGCTTTCAGTGCCATAACCCGAATATGCTCAATCGTGACATCGGCAAAAACGAGACGAAGTTTAGAAACGACACCGCTCAAAACGGGAGGATCGTACGTAAAAACCTGCATTGGTACCACGTCGTGGACGCAGCGGGAAACCCAAACAAAGAAGGCGGTCGTTCCTGCGCGACCTGCCATGACATGCACGGGACCGAACAGCAGCACAATATTCGCTCTTCGTGGCCCATGAGTCCGACTTTTGATGTTCCAATCAACTACACTGCGACGCCCACAAGCGGGGAGTGCACGATGTCCTGCCATGACGTTCGCAGGTACCGCAGAATCGACTAGAGGCCCTGCCCCCGAGGATTCGCTTTCACTGCGTTCATCCGTGGCATAGACTGGCAGTACTGTTGAATTTAAAAATAAAGGCGCCGCCATGCTTAAAAAGACACGGATTGGGTTTTCTCTCATTTGCACATTCCTTCTTCTTGCCTCTAGCCTTGCGTCCGCTGACACCTCCGTTGTCGGAAAGATTTTAGAAATCCAAAACGCAAAAAACTATACCTATTTGCGGCTTAAAACGGCAGAAGGCGAGGCATGGGCGGCCATTCCCAGCTCTTCAATTAAGGTGGGAGCGATGGCCGAGATCATGAACCCGCTTTTGATGACTCATTTCGAAAGCAAAGACCTGAAAAGAAAATTCGACCAAATATACTTCGGAACGCTCGGTGGACCAGCGGCAGCCGCCCACGGAGCCATGGGACAATCACCTCACGGCGGGCAACCCACGGCGAAGGCGATTGATTTCAAAACCATCAAGGTAAAAAAAGCGGAGGGTACCGACAGCCGAACCGTCGCCGAGGTTTACGCGCAAAAGCAAACCCTGAAAGGCAAAGAAGTTCTCGTGAGGGGTCAGGTTGTTAAGTTCTTGCCGGGAATCATGAAGAAAAACTGGGTGCATATCTCGGACGGAACGGGCTCAGAGAAGGATAAAAACCACGACCTCACCGTGACAACCCTCGACCAGGCTCGCGTGGGCGACACTATCCTCGTCAAGGGCAAGCTACAGATCGATCAAGAGCTCGGCGCTGGCTACTTTTTTCCCGTGATCGTCGATAACGCCAGACTCAGCAAATAATCAACCGAACGGCAACCCCGCCTACTTGGCTCCAGCAGAGAGTAGAATCCACTCAAGCTCGTCTCCCTCACTATCAGCGCGTTCGCACTTCTTGAATGTAGCTGGCGGCCGACAGGAAGACCTGCACCGCGACCAGGGACACGACGAAGACCACGCCACCCGAACTAAAGCCATAGCTATGAAGGCCGACGGCCAGAATGTTGTTCACGCCAAACCAGGCCATGATGATCGACAAAAACCCGAGGGCGCCGGCGCGGGCAAAACCCAGTCCCCGAAACCAACCGACATACCGACCATGCAGAATCCCGATGTAAACAATCAAGGCGATGAGCGACCAGGTTTCTTTCGGATCCCAGCCCCAGAACCTGCCCCAGGAATAATCAGCCCACACGCCGCCGAGGATCACGCCGGCGGCGAGCAATACGGTGCCGATCTGCATGGCGATTCGAATAACGTAGTTCCATCGCTCGACAAATGCGGCAGGAGCTTTCTTTAAAAGCTGCATCGCCAGCACGAAATTGGCGAGCACCGCCGAAAACATGAAACAGGCGTAAGAAGAGGTCACCGACGTCACATGCGTGCTCAGCCAAAAGTTAGACCGCAAGACCGGTACCAGGGGCTGAATACCGCCATCGAGCATCCGATTCGCGAAAACCATCATGAACAAAGCGGCTGCATTCCCTACAAAACCCACGGCAAAAATCTGCCGATTCTTCAGCAGAATTCCGAGAACTGTTGAAAGAACAAGTACGCAGAGCCCCACCCACATCACGGTCTCAAACATATTGGTTACGGGAGCACGTCCAGAAATCAGAACACGCAGGGCGACACCCGCTACCTCGGTGACGATGAGAGTCCCCAGCAATACCGGCGTCGCCAGAAAAAAGAAACGAGACCGATCCGCCGCTAAAGCGGCCACGAGACCCAGCAAGCAGATGAATACCGCGACCGTAAACGGCTTGGTCCGCTCATAAAGCGTCTCAAGTCCCATCACACGAAGTTCATCAGGGGTCAGAAAAGAGCGTCCGGTCAACGCGACGGAAGCGACGCCCTCGGCATCGGCCCTCGCACGCAGCTCCGCCAAAGTCTTCCATTCGCGGCCGACCAGCAGCAGGCGCCAGTCTTCGGCGGTCACCATCTTCTCATAGCTCGAGATTCGCTGAAGTAACGACGACAGGTCGAGTCCCGCGCCCGACCCGGTCTCATTGCTCTGCTCGAGAAGATGATAAGCGTTTAAAAGCTCGTCGTATTTAGAGCGGGCAAGCTCCGGCGACACCGGACTCCCCCTTCCGGGCAACCCCAAGAGCGCAAAGGTCGAAACATGCTCTGCTTTGATATCCAAACGGCAGGAGTAAGTTTGCTCAACCTCCTCTTTTTTCCCGAAACTCAAAAAGCAGTAAAGCGCGGTTGAGGAAACTGCGGAACAGGAGCCCGATGTAAATACCGACTTTCTTAGATGATCGGCGTAAATACCCAAGGGAATGGGCCGACCTTCCGCCAAAATCGGCTGGTCAGCCAAGTCGGGGTTCAGACAGAGATCCCCCGCATAGAGTTGCTGCGAAAACAGGAACGCAAAAAAAACAAACGTGAACTGACTCGGTCTCATTACCATTTGATTACCCCGTAGATGGTCAGGAAGTAGAGAACTAAACCCAAAACGAGCGTCAGGGCACCGACGTATTTCACCGGACGCCCGCTATCTCGATTGACTGACAAGATCGAATGATAGCGACCATCCTCACCCTGCAAGTACGACGCTTGATAGAACGTATACCCATCGGCCTTGTAGGGATTGTTCATGTGGATATGAACCGTCTCCTCCCCGGGGCCGCGACCCGCTACTTTGACAAATGACTCGTAACTCGCGGGTCGGTCCGCTGTACCGGGAACAACGTCCATCTTGAAACGTTCTAACGACATCTGAAAAGGAAGGTGTACTTGCTGGACGCCGATGAAAGCCTCTTCAAACCCAAGCGTCGAGCGCGTTGATCCCCGATTCGTCAACCACAACTCCTCACTCTGCGTCCCGCGCTCCACCTCGACCAGAAGCGCCTTCATGTTTTTCTCTTCGTCCTTGTTCGCCACGGCCTGGACATAACTGGGCTGCGGACGTGAGTTCGGATGATCCTCCTCAAGGCTAAAAGTAAATCCCATCCACGGTAATGCGATTGGCTCACCCTGGTAGGTCTTGAACGCCCATCGCCCCTTTGCGCCAATGGCGATTCGGATCGGCCCGTCTTTAGCCCGAGAGACGAGCACGTTGTTTCCCACCGAAAACCGACTGAGATCGAACAGGGTGAACGGGGAATCCTGCTGAACATCGAGATGGCTGGTCACCGGCTTCGTTGAAAAACGCGGAAAAAAGCGCAGGGCCCCCGTCGGCGTCTCTAGGCTGAAAAACTCCATTTGAATCTTCGGATTGAAAACCTTGGAGATTCGATAAGGTGTCCCAGGCAGCCGATGCTTCTCCAGCGAAGCAGGCAGTACGTAGGACTTACCCGTACCCGCGTCCATCAGGACGAGCCCAACCGTCGCAGTGGCGCCCTCGAGCGCGGCATACAACTCCGAAGAAACAACCTCCAGGTGAAGCTTCCCTAGATCCATCGACGAAGCCGCGCCCGGAGCATCAACCAGGTCCACCTGCTGCCCGAAACGACTGTTTTTCAACATCCAACTGCTCGACCAGATCCCCGCCGCCGGCACCCAGACCGAGGATTCCTTCGCATAGGGAAGGTACCTGAGCAGGTGAACCTGGACCGCGCCCGCCAACGTGAGGGTTTCATCCAGGGTGGTCTCGGACACCACCTTGGGCAACGGATAGGTTCGCTTCACCTTTCCGTCGATGAAGTAGGCCAGATCGTCGCTCAAGCGCACCTGGTCGCTGGAGGCGCCTTCCTGCAACTCAATCGTGCCATCGACCCCCCAGAAATAGGTGATCACCGACCCGCTCAGAACCGTAAGAAGCGAAATATGAACGATGTAAAAACCCGTCAGTCTTTTTTGGTAAGGAAAACGAGCGACCATCGCAAGCAACACGCTCTGAGCGATGCAATACTGAATCAGGTGGAACCACCAGGAGTGATAGACCACACGACTGGCGTAACTGGCGCCATGCAAACTCTCCAGAACCGTACCCACGGTCATTGCAGCGGCAAAAGTGAACAGCACCGGAATAGCGAACCGAACCGACGCAAAGAACTTGAACCATCGGTTTTTCTGGATCTCTTTTATTTTCAGACGCATGAGTTAGGTTCCGTTCGTGCCGTGGCAAGTGAGGCAGTATGCCGCCTCGCCGTTATCGCGAATTGCGGTGTTCAACTGGTCGACATCGATCGGCAGGTCGGGATTGCGATGAAGATTCAGGGCCGAATTATGGCAAACCAGACATTCGTTGCGACCAAAGCCGCCCCTATGCTGCTCGGGGTTCGTCAGGATCGCCGGCGCCCCAGACCGAGTTTGATACCTCTCGGTATCGCGGGTATCCGGTCCACATCCGGTACTCAGCCCACTCAAGAAAACAAACAGGAGAATCCCACTTAAATATCTTCTCATTTTCGGCCCACATGGCAATCGATGCAAAATGTTTTCGTATGACAGGCATCACAGCGTTGGGGTTGCATCCGCGCCTGCACCGAATGCGTGTAACGAAAATTACGTGTATGGTTTCGCATGCGGATATCATTACGCTGCGTGTGGCACTTCACGCATTGGGAGGTCATGTGACAGTTCAGGCACTCACCTCCTGACACTCTCGCCTCCAAAGCATGCGAAGTCTTCCATGCGACGCTCTTATGATTCTGCGGTTTCACCGCACTGAGCTCGGCCTCGCTCGAATGGCAAGTATAGCAAGTTTTTACCGCTGCGTGATAGCGAGGTTCCTCGCTGCGATGGCATTCGTGACACATCTGCTTGAACGGCGCGCGAAACGTTGATTTGGCCAAGCCCTCATCAGGCACGATCGTCTTCGAATCCGCCGCCAGATGGAAATGATGACATTGTGAACACGAAACCTTCAGAGGCTTAAAAACCTTCTCAACGTGCATCTCATGGTCAAACCGCTCGGCCACGATGGGTGAACCCCCCCCCCGGACCTCCTGGACGAGAAACATCCCGACCCAACACGGGAACGAAAGCGCGATCATTATATAATTTTTCGTGTTGTTACTCATGTCTCGGCCCACAACCGGTAGATCAACTGAAAAAACACTCGCGCGTCATAACGAAGCTGGTTATTGCTGTTGAACTCTCCGCCCAACGTACACGTCAGGCGGTTGGTCGCCAAAAAACTGAGCTCCAGCTCGGAATTCAGGGCCGGCCGTTGAGACGAGGTGATTTTTCGGTAATACGCGATGTCCAGACCTTCCGTCAAAGTGAGCCGATCCGTCAGGTGCTGAGCCAGCGTCAGGCGATCTCCGTACACCTCTCCTCCGTAGCTCCGCAGAACATAAATCGAATTACCTAAACTTCCAAGGCGATGCCGGTAACGCAAATCCAATTCAAGGCGAGCGCCGTCCGTGCGCAATGGCTGTTGGTAAACATAGTTGGTGTAGGCAGCCGCCACGCTACCGATCAAATCCGAACGCAGCTGGTACTCCGCCTGCAACGCGGCCTCATACAAACGCCCCTGCGAGAAGATCGAAAAAATCGGCTTCTCGAGGGCATCTTCCTCGCGAACCAGGTAGCTCTCCGCCCGCAGCCGCACCGCCAACCGGTAATCAGGATAAAGATTAAACCCCCCGCTGAGACGATTCAGGTTCTTGCTGACGACATTGACCTCGGAATCCAACAGCAACTCGGGGCTCCAGGCGCCGGCGAAGGACTTGCTGGCGGAACCCTCGAACAAGGTTTCCGATCGGGCGTCTCCGAACTTGAAAGTCCGTTTTTGCAGTTTCGTTCGCACCAGGACCGGCAGACGCCCCGGACTGATGTAGCTGAGATGACCTCCGAACACGATGGCCGTCGGCTGCCACTGTTTGTATTCGAGCCTCCGCTCCTGGCCGAAAAACGAGCCGAAGCTCACCGCCTTGTCGAAAAGCTCGATATCCACCCCGACCGTATCCAGCGTCTTGGGCCGAATGGCGCGATCCGCATCGAAATTTCTTCCCAGATTCAGCGACATGAACGACGGCACGACTTTGTAGGAAAGATTCAGCAGATGGAAGACGAAGTCGTTACGTCGATGAATCGGGTCCGCAAACACGCTGAGACTCATGTCGACGATGAGGTCACGATTCAACGACGCGTAATTGGCGGACAGAAATTCATAGAACGGCGCTTCCAAGACGCCGTCGGCGTCGTTGCGCGCCGAAGATAGGGTTTCGGATTCGAGACGAAACAAGCCCGCATGCGTGACCGACGAAAAAGCCAGGAGAAGCCAGGGCATGAAATTAACGGCTCTTTGCATTAGCCGCCTCCTGAGCGCGATCGTATCGCATGACCCCGTGGCACGCGGTCGCGCAGGTCCCGCCTTGAGCGGTTTTTTCAAAGCGGAACGGCAGCTGAAGGCCGACAAAGCTCATCGACTCATGAATGAGCGCGGAGTTCGCCGCCGCGTGCGGATTATGACAAACGCGACAGGTGCGGCCACGACCCAGGCTTTGCACATGCGTCTGATGGAGATTTCGCTCGCCGTTTCGAAAGCGAGTGATATCAGATGAAATCGCTAAGGTCGCCAGCTCGGAGCGGTGGCACCGAAAACAAAGGCCAGCCTGATCCGGATCATAGCGCGCACGATCTTTCTCGGTGTAGTTTCCGGCAAGGATCGCGCGGCGACTGCGATCGTGGACCTGGTGACAGCTGATGCAATGCACGGGCTTGGAGCCCTCGCGCAGGTCGCTTCCGTGATGGTGCATCCCCTTCTCATTCCACCTCTTCATCGACGCGAGGATTTTCCCGTTCTTGGCGGTGACGGCCTCGTCATGACACGAAAGACAGAAGCGATCGGGCTCGGCCTTCAGAAATTTCGCATGGGTCGAGCCATGGGGAGCGTGGCACTGAATACACGAGTCTTTTCCTAGCGCGACCGCATGACTGGCACTCAGCGTGGGCACGTCGTCAGCGCTCGGTTTCAGTAGCTCATTTCCTTGCTCTTTATGGCAACCGACACAGGAGACATTCGCCTCGGCCTTCAGCAGCTTGGGATAAGAAGAGTGATGGGGATCATGACACTCGAGGCAGCCCTCCTTGGCGAGCGGGGCATGAACGTGGTCTTTGCTGATCATGAGGTCATTCACCGCGTCGTGACAGGTCAAGCAAGTCGCGCGGATGCTGACCGCCGTGCCCCGCAAGTAGGACGCATGCCCCCGCGGAAGGGACTGAGAAGGCGTCCCTCCTTCTTTGTGGCAAACGAAACAGCCCCGGTTGGCCCGCAGAGGGCTATGCGCGGAGAAACCCTTGACGAGATCGTCGTGGCACTTAGACGTCAGACAACCGGGAAGGGCACCGGATGCAGTGGCTTGCATCGCGAAAAATGCGCTCAAGATGAAAACGGCCGGAATGGGTCTCAAAGTAGTCGATTATTATAATACACCACTCCCAAAGACAAGGTGCTTGACCCTGGAGACACACGGACGAAGACCCACTTCATCACGCCGAACTCTCGGCGGATTCACGACTCCTAAAGTCGCAATTGAGCACTTTCGCGCCCGTGAAGCATCTTTACGCCAGTGAAAGTCGCATCTTGCGACGTTCGGAGCCGTGAATCGGCGACGAACGCCCGAGGGCAGTTCAAAATGCCTGTCTCCTCACAGCCCTGCAGCAATTCAGGTTTCCCGTCCTATCCGCCGAACAAAGGAAGAGAGGGGGACTGTACAGCGTGAAGCTCAGGCATATTGTCGTTTGCTTGACGGCCAGCACCTTGATGTGCTGGATGGACGCCTACGCCTGGCCACCGACCTTTGGACCCGAGTTCACCTTTATTCCATCTGATGCAATGACCCTCGACAGTCGCGGCGGGCGCGATCCAGAGAGTGAGGCTTACAGGCAGGTGATGCAGGCGCACACCAGAGCCCTCGCCTACTTTGAGCGACTATGCGGCAGTCGGGGAGACTGTAGCGTCGATAGCCGTCCATATCGGCAAAAATACGTCATTTCCTTCCCAGCCCGAGGCATCGATATCACGGTGGGAATCGACGGACCCGCAATCGAGGTGAATGTCAGCCCCCTCACGCTCGAACAGGCGACGGCTGCCGAGCCCCTCCTGCAGGAAATGATCTGGGGCACGATGGCGCAGCATGGTCTGATCGTCGACCCGGTCCTGGCCGGTGGCCACATGCACGGAGGATTTGAATCCGCCTTCGACGGAGACGTCGTCCACTTCAGAAACGCGGTGGTCGACTGGGCGAACCATCCGGAAGTCTTTTCAGGGATTTTCGCTGGCGACTACAACAATGCTCGACCCATTGCCGGAATTCCCGAGATCGAATCTCGCTTTCGTCGCGCGATCAAAAAATTGGATCAAAGAATCGCGCTAGCCGCGCGAGGCGGACCGGCCATCACCGTCGGGGAAGCCCGAAAGCTGATCAATGTAGGAACCTACGGATCCTACGAAACCGACGACCCACTCCACTTTTCAAATCGTGGCGAACAAAACAAATTCAGAACCTTTCAAAAGTACTCGCAGATCAACCTTGCCCACCTGGACACCTTCGAGCTCCGAGGCTTCGCCCCACAAAAAAGTTTTGCAGAATGGCTCCTCCAATGCCGCCTGATCCAAGCCAGGCTGGCCTGGGTCAAGAACGGCGGCGGAAAAATTCCGATTCGCATTCCGGCGTACTATCGAGCCGCGCCAGTCAAGGAAGGTCAACTCTTCCGCGCCTGGGTCGAGGAGTCGGGCCTCGATTGGAACGACTACCGCGGGCTTCTCGAAAGCCCACAGCTCCAGACGCTCGTCGATCAGGCGCCCCGCATCCCCAGCCGATCAGCGAACGGATGCACGCCCGAAGCGCTTTCGCTGAATCGCGTCATTCAAATTCTACGAGTGGCCGTCGGGCACTAAAATCCGGTCAGCGCCAACCAGAGAGGTCGTTTTCTCCACCATTTAACCCCCCCTGATTTTGGAATTGCTTTCCAAAATCAGGGGGGGTTAAAATTACCCCATGCCGCACGACCGTCCCAGAACCGCCCTGGCTCTTTTGCTCAAAAGACTGCAATTCACCCCAGTCGTCGCCGTTCAGGGTGCTCGCCAAACCGGCAAGAGCTACCTGGCGCGGGATATTCTTGCCAAGCAGACCTCACGGTCGTCCTATGTCACCCTGGATAACAAATCCAAACAGGAGCTAGCCCAGGAAAGCCCTCAGACTTTTTTAGCCTCTTTGCAAGGTTCCCATCCCGCTATCATCGACGAAGCCCAGAAGTCCCCCGCGCTTTTCGACGCCATCAAGCTAGTCGTCGATGCGAACCGACGTCCCGGCTCTTTTCTTTTGCTGGGCTCCACTGAGTTCTCCCTGCTTCAGAACATCCGGGAGTCCCTGACGGGCAGAATGGGGAAAATCCGCCTGTACCCGATGACCTTCTGGGAGGCGCAGGGCCTGCCTCGCGGAAAAAAAGAAGCGACCCGAGCTCAAACCTTGAAGTACCTGGACTCAGGCGGGATGCCCGGAATCGCGTTTGTCAGGGACTTGCACGTGAGAAGCGACTTTTTCCAGGACTGGATCGATCTCACCTGTCAACGGGACATCCATCAGTTCAAACGGCTGAAACTCGATACCCAGCTCGCTTACGGCCTGATCAGACACTCCGCCACCCTCGAAGAGCCCACCGCGGCCGCCCTAACCAAAGCGACACGAGCCAACCCCAAGAAGGTGAACACCCATCTCAAAGCGCTTTGCGAGCTCTTTGTACTCACCCGCCTGGACCCTCACCCTTCCGGCACCGGAAAGCCGATCTACCTTCCACTGGATTCCGGCGTAGCCACGCATCTAGGAGCTCCTCTGATCAAACGCCTGCAGATCACGCTGATGAATGAGCGAATGGCGAAGAATGGCTATGCGGGCGGGAAGCGGCATACATTTTACTACTACCGGTCAGCGGGAAAACGCCTGGCCCACCTCGTGGAGGAAGAGCTCGGAGGAAAAACACGGGTTTTTCAGCTTTTTGACCGAGAGGCGGTCAAAAAGCCGGACCTAGAACTCCTGAAGGCATTTCGGAAAAAAAATGCCGACTCGGAAGCTTATCTGCTCGCCCCCGTTCTCGATGCCTGGAAATACGAAGGGATCAGAGTCGAGCCTTGGGAATGGATATTTAGCTAGAGTCGTCTCCCGGCTAGCCGCCCCGCACCTGAGGGAACCGGATGATCTTGCCCTCATGAAGCAATTGAGGGAAGCTCCGCGAATGTCGCATCCCCACGCCTCTCTTCTCGAAAAAATCTATCAGAACTTCGCTGCCGGAAACCTCGACGCTGCGCTGAGCGCATGTGCCGAGAACTGCACCTTTCAGCTCGCCGGAAAAAGCCGCCTCGCGGGGAAGTACGATCGTAAGACGTTCGCATCCGAGTATTACGTTCAATTGAAAGAGATGTCCGGCGGGACTTTCAAAACCGAAGTCCACGAAATCATGGCCAGCGACCGGCACGGGATGGTGCTCACCACGAATCGACTCACTCGGCAGGGAAAACCCGTCGAATATCGCTCCGCTCATATCTGGCGTTTTGAAGCTGGGAAGCCCGTTGCCTGGTATGAATATCCACGCGATCTTTACCAATACGACTCCATTTGGTCGTAATGCCTCACGGCCCAAAAAGCGCCCGCATCCGTTCTGGCAGCTGACCCAGCGCCTGCACCACCTCCTTCGACCCGTTGGTGAACTCCTCGAGCGCCGTCCAGAACCCTTCCATCACCGCCGCTGCTGTCGCGAGGCTCAGCCCATACTGGGCGCTGAGCCCCTGCAGTGTCGACTCGGCGGTCACCTTTCGATTCGGGCCGGCCCGCAGGCCCAGCAGATCCTCCTGCAAAAGGCGCGGAAGCTGAGAAATCAGCTGAACCGCCCCGGTTGCCGGAAGGCGCTGAACCACCGTGCTCAGCAAATGAAAAGCGACTTCATCGACCCTCGGTCGCGGCAACCCCATATGGCGCGAAGCTAGATTAAAAAAACGATTCAAGGACTGCTCGAGGCGAGCCTCATGCGCATCGTCGCTTCGACGCAGCTTCTCTCCCTGGTGCTCCACTCGAAGCACCTGATGGGCCACAATCTGGCGCAGCTGCTCCGGCGCGATCGCCCGCTCAATAATCAGGTCATCGAGACTCACCATCCCCACGCAGCGCTCACGCGCCCCCTGCCCCTTTCGGATGACCGGCACCCGCCTGATCCCGTTCTCGATCATGAGCTGGACCACGTCCTCGACGGAATCCGACTCACCCACGGACAGGACATCCTCGCTCATGAATTCGCGAATCTCCGTCTCAGGCGGGTAATTGAAAGCCAACACCTGCCCGGTTAAATCACGGTCGGTCAACAAGCCGACGACCTTTCCGTCGTCGTCGCAAACCACCACACTACCCACCCGACGCTCGTAGAGCGCGCGGGCCGCATCGCGAGCGGAAGTCGTATCGCGCAGAACCAACATCCCTCCATGAATATACGGCTCAAGTGACTGTCGCATTGCATCCTCCTTGGTTAAATGCCTACTTTGAGATTTGCTTTTGCATACCGCGTGCCGCCTTCAACGCATTTCTATTTCATGCTGAGCCTGGCGCGGCGGGCCGCCCCGCCCAGGATGTCTCACCGGTGTTCTATTTTGGCCCAGTTGGCCCAGAGCGGGCCCTTGAATCCGTCCCGCAACAGCGGGAAGCTCCGGACATGAGTCCACTGCATGAGCCACAGGGCTACCACGCGTTTCGTCCGCGTTATCCTCGCAGCCTGTTCACGTCGCTCCTGACGCGCTTGACTGCGTCAAGCATCATCGTGGATCTCGGCGCGGGCACCGGCCTCTCCTTGCTTTCCTTGGTCGAGGCGGGTGCCCCGGGTCGGTTCATCGGCATCGAACCTTCGGTGGAGATGGCGGAACGCGCACGCCTCGAGTGCGCGAACGATTCCCGCATCTCCATTCTGACGACGAGCGCGGAAAAGACCGGCCTCACGACAGGAACCGTGGACGCCGTGCTCATCGCTTCGGCCTATCACTGGATGAACCGACCGGCCGTGAACGATGAGCTGCTGCGCATTCTGAAGCCGGGAGGAGCGGCGCTCATCTTCGAATATCGGTTTCCGATCGTCGCGGCACGCCCCAAACTGAATGAATGGATTCGGCGCCAATTCAATACCCTTTGGAAACTGCCGGAACAGACCCCTCGGGGAAAGTTAAAAGAGCTGCTGCAAGCACTCCTGGTTCGCCCCGAAGTGAAACAATGGCGCCCCCTCGGCGACCTACCGGGCACGCCGCCTTTCTTCGAACAGCAGCTCACGGTGGAGGCCCTAGCGGGCCTGATTTTTTCCCAAGCGCGCTTTGAAAGCTACAGCCGATCGCTTCTCGGCAACGAGGCGCGAGCCCATCATCGAACTGACATTGGAGCCCGGCTGCACGAGTTCTTCGACGGCGCGGAGGCTCTCGCTTTCGAATTTCCGCTTCGCGGCTTTTTGATCGAAAAACGCGGTCACTATTGAATGGCGGTTTCCGGCTTCACCACCCGGAGCACGACGCGGCGGTTGTTCGCCTGGTTGACGGGAATCGCGTTACCCTGGGGGTCGCGATTCTGAACCAGCGGCCTCGTTGAACCGAAGCCGATGGCGGTGAGTTTGTTTTCGTGGAAGCCCAGGCTCTCGAACATCCGAATCACGCGCGAGGCGCGAGCGCCGGAGAGCTCCCAGTTCGACGGGAACATCGGGGAGGAAATCGCATTGTCATCCGTATGGCCCTCGACCACGATCTTGTAATCGCCGGCAGCCTTCTTCACGGCCTCGGCCAGCCGACGCAGGGTCTCGGCGCCCTCGTCGATCAACTCGGACTTGCCGCTGTCGAAGAACACGGTACCTCGGAAAGTGGCGATCACGCCGCTCTCATCGCTCTCGATCTTCACCTGATTCTCGAGACCGGCCTCTTTGATCACTTTGCGAAATTGGTCGGCGAGTTTTTCGTGGGGCTCTTTGTAGTGGCCACCGAATGCTTCGACCGTCGCCTTCTTCATCTCTTCCATCTTCTTCAGATTCGGCGTCGACATCGAGAACATCAGAATGAAGAAGACCGCGAGGAGGGTCATCATGTCGGCGTAGGAAATGATCCAGTTGGAATCGTCGTGGCCGCCGCCCTCGTGCTCCTCGTCGTCATCATGCCTGCGCTGAACGACCTGAGCCGAAGCCGCGCCAGGGCCCTTGGGGGCGCCGTTCGAGGGGGGCGGTGGGGCTGCTGGGGGTTGTACGGCCATGACTCCCTTCCTGTTCGTGCCTAGGCGGCCTTACGGCCGCTGTCTCCGCTGCCCCCGCCGCGGAGCGAGATGCGTTCGCTGGGCAGGAGGTAGGAGTTGAGCTTTTCTTCGATCAAAAGCGGGTGCATGCGGCTTTTGAGCATGAGCACTCCCTCGAGGATGATTTTGCGTAAAGTCGTGTCTTCGCGGTTTTTCTCAGCGAGATTCTCCGCGATGGGGATGAAGACGAAGTTGGAGAGCGTGATGCCGTACATCGTCGCGACGAGGCCGATCGCCATGGCGGGGCCAATTTTCTTCACGGCGTCCTCAGTGCCCAGTTCTTGGAGCAGGGCGATCATGCCGAGGGTGGTGCCGAGCAGGCCGAAGGCGGGCGGAAATTTCGCCATGGTCTGGAAAATCTTCGTCTCGTTGTTGTTGCGGCTTTTATGGGTCGCGATTCGAGTCTCGAGGATTTCGCGGATCTGATCTTCAGGGAATCCGTCATTCACGAGCGAGATGGATTCTTTCAAGAAGGGCTGGCGGATCACGCCAACCTCTTTTTTGAGGAAATTGGGATCGGTGCGGACTTTATCCGCCATCTCGACCATCTGTTTAATCGTGGCGCGGTAGTCGATCTGCTGCCCGAAGAGCATCTTTTTGAAGGCCATCAGAGCGAGCTTGAACATACGAAAAAGGGGGAAGCAGATGGCCCCGGCCGTGAGCGTTCCGCCCATCACGATGATGATGCCGTGCTCATTCAGGAAGACCCCTCGATTCGAGGTCGACGTGAGCACGGAGTGAAGGAAGACCGCGAGTGCACCAATAAAGCCGAGCAGTGTGGAAAAATTCATATCCAATGGATGTATCGGCGGGAACGGGGAGGAGCTAAAGCGGGATCCGAGCACCTTTTGATGCCGGGCGCGTCAAGACGGGAGTTCGCTGCGGTGTCACAGTACTGA
>CAYIHX010000025.1:163-5241 GCA_964363305.1 uncultured Bacteriovoracaceae bacterium | reverse complement strand
GGGGGGCCACCCCCCCCCGGCCCCCCGCAATGACGCGCCCGGCATCAAAAGGTGCTCGGATCCCGCTTTTATTGCAGCATGAAGAAGCCAGTACCATTGATCGTGCGATTCACGGGCGTCTGGTAATAGTTCGTCGGAATCAGCACGTCGCGGTAACCATCGCCGTTAAAATCCGTGTTGGTATTGAAGTGCTGGTTCCCCTTGTAGCCGAGGAAGAACCACTGGAGCGCGGCGAAATCCGACGCAGGCGGCTGAACGAGGTAGGGATTGCAGGCGCCATTCGCGCAAGCCGGGTTGCGACTCAGGGTGCCGAACTTGAGCCCCTGAGGCGTACCTGAATAGATCACCAGGTTGCCAGCAAACCACTGGCTCTGCGTACACCCCGGCGCCGTGCAGTACCAAATATAGTAGTAACCTCCGATGGCGACGTCATTGTACCGAGGGCCCGTGTCCGACGCGGACGAATGAAGGTCGCCAAGACCCATCATCGTGTTCGTCCCATAGTAGTTGTAATAGAAGGAATTCGAAGTCGCGGCGTCAAACTCCGCGGCGGTCGGCATGAACGTCAGGATCTTGCAGCCGGTTCCGTCGCAAGAATCCGCCATGTGAACCACGTCGTTGAGAGGGTCGGGCTCCACGCCGTCGCCCGTCACGCGATAGAAGCCCTGCGGACAACCGGCCGTGATCGGGCCGCCGGTATTCACACCATTGCCGCAGCCGTAGAACATGAACGCCCCGCCGGACTGACCGGCCGGCATATCCGTATAAGAGGCGCCAATCAGCAGCTCATCAAAGCCATCACCGTTCACATCGCCCACCGAGGCCATGTTATCGCCGGCCCAACGAGGGTTTTCGACGAGTAGTCGTGGTGGGATAATCAAAGTTCCACTTGTCCCGGTATCGCTGACCCCATACTTCAAACCCGTCGGGCTACCCCAGAACACATAGACCGTGCCGTTGTCGTCCGCGGCGGCGATATCATCGCGCGCGGCGCCGAGCGCGACGTCCATGTAAGAGTCACCATTGAAATCCCCGACGGCGACGGAGGATCCCATGAACATCGCGTTGGCGTTCGGAGGGTTCAAACGCTGGGCCTTGCAAACGGGTTGCGCGGCATCGCCCCCGGGCGGCACCGAGCAAGGCGTCTGCGCGACGACCTCCGTACCCGGATAGGTCAACACGCCATCCGACTGCAGGCCATTTGCCCCACCGTAGATGACGAGGCCATACATGCTGATCCCGCTGGTGATATAGGAAGTGCCGACAAAGTCGGAATAACCGTCCCCATTGAAATCGCCGTGGGCCAGCTTCTGATAAGTGCCCCCTTGCGCGAGCGAATCATCGACCGCCGGGGCCACGGAGCTATTCGAGAAGAGAATGCGAGGATCGTACGGCCCCGCGGACGAGGGAAGAACGGCATCCCCCGCCACCGCCGGACCACTGGGTGAACCCATGTACAGGACCATGCGATACCCGGTCGCCGGATTCGGGTAACCAGTGGTGGTCACCAGCTCGTCATAACCGTCGCTGTTCGTGTCGCCGACGCCGGCGATGAACATATGCATGATGGCCGCGCCGTTGAGATCGTTCGAAGACTGAACGGGAAGAAGACGGGGATCCGTCAAGCTCGCAGGGTTGAGGAGCGGACGGCAGGGCGTCGGACAAGTCGCGGAATCGAGAATCAAGCCGTTGGATGAGCCGAAGACAATGACCGCATCGACCTCCATACCGAGCGCTTCGACGGTGGTCTGCGCATTGATCTTGAAAGCTGCGTCCGCGAACCCGTCGCCATTCACATCCCCGATCGGGCCCACCCAGGTGGTATTAGTCCAAGCCGCGACTGAAGGCGCCACCGGATGAGCTGTCGTCACCTTCGAGACATTGGCTGAAATGACGGTCGGGCTCGCGCCGGATGAAATCCCCGAGGGAGTTCCCAAGAATGTGTAAACCGTCCCGGACATGTTCCCCGCGAACGTGCTACTTCTGGGCGCACCGGCGGAAATGTCGGTATACGAGTCACCATTGAAATTTCCGGCCGCGACGCTGAAGCCCAGCCAGTCCGGCCCGGTGGTGAAGAGGGGGCGCACCTGCGTGCCGAAGACGTTCAGGCCGTTGGCTTGCCCGTAGAGAAGCTCAATGCTCGAACCCGTCGGGCGATTGGTGGCGTGATAGTACGGATCACCGATGATCAGATCATCCGGCGTGCCTCCGGCGTTGATGTTCACGCGGCCCACGCTGCGGGCGTTGCGCCCTTGGAGCGCGACGGAGAGGGAGGGAGTCACGCTCGGAAGAGGTACGAAATCGAGCACCTTACAGTTCGAGCCGAGCGTGCCGGCGCCGCCCTGAGCCGGAAGCGGCGTGCAGCTATCCGGATGCGTGGGCGCGGTCACGACCGTGCAAGCGCCTCCGGCGCCATTCACGTCACCGGTCACGCAGCCCAGCGAAAGTTGAGGCGAGTTCGCGGCCGCATTTCCACCATAATAGATATTCACCGAGGGCCGAAGATAGTTGAGGCCACTGGTCAAAATACTCACAGGATACCGAGAACCCGTGCCCACCGCAAAATCATCGAGCGCATCGCCGTTGAGATCGCCCGCGGCGGCGACAACGGCTCCGAAGTAAACGGAATTTACATTCGGATGGGTGGGACTCTTGAGCTGCAAGCACGCGGCCGGAAGCGCCGTGCCGCAGACCGGGATTCCAGCGGGGAACTGGTTCGCGGCCGCGACCCCGCTTGAGAGAGAACCGAAGACATAGACGCTCCCGCGGAGGGTGCCGCCGTTCAAGTCGCCCGGTGAGCCGACAATGAGATCGTCGATGTTGTCCGCATCGATGTCCGCCGCCGCGAGCGAAGTACCGAAGCTGCCGAAGCTGGTGGCGACGGTCGCGGCCGCGGGCGCGTCGATGCGCGTAGGGAGGTAGGGGGTGCGGCGAATTCCGCCCGGCCCGCCGTAATAGATGTGTACGGACCCTTTGTCCGCGCCCCCGACCCAGCTTCGAGGAGCACCGATGGCGAGATCGAGGTAGGTATCGGGGCCCCCGTAGGTGTCAGAAGCGTCGTGAAACCGGCCGATCGCAAGGCCGCTGCCCCAACCCGAAGCGGACGCTCCCGGCGCCACCGTGAGATAGAGTACCAGCGGGGCGCAAGCCGTGCCGGCGCAGGGATCAGTCGCCAAGTTATTGCTGATGATGTTGTCGTAATTGACTTGCGGGCCATAGGTACTGCCGAACAGCACCCACACTTCGTTGGCCACGGCATTTCCGGTGATCGACGCCCCAGTAACCGAGGTTCCCACGACAACGAGGTCATCGCAGTCATTGCCTGTCACCAGATCCGCATTGAGATTTCCGGCCGCGAGATTGACCCCGAAGGTCGAACCACCATTTGAATAGCCCAAAAGCGAACCGTTGATATTGCGGATCGGCCGGGTGATCAGCAGGGGGTCGAGCAGCGCAGCCGGGCTGGCCTGCGGCTGAGGCACGCCATTCGAGCCATTCGGGATGCGAAGGCCCGTCGGGGTCCCGTAGTAGACGTAGACTCCCCCATCCGGGCCTTGGGAGGCGAAATTGCTCGACATGCCCACGGTGGGCTCAAACCACCCCTGCGGGGCGCTGACGGCGAGATCGTCATAGCCGTCACAGTTGTAATCGCCCGCGGCTTGCGCGTAGCCGAGCCCCTGCGGAGGCCCGACGCCCACCTCGGGCGCGGGGGTGAGCGTCGTCAGGTCGGCCCTTCTCACCTTCACGACGACATCGGGAAGCTGCGAGGTGTAGGCCCCCTGCTCGACCGAAACCTGGATCGTATTACTACCTAATGCGAGTTGAAACGCGCTCGGCACCTGCGCGGTGCCGTTGCCGGTCACTTCGGCGATCACCGAGCCCGCGAGGCGGAAGCGCGTGCGGTAGTCAGCCGAGGCGCCGGTCACCGTGAAAGCGGGCGTACGGGTAAAGACCGCGGTATCGACCGCAATCGTCGGCAGCGGATCGATCGCGGGCGAGGTGGTGGCGGTGATGACGGATGAGTTCGACTCAGACGTGCCATCAAGGAAGGTGGCGCGCACGACCACGGCGTACACGGTCTGCGGCTGGAGGCTGAGGCCGCTCGCCAGTTTCGCGACGTCGACGGTTCTCGCCGAGACCGTGGTCGCGGGATTATTGAGGTCGATGTCCGCGATCGAACTTCCAGCACCCACGAAGATCTTGAAGGAAGGCCCCTCGGGCGCATAGCCCCAGGTGACCCGAATTCGATCTTTTGAAAGCGCCGCGACCACGGTCACGCCGGTGAAGGTGGGCCAGGTCGTCCCCGTCAGCTCTTTGTTCGAGCCGTCGACGCGAGGACGATTCGCGGTATCGACCGGGATTCCCTTCACTTTGAAACGGTAAGGAGTCTCCGGAAGCAAACCGGTGATGGTGAAGCTGCCGAAGCGGGTGGTCCCGACCGGGGCGCCTTGCGAGCTGACATACACTTCGTAAGATGAAAATTTAGGGGAAGTATCCCAGGTCACGCGTACCGCGTTCGGTGAGAGCACCACGGCCTCTTTAGCGCCGTCGAACTCCGTGGTCGCGCTCAGCCCCGCGTTCTGGACCACGCCCAGATCGGCATTGCAGGCGACGAAGCCCGCGCTGGCACTCAGTGCGAGCAAAGCTCGCGGTAGAAAGACCCGTATCCAACTCACGTACAACTCCTACGGATGACCCATGTATTACATTACTATTTTAATACACTATTAAGAAATAATGCAAATCATATATCTATTTGAATTTGTTAGTTTTTTTTATTAATTCGCCTCGACCATCTGAGGATTTCTTCACTTGAGAGACCCCTCACTGCTCAAATGCAACCAGGGGCTCCGCAGTCCTCGTTGCAAAAGACGCAACAAGGCGTCGCCCTGGGATGCGCTGAAGGCTTGACGATCCATCAACAAATAGACGAACGGTTCGCGATCCATGCACTGCGAGAAACTCACCGAACGCGGCGGCGCAGAACTCAGCGCGGGACGCAGTGCGCCACGTGACGGCGCGGGTGACGGCGCGGGTGACGGCGCGGGTGACGGCGCGGGTGACGGCGCGGGTGACGG